>CAJOFT010000020.1 GCA_905234025.1 Paludibacteraceae bacterium
GGATAGCCGATGCCGAAGTTGATGCGGATGGCATCAAGGGCAGAAGGGATGTTGTAGTAGGTGGTGATAGGTTGTGAGAGGTCGGGTTTGCGATCTTTGTCGTATTTATAGGTTTGGTAAGGTGCATGAATGCCTACACCAATGTCAAGTCGGATCGCCAATCCGTCAATGTCCAAGCGGAATCCTGTACCGGTGCCAAGTGCAATCTGTTTGGCAAGTTCAGGATTGTCGATGATACCGTCATAGAGTTCTTCGTGCAGTTCCATCCAGTTGGCGTACTGGGCATAGGCATCATCAGTCAAGATAGCGGTGGCGTTATGCAAGTTCCATACGTTTCCGGCATCGACGAAAACTGCACCGTAGAGTTTCCAGACAATCGGGAAGCGAAGTTCGAAGTTGGCTTCGAGTTTGACGTCTCCGGAGTGGAAGAAGTTCTGGTTGTACTTGAAGCTATAAAAGTTACCGGGACCATATGCATATGGTGCAGATGCTCTGAGACTGTTTGGTCCGCCGGTATAGAAACATTCTGAAAGCGGTGATTCGACAGAATTGCCAAGCGGGATGTTTGCACCGGCATATATGCGCGTCGCGATACAGACTTTGTCGGTGAGGTTGAACTTGTTATGGAGTTCCGCGGAGAGTTTGACGAACTGGTTGAAGGTGACATTTCCGAGCGGTTTGTCTTTGTCATTCCATTTAGATCCGAAGAGGCAGTAGATGGCATTGATGAGGTTTCCCGCTTCTTTGAACTCCAAGTCAAGCATGGTATTGACGGGTCTTTTGGAGCGGTAGTTGTTATAGGTGAACTCGTATCCGACAGAAGGAACGAACTCATTGGATGCGAGCAGTTTGATGAGTTGCGGGTACTCGGCGACCTTGCTGAGCAAGGAATCGGATTCTGCTTTCATGCGAACGACAGATAGCGAGAAAGGCGTGAAAGCATGCGTGATGAATTTGTTATGCGGCGAGCGGAAGAAATACGTGAGTGAGCCTGATATCTTATGCACACCGTAGCCACCTGCGATGTTCTCGTAGCCGTAACCGATGCGGTAACGCGTATCGCCATCGGGATTGTCGTCTCCCGCCCAATGCAGGTAAGGAAAGATAAGAGCCGCATCCACGCCGAGTTTGTAGGTATCGGACTTTTTCGGGTCACCGGGATGGCGTTTGCGGAGTGCCCAATAATAGGCACCGTAGCCTTTGACAGAGAATGTCTCGTTGTGTCCCATAAGGTTCCTGACGGAAGATTTGAGCGTGAGGTTCGGACCGATACTGTTGTTGGAGCGGTAGGCGACGTCTGCATCTGCGACAATTCCGTATGTGCGTGTGATGGAGTCTTCGCGGTAGAGTTGGAGGCGTTTCCATTCGTACGCAACACGCAGACCAAGACCTGACTTCTGGAGGTCACCTTCGAGGATGTTGTTATAGTCGCGCTGCGTGAAGGCACGCAAGAGGAGGTTGCCGTCTTTGTTGAGTTTATATTCGGCAGAAGCCATGCCGAAGAGTCCGACAGCATTGTTGGCTTCGGGATTGTCCGTAATCGAAGCTCCGACGGTTATTTTGAAGCGGTCTTTGAAGAACGACTTGCTGAGTGAGACGCCGAAATCGTTCGACGTACCTGCAGCGCGTTCGTTCTCGCTGCTGCTGATGTTGATATCGACGACTTTGCCGTGCTTGGAATTGGTCAGTGACGCGTCAATACGGCTGTTGATGATACTGGTGAGCGCGTAGCCGTTGTGCTGTGCAGCCACATTGCTTTCGCCCATGTACATACCCGTTGCAAGCAGTACAGCCGCAATCTCTTCGCGGCGTTCTTCATCGGCAGCAGCCAGTTCCTCGGAGACGATTTCATCAGTCGGAGCCTCCAGGAAGAAGCCGATGTTCTTGAAGTCAATGGAGTCGAGCACGCCTTTGACGCGTACGCCGGTCGTGAAATCCACCGAACGCATGTCTTCGCCTTCGGACTGGACGTTTGCTTTAACTTTCTGCGAAGCAGAAACATCGAGCATGGTTTGTCCGATATGTCCGTTGAACGCAACATGACTGCCTGAATCGACGTGGAAAGGCATGATTGGATAAATCTTCGGCGAGTAACGGATGAATCCTTCGTCCACGTTCATGCGTCCACCAAGATTGAGCGAGCCGTCGGCTGTTCCGTAACGGACGTTGACGGTGCCATGCGGCTTGACCTGCGCGAGGTTCTTCTTGCTGATCGGGTATGTAATGTCGGTGACAGGCAGCAGCGTGAGGTCCACGTCGGCAGTGATACTATCCAAGGGACCGGTGACACGTCCATGAATGTTGGTAGCCAATTCGCCATAGACAGGAAGCTTTCCACCCTGGGTGAGTTTGACGGGTGCAAAACTGTCCGCAGCAAGCGTGATGTCCAGTTTCATGCTGTCAAGGTCGAGTCCGCCGGAAAGTGCGAGGAACGTGCTGTCCGCGCCATAGATTGGCAGTCCGTTGAGATCCACATGGTTGTGAGACATGACAATAGGCGTTTCGCCGAGACCAATAGATATTTCGTAAGGTTTGTATTCGGCAGCAACGCCGAGCGGTTGCACCTCGGCAGAGATGTCCGTTTTGTGAGGCAATCCGTCCACGGATGCGGAAGCCCGGATAGCACCATGCACGGCGAGGTCATTGAGCGAGACGAAGCCATCCACGATGTCCAGCGGAATGTCATCCAGTTGGACGTCCGCACGAAGTGCGTTCTCATATGTCTGTGAAGGCGAAACCTGCATGTCAATGGCGTGGTTGCCCAAGTTCATGTCGCCAAAAGAGAGACTGTCCAGCGTCAGTCGTCCGTTGGCGTGGAGGTCGCGTCCGGAACGGTTCATGTCCATGCGGAAAACCACATCGGCTCCCACGTCATAAACGCTCATAGCGCCGTCCGTGAGGTGCGTTCCTGCAGTGAGCAAGGCGGTGGTGTTGCCTTCCGTCATGGTGACGTTCAGCGCCGCATTGGCAGGCGGCAGACGCAAAGCTGTGCTGTCTTCGGGATGATTGATGTCCGGTGTGGAAGCGTTTAGCGCAAGGTCTGTCCGTTGCGGATTGGAAGCAAGAGAAAGGCTAATCTTCCGGATGTCCAAGCCCAGACTGTCAATGAGCGGTTGCGCGGGGCTTCCGTGTGTCAGTCCGATTGTCAGGTCAAGTTCGGGGATTAGACGACGGATGGTGTCCAACATTGAGAGGTCCTGCAACGATGTGAGCGGTTGCATAACGGTTGAATCGGCGAGTGCGGTCAGCAAAGGTTGTATGTTGTCCACGAGTTTCAGTACGTGCATCGGACTATTGGCGGTGAGGTTCAGTCCTTCGGTCGCCAGATTCAAGGAGGTGGCTTTGTCCGTGGCAAAATCCAACCGCAGGTTATCGGCATTAAACGTGTTTCCGGCGACCTTCGTGCGCACATTGTGCATCTGCGCGTGGTAGTCCACCGCCATGCTTTCAGGCTTCATGAAGTCCGAGACGCGGAACTGATGTTCGGTCTGTGCGCGCACACGCAAATCCTTGTCCTTCATGGCGACAGGCAGATGAAGTTTACCATCAACCGTCTTGTTTGCCAATTCGGCGTCCAGCGTGATTCCGGAGACGGTGATGTTGTCATACACCGCGTCCGTGAGGTGGAGATGCACCTTGCTCTTCATTGCCGGAGAGGACGGGTCAATGCCCTTGCCTTCGGCATTTATTTCGCCGGCAATAATCACCGGTATGCTGTCCTTCAGGAAAGGACTGAGGTTGACGCGGTCAACTTGTATCGTGGCATTATAGGCTTCGTCGTCGATGTCGTAGGACGCGCGGAGGTTTGCTTTGCTGCCCTGGTATTCCGCGTCGGCAGAAACATCCACGCGCATGGTTTCGAGGTTCATTTGCGTGGCATAGAGGTCGGCTTTGGCACCCAGTTCGTCCGAACGTACATGCAAGCCGCGACTGGTGATGAGATTGTCCGCCAAGTTGACGCGGGCATCGCCGTGAATAGTGTCCACGGGAATACGGAGTTCGCCAAGAGAAAACGCGAAATCGCCTACATTCAGGCGCTTCACGTCATAGAGGTTGGCGCCCACGTCTATCAACGATTTCGTTGCCAGATGCGCCGTGCGGATGTCAATTCCCAGAGGCGTCAGCGCGAAATGTATGTCACGCAACTCGGCATCCGGAAGATCGAATGCCAATAACAGCGGTGTTGAATCCTGCGCCGTAGTGTCCGGCGGCGTTTCACGCAGGTCTATTGCCACATCCGCTCCGGAAAGACGGAGTCCGTGCAGCGGATACTTGCCTTCGGCAATCATCAGTTGCGGACTTGAGGTCTCCAATCTGTCCACGATGACATTCACACCCACGGCTTCTATCAAACTGTCGGAATGGAAAGTGGTTTTGTCCAGACTAAGTTCGTCCACGCGAATTGGCGGGATAGAAGTGAGACCGCTTTGCTGTGAGACCGCTTCGCTGCTGGAAGTGAGCGCGGTTGCATGCAGACGCAGGGCATGAACATAAATGAGAGTGTCCTGTCCGCGGTGACCGACAAAGAGACTGTCAATCTCCACCGACACAGGCAAATCCTCTTTGCCTTTCCAAGCGCGGTAAAGAGTTATCGGAGACTGGTGAAACGGCGAGAGATAAAGCCGTCCGAGGTCGATGTCCATGCCGGTTTGCTTGCTTGCGATGGCAATGCCTGTGTCCATCGCCGCATTGCGTACGGGAGGCACATAGAGCACACTTGCCGCTACTGCAAGCAGCACCAAAGCCACTCCTGTTGCAGAACCTGCCACAGCAAGCGGAACCTTCCACCACAGACTTGTTTTGCCCACTTAGAAACTGCGCTGGATTCCGAATTTCAAGCCATACAAACCAGGCGTGAACTGATTGGCAAGCAAGTTGGTCAGTTTACCCGAGAAAATGATGACATCGTTCGTGTATTCGCGATGACCTCCTTCAACAGGATTCTCATAGAAACGGGTTGTTCCGCTATAGCCGAAGCTCATGATGGAGAAGAACATCTGGAACGATTTCTTTTTGCTGAACTGATAGGTAATCACCGGCGAAATCTGTGCGCCGTAGGTCACGCTTTGCTTCAAGCCGTCGTAATCGGTGCCTTGTACAACGCCATCCTTCACACGCGGGAAATCCATGCCTGTGTATAAGTGCGCCTCCAGCCAAATGCCGACTTTGTCGTTAAACAAGGACTTCAGGCGATAACGCACATACGGAGCCGCTTCCCAAGAGCCGTGCATCACACGCAGATTCTCCTCCTCCTTGTACGTTTTGCCGTCCAGTCCCGTAAACGAATTCGTATAGGTCGTGTACGTGTCCTTAAACGATCCGCCGAAACGCAGTCCAAAATAGATGCGCTCCTTCAGTTTCCAGCCTATTTCAGGCGTGATGGCAATGGACCATCCGTTTTCTTTCTTGTCGGTCTTCGAATCGTGGTGATAGTAGATGTCGAAGTTGTAACCGTAATAGAGTTTCTGCTTCCACAGAGGCACTTCCTCGGCAGGTGCGGCTACGATAATGCTGTCTTCCATTGAACCTGTCTCACCGGCTATTGCGGCGACTGAAGCCAGTCCGTCAGCGATGTGGTCACTCTGCGCCATTACAGTGGCTGCGCCGAACACCACTGCGGCAATCAATGCGTAAAATTTATTCATGGTTTTCAACTTTTTTATCGTTCTCACTCATGTTCGTAAAGAAAAGATTGACAACACGCTTGGTGATAATAGTATGCCGCAAGGCGTGATTCACCTTCTCTGCATGAGCTTGCAAGCTTGTCTCGGGCGAGCCGGTTGTTGCCTGCTCCGACAATGCCACCTCTTGTTCGCGTTTGTCAATTTTGCTGCGGAAACGCGGTGAGGCATGTTTGTACAGGAAGTTATAACACGGCACGGTTGCCTTCATTATATACGGTGTGAGGAAAGTTGTCAGCACACTGGCTGCAACGATAATCGGGTAAATGGCAGGGTCTGTCACGCCGAGTTTGCTGCCTAACGCTGCGATGATGAAGGAGAACTCACCAATCTGCACGAACGAGAAGCCTGTCAGCATGGAGTCCTTGAACGTCTCACCGCCCCACCAGCAACCTAAAGTGCCGAAGACAATCATTCCGATGATGATGACTACGGAAACAAACAATATGGATGACCAATAAGTCACTAACGACGAAGGATTGATCATCATACCCACAGAGACGAAGAAAATCGCCGCGAACACGTTTTTGAGCGGTGCCATGAGATGTTCTATGCGATGCGCTTCCAACGTTTCCGCCAAGACCATACCCATTACGAATGCGCCAAGAGCACTGCTGAATCCGGCTTCTTCCGCCGTCAATACCATGCCCAAGCACAAACCTAACGCAAGGATAATCAGTGTCTCGTCATTGAGGTAAGGACGTACTTTGCGGAGCAAGGTCGGAATAATCAAAATACCGCAGATAAACCATACCGCAAGCGTCACAGCAAGCACACCGACTTTCTTCAGCAGCTCAACGCCATCGAAACTGTTCTTGACCGCAATACTGGACAGCAACACCAACAGCACCACAGCTACGATGTCTTCGAAGATAAGGATACTGGTTGCGCCCTTCACGAAACGCGCCTTGCTCAAACCTGCTTCATCGATTGCTTTCATCACAATGGTTGTACTGGACATACAAAGCATTGCTGCCAAAAAGAGTGAGTTCATGTTGTCCAACAACGCGAAACGCCCGACTCCGTAACCTAACACCAACATGCCGACAATAATGGTCGCTGCACCTACTACCGCCACTTTGCCGCTTGCAAACAGGTTCTTCAGACGGAACTCCAGACCGATGCAGAACAGCACAAACAGCACACCGATGTTGCCCCAGGCTTCCACGTTCTCGTGGCTGACAATGTCCTCGCCAAACAGATTCGGACCAACCAGAATACCTGCTACGATGTAGCCGAGTACGACCGGCTGCTTCAGCAGTTTGAACAGCAGGCTTACTACACCTGCAGTAATCATCAGAATATACAAATCATGCACCATAATTGTTTATAATTGTTTCAATATCTCCTGTTTGACCTGTTCCGGCGCGAATGACGCGTCAACCGTGTCCCGCACGATGTGCGCTATCTCGGCGTCTGTCAGTTTGAAGGCGTCCATCATATGTTGCCATTCTTCGCGCAAAGTGGTGTTGCTGACCGTCATGTTGTCCGTATTGATACACACGCGCACGCCTGCGCCAAGCAGCCGCCGCAACGGGTAATCCTCGTAGGACTTGAATATGCCGGTGTTCAGGTTGCTCGTCGGACACAGTTCCAGCGTTATCTTGCGCTCCACAAGCAGTTTCACCACTTCCGGATCCTCCAACGACCGCACACCGTGACCTATCCGCACAGCACCTGCCATAACCGCTTCGCGCACGCTTTCGGGACCTGCGGCTTCACCGGCGTGAACAATCAGCGGCACACCTGCTTTGCGTACAGTTTCAAATTCCTTTTGGAACGTGTGCGTGGGAAATAGCGCTTCCGCACCTGCCAAATCAACCGCCACAACACCTTTCCCGTGGAACTGCCGCGCGACATCAATGGTTTCCATGTTTTCCGCGTGATTATCGTCTCCGCGCATCATGCTCAAAATCAGTCCGCAGGGAATAGGAGCATCATCTATTGCACGCAGCACAATCTTCACCGCGTCATACTGCGTCATTCCGTCCGCACAGGACTTTTGCGGCGCAAAACGCACCTCGGCGTACTGGAGTCCCTGCGCATACAGTTCGTCCAAGAGTTCGAACGTACACAGATACAAAGCCTCGCGGATGTTCAGCAGCGAACAAGGCAACGAGAAACGCTCCAAGTATTCGTTCAGGCTGTGACAGCCCTTCATTACTTGCATGGTTTGCTTGAGTACATCATCGGATTTGGGCAGCGAAATGCCTTGCATTCCTGCCAGTTTGCGGGTCGTCTTCAGCGAGATGGACCCGTCCAAATGTAAATGCATGTCAATCCATGCGGGATAGGATTTATTCTTCATATTGTTTAATAGATTTAAGGTCTGTTTGTATTTGGGTTTTCAGTTCGTCCAACGAGGCAAACTTCTTTTCGTCGCGGATTCTTCGTAACAGCCGCAGCGTTACGGTTTGTCCGTACAAATCCGAACCATGATAATCCGGAAAATACGCCTCAATGGTCATATGGTCATTGCCCACGGTCGGGTTCGTGCCGATGTTTACTAACGCTCCTTCCGCAGCATACACGCCGGAAGCGGGAACAAGCTTGCAGGCGTCAGGTTGTATATTCGCGGTCGGAAAACCGATTGTGTGCCCTACTCCGTTGCCATGCACCACCGTGCCGGACAGCGTGTAGGCATAGCCTAACATATCATTCGCACGCGCCACTTCGCCTGCAAGCAACGCTTTCCTGATCTTCGAGGAAGACACTGCTCCATCCGGCGCTTCGGACACGGCGACAATTTGCAAACCGATTTCTTTGCCAAGTGCTGCATAATCGGCGAACTCGGTCAGGCGGTCACTACCGAACTGATGGTCATAGCCCATTAGCAGTATTTCCACGCCGCAGCGGTCGTGTACCACGCGCATAAACTCCGCAGCGGTCATTTGCTGAATCACATCGAAGTGAAAGAGGAACAACTCGTCTATACCGGCTTCTTTCAGCAATTTTGTCCTTTCCTCCGTGGTTGTCAGTAGCGGTTTGGATGCAAAGGAAGCGTTTCTTCCGAGCACGTTTTCCGGATGTTCGTCAAAAGTAATGACGGCACTCTGCAAGCCGTTCTCCGCCGCTATGCGGCGCAGTTCGCCAAGCAGAAACCGGTGTCCCTTGTGCACACCGTCAAAAAATCCTATAGTAGCCGCATATCCCACGGTTGTTTGCGATTTAGCGCGCAAAGGTACAAAAAAAAATTTGAATGTGCAAGACCATAATGAAAAATTTGTATAATCTTCCTATTTTTTTCGCTAATTTCTGGAAGCAGATAAGATAGGTCGTGTAGTAACACGCATCAGCGAGCGGAAGGGCATTAGTGCTTCCCGTGCGTTTGAGTTGTTCTATACATCTTCATTAAGCAAAGACCTTCATGATCCCGCAACAGGCTTATATTTAATGGGTGACGAGTATCTCGCGCAAGCGATATAACCCCCGCTGCCACCGCCAGCGTAAAAAAAGTGGTGGCATAAGAACATATGTTAAGCATCTCTTAAGCTTCTTTTGGATTTCACATTTTCGAGTCCCAGCCGGGACGCAACCGACACGCAAAAAGGTCTCTAACCTCAAGGTAACGTCAGGGTAACCGCAAGGTTTTAAAAAAGTTCGTGAAAATTGCATTTTTTTTTGCACATATGAAAAAAAAGCAGTACTTTTGCGGCGCAATAAATTTTAATGAAATAGTATGAAGAAATTATTCGTTTTGGTTGCCCTGTTGGCAGCGACATTTATCGGCAGTTATGCAGCAATCACGTTGGACGAAGCGCTCGTAGCCGCCCTTCCGACTAAAGAAGCTTACTTACCCGGTCCTCCCGAAGTGGGTTCACCGATTTGGTTGGATGATTCCACCAAGTATTTCTATTACAAAGTAATCGGGAATAGATTTGACCCGGTAAAAGAGGAATGTTGGGATTCCGCTTGGGCAAACATGAATGAACAATACTATTTTGCACTCTACCGCGTTTCGGCAGACAGTGTTATGAACACACCGTTTATCGATGTGACATTGACACGCAAATCTGCCGGCAAATATACTGTAACGAAAACGCACAATACCACCGATTATCCCGAAATGAATGCATTATGGGAAATGTGTGTGGCAATGAAAGAGGCTAATACAGAGAATCGGACAAGACCAAGACCATACAAGTATTTCGGTTTTTATTACAAAGGCAAAAAATATGCTGTTGACCGCAACGATGCCACTTCCTACCCCTCCGGTCACGGCTATTTTGCAGGACTATTCAAACAGTGCATGGTTTATATCGACCCCGCAGACTCCATTGCCATCAGGAATATGATGGACGAGTGGGTACATTGCCGACTGCTATTGGGCGCACACTGGAATACAGATGTGATTGACGGTAAGAAGTTGGGTGAAATAGCTTTTGATATTGCAATGAACCACCCACAGTTCAAGAACCAACTGGACGCAGCCAAAAATGAGTGGGTGGCTGCCCACACCTTCCAACGCGCTCATCCGCACATGAACCTCAATTCACTTTGCTATCCCTACCAAATCAACGATTATTCGGGCGCAACCTTCTACACTATGCTCTACAAAGAAGTGGACACCAACGGCGATCCGGTAAACATCTATCTGCAGGAGCATCAAGGAGTGTTGCAGGCTGGTAAACCCTATTTCTACGTGCCAGAGCCGGGAAGTGAAGGACTCGTGTGCCATTACAGCGGCAAGGAAACAACGGCAGGCAATGACGGAAACGGTGTGTACGGCGTGTTTGAGGATATTACCGTGGGTGAGGGCAAGTATGTGACCTTTGAAAACCGCTTCACCAAAGCCGGAACTGACGTCACGCTCCTTCAATACCGCGCATACGTGGATATGAGTGAGGTTAGCACCAACCCCGAAGGACCCGCCTACATCCCGGGACGGAAAATCCTGAAAATAAGCAACGTGGAAGAGGTGACAACGGACGTACAGACCGTTACACCATCCTACCCGCAAAACACCAAAGTGTTCCAAGACGGACAGTTGATTATTTACACGGACGATAATCGCTATAACGCCGCGGGGCAGAAACTACAATAAGCCATGAAACAAGTTTATGTTTCTCCCCAAGCGTCCACCACGCTTATCAATCCGGCAACAATCCTTTGCGCAAGCGGAAAGACACGCAAACCCGTTGACGTAGATACCACACCTATAAATAATAAAACCATCTCGTAGAGCAAAAAGGATAATTTAGATAGCAATGAATATATCTTACAACTGGCTGAAACGGTACATCGCACTCGAAGAAGATGCTGAAACCGTAGCAAAACATCTGACTTCCATCGGTCTCGAAGTCGGAACAGTAGAGAGAGTACAATCCATCAAAGGCGGTCTGGAAGGATTGGTAGTTGGTGAAGTGGTGACCTGCATCCCCCACCCCAATTCCGACCACCTGCACATTACCACCACCCGCATTGCTCCGGACGAAGAGCCGCTGCAAATCGTTTGCGGCGCACCAAACGTGGCTGCCGGACAGAAAGTCATCGTGGCTACCATCGGAACGGTGCTGTATTCCGGAGACGAGCACTTCACCATCAAACGCGGCAAGATACGCGGTGAGGAAAGTCTCGGAATGATTTGCGCCGAAGACGAAATCGGTGTTGGCACATCGCACGACGGAATCATGGTGCTGCCCGCAGACACGCCTGTCGGTCTGCCCGCCAAAGAGTATTTCCATCTGGAAGATGATTATGTGATTGAGGTTGATATAACGCCCAACCGCAATGACGGTGCTTCCCATTACGGCGTGGCACGCGATCTGTATGCGTATTACAAGGCGCATGGTCAGAATATTGCTTTGACCAAACCTGATGTAAGTGCGTTCGCCGTGCAGACTAATGCGTTGCCCATTGCAATTAGCGTGGAGAACAGCGACGCTTGTCCGCGGTATTCAGGCGTAAGCATCAAAGGTGTGACCGTCAAGGAATCGCCGGACTGGCTGAAAAAAGCACTGACCACCATCGGGCTGCGACCGATTAACAACATCGTGGATGTGACAAACTTCGTGCTGCACGAAATGGGACAGGCACTGCACGCCTTTGATGCGGACAAGATTGCCGGACAGCATATCATCGTCAAGAACGTTGCGGAAGGCACAAAGTTCATTACGTTGGATGGCAACGAACATACACTCTCTGCCGCCGACCTGATGATTTGCAACGAACGCGAGCCGATGTGTATCGCCGGTGTATTCGGCGGATTGGATTCCGGCGTGACAGAGCAGACCAAGAACGTGTTCCTTGAGAGCGCTTACTTCGATCCCGTTTCCATCCGCAAGACCGCCAGACGGCACCAGTTGTCAACAGACGCTTCATTCCGCTTTGAGCGTGGTTGTGACCCGAACAATACCTTATATATATTAAAGCGCTGCGCCCTGCTGATTCAGGAAGTGGCAGGCGGTGAAATCGCAATGAATGTCGCCGATGTCAAGAGCGGAAACTTCGAGCCGTGGAAAGTGGAGTTCGACATGGACCGCGCATACAGCCTTATCGGCAAAGAAATCGGCGAAGAGGTGGTAGAGAATATTCTTGCGTCGCTTGAAATCAAGATTGCAGGCAAGAACGGAAACGTATGGCAATTGGAAGTGCCGCGTTACCGTGTGGATGTACAGCGTGAATGCGACGTGGTGGAGGATGTTCTGCGCATTTACGGCTATGACAATGTCGAGTTCCCCGAGAAACTGAACACCAGTCTTTCGTATAACCCGAAACCGAATCCCGAAGCACTGCAGAAACGTATCTCGGAGCAGTTGTCCGCTCAGGGATTCAACGAGATATTAAACAACAGCCTGACCAAAGTCGCATACTACCAGAACGGCACATGGCTGGATAGTTGCGTCAAGATAAAGAATCCGCTGTCACAAGACTTGGCTGTAATGCGGCAGACCCTGCTGTTTGGCGGATTGGAGTCTATTCAGCGCAATGCCAATCGCAAAAACGCCGACCTGAAATTCTATGAATTCGGCAACTGCTACCATTGCGACAAGTCCAAAGTGACCGAAGACAAAGAACCTATTGCCGCCTACAGCGAAGAACCGCACCTCGGAATGTGGCTGACCGGTAACAAGACCCTGCAAAGCTGGGTGCTGAAGGACGAAAAAACGACCTTCTACCAACTGCATGCATACGTGAACAACGTATTGCGCCGGTTAGGCGTGAATATGGATCGTCTTGTAATGGAACCGGCTATTGACCCGAACGGTGACACGTGCTGCGGAATAGCGCAATGCTTCTCGGACGGACTGGTTATCAAGGCACAGAACGGCAAAGTGCTCGGTTACATGGCTATCGTTGCCAAACCGCTGCTCAAGCAGTTTGACATTGACAATCCTGTTTATTTCGCCGACCTGTACTGGCGCGAACTGCTCAAGCAGAACAAACAATACAAACCTGTCATCAACGACCTGCCGAAGTTCCCCGAAGTGAAGCGTGACTTTGCCCTGCTCGTGGACAAGAGCGTGCAGTTCGCAGACTTGGCACGTGCCGCATTTGAAACAGGCGGCAAACTGCTGAAGAACGTCTATCTGTTTGATGTCTATGAGGGCAAGAACCTCGAAGCAGGCAAGAAGTCATATGCACTGTCGTTCATCCTGCAAGACACCGAAAACACGCTGAAAGACAAGCAGATAGAGAATATTATGGGTCGCTTGCAACATACATTTGAGGAGAAGTTCAATGCCAAACTACGTTGATGAAATACTGCGTCGCAGAACGTTTGCAATAATTTCCCACCCTGACGCCGGTAAGACCACGCTGACCGAGAAACTGCTGCTGTACGGCGGTGCCATTCACGTGGCAGGCGCTGTCAAATCGAACAAGATCCGCAAAACAGCAACCTCCGACTGGATGGAGATAGAAAAGCAACGTGGTATATCGGTTGCAACATCCGTTATGGGCTTCGATTACGGCGGCTACCACATCAATATTCTTGACACTCCGGGTCACCAGGACTTTGCGGAAGATACTTTCCGCACGCTGACGGCAGTTGACAGCGTGATTATCGTCATTGATTCTGCGAAAGGTGTTGAGACGCAGACACGCCGGTTGATGGAAGTCTGCCGTATGCGCAAAACACCGGTCATGGTGTTCATGAACAAAATGGACCGCGAAGGCAAAGACCCGTTTGATTTGATGGATGATGTGGAGTCAGAACTTGGTATTACCGTCACACCAGTCACGTGGGCAAACGGACAGGGACTGAAGTTTGAGTCCGTGTTCAAGTTAAGCGACAGACCTGTCAAACTGAGCGAGAAACTGGAAGCAGATATGGAACTGATTGATGGCGTTTATCCGCTCTTTGACCGCGAAAAATACCTTGCGGGCGACTTGGCACCGGTATTCTACGGCTCGGCATATAAAACCATCGGTGTACAGGAACTGTTGGAATTCTTTGTGGCGAATGCCCCCTCTCCGCGTCCTGTGGAAGCGGTGGAACGACGTGTGGACCCGATGGAAGAGGCATTTACGGGATTCTGCTTCAAGATTCACGCGAACATGGACCCGAACCACCGCAGTTGCATTGCGTTCTTCAAGATTTGCTCGGGACGCTTTGAGCGGAACGTGTATTACAAACATGTCCGTGAAGACCGTCAGATGCGTTTTTCTGCACCGACATGTTTCATGGCGCAGAAGAAAGAAACGGTTGATGAAGCCTTTGCAGGCGACATCGTCGGTCTGCCGGACACAGGCAATTTCAAGATCGGCGACACGCTGACCGCAGGCGAAAACCTGCATTTCAAAGGATTGCCGAGTTTTTCACCGGAGATGTTCAAGTACATTGAGAATGCCGACCCGATGAAGCAAAAACAACTCGACAAAGGCGTGCGGCAATTGATGGATGAAGGTGTGGCACAGTTGTTTATTAGCCAATTGAATGGTCGAAAGATTATCGGAACGGTCGGACAGTTGCAGTTCGAGGTGATACAATACCGCTTGGAACACGAATACAACGCCAAATGCCGTTGGGAAAATATGGCGATGTTCAAAGCCTGCTGGATTGAATCGGACGATGCGGAAGAACTCAAAACCTTCAAATCCCGCAAGGCGCAATACATGGCGTTTGACAAGGAAGGACGGGACGTGTTTATGGCAGACAGCGCATATATTCTGAATATGGCACAGAACGACTACAAACATATCAAGTTCCACTTTACGAGTGAATTTTAATAAAATCATCAAATAATCAAATTCAAATTTCTAATCGCTTATGAAAAACTTAAAGTTTCGACTGATTGTCATGAACTTCCTGCAGTACGCTGTTTGGGGAGCTTATTTGATTTGTATGAGTCGCTACCTCGCCGACCATGGTATGGGCACTCATATCGGAATTTTCTACTCCGTACAGGGTATTGTTTCCATCTTTATGCCCGCATTGATGGGTATCGTTGCTGACCGTTGGATTCCGGCACAGAGGTTGTTGGGAATCTGTCACGGTGTAGCCGGTCTGTTGATGTTAGGCGCAGGTTTCTATGGTGTGAATGCCGGTGACGCCGTGCAATTCGGATCGTTATTCACTATGTACGCATTGTCCGTTGCCTTCTACATGCCGACCATTGCACTGAGTAACTCCGTTGCCTTCAATGCCCTCGTCAAAGGCGGTCTGGACACGGTGAAAGACTTTCCGCCTATCCGCGTATTCGGCACAATAGGTTTTATCGCGTTGGAAGTATGCGTAGATGCCGTAGGAATCTATACCACGGCATGGCAATTCGTTGTTAGTGGTGCTTTGAGCGCTGTTCTCGCCATTTACTCCTTCACCTTGCCGAACTGCGACATCAAGAAGATTGAAGGTAAAGTGGATCTCGTTGATGCACTGGGACTGCGTGCTTTTGCGCTGTTCAAACAGAAAAAAATGGCATTGTTCTTCATCTTCTGTATGTTCCTCGGCGTCAGTCTGCAAATCACCAACGGCTTTGCCAATCCGTTCCTCGGAAGTTTTGCTGCCAACCCTGACTTTGCAGAGGCTTTTGCCGTTAAGCATAGTAACATCCTGATTTCTATCAGCCAGGCATGTGAGGCAATTTGTATCCTCTTCATTCCTTTCTTCCTCAAGAAGTTCGGAATCAAGAACGTGATGTTGCTCGCTATGTTCGCGTGGGTACTTCGTTTTGCATTCTTCGGAATGGGTAACCCGCAAATGCCGGGCGTACTGCTGTTCGTATTGAGCTGCGTCGTTTACGGCTTTGCCTTTGACTTCTTCAATATCTCCGGTGCGCTGTATGTGGATCAGGAGACAGACGAGTCTATGCGTTCGTCCGCACAAGGTCTGTTCATGGTGATGACCAACGGTGTTGGTGCTACTATCGGCACACTGGCTGCACAGGCTGTAGTGAACAAGTTCGTGTTCCATCTGCCGGAAACAGCAGATTTCATGCAGGTTTGGGACGGTTGGAAAATGTCGTGGTACACATTTGCAGCATATGCGTTCCTTGTTGCCATTGCATTCTGGATCTTCTTCCCGAAGACTCCGGTGAACAAAAACATCGAAGTGAAGCACTAATCGGTGTAAGGTGTACAGTGTAAGGTGTACAGGAAAGAACTTGGATATTACTTTGCTACGCCGATTGCGTACATCGTTATTGGTCTGTACCTGTTGGCAGTCAGTCTTTTCCTTTGGGTGATCCCGGGTCAGTGGAATATTATTGACTCGGGATATGCCCAGACGGACGGACTTTTCCTACTCAGTCCCTGGCTCATGATGCTGCTTTGCCCTGCCTTGACAATGCGGTTATTCTCAGAGGAGCGGCAAAGCGGCACGTGGGACATACTGATGGTGCAACGTATTTCCATGAGCCGGATTGTGCTCGGCAAGTTTTTTGCGGCATGGACGCTCATGCTGCTGGCACTGCTGCCAAACATCGTGCATTACTTCATTGTTTATGCCATCGCAGAGCCGGTCGGAAACATTGACGGCGGGCAGTTCGCAGGTTCGTTCATCGGACTGGTGATGCTCAGCGGCACTTTCCTCAGTATAGCGATGGTGGCGGGCTGTTGGACCAAGAGCCAAATAGTGGCTTTTGTATTGGGAGCCTTGGCTTGCTTTGTCCTGTATTGGATTGTTTTGCAGCATTTTTATGAAGCCGTTTCACGCGGCGTAATCGACCTGCGCGATGTACTGGTATTTATAGTAATCAGTACAGTTTGCCTTGCAGGAACGGTTCTTATTCTTAACAAGATTTCCCACAAATGACCCGAATCGGCTTACTCTCCGACACACACAGTTATCTCGACAAGCGGGTGTTTGAACACTTCCGCGAAGTGGATGAGATCTGGCACGCCGGAGACATCGGCTCATTTGAAGTATTGCAACAACTGCGCGAGTACAAACCAACCCGTGCGGTTTTCGGCAACATGGACGGAGGCGATGTGCGCTACAGCCTCAGCGAGTTCTATCGTTTTCGCGTGGAAGATGTTAATGTGCTGCTGACACATATCGGCGGATACCCTGGACATTACAATCCGTGGCTGCTGCCGATGTTCCAAAAGGAAACGCCGCAATTGTTCGTTTGCGGACACAGCCATATTCTCAAAGTACAGTATGATCCGATATGGAAAATGCTCACCATGAATCCGGGCGCTGCGGGATTGGAAGGCTGGCAAAAAGTGCAAACATTGTTACGTTTTGTCATCGACGGAGCCCAAATTCGGGACTTGGAAGTGGTCGAATTGGGCAAAAAACGCTAAAAAATGCACTTTTTTATGGAAATATGTTTTATAACATACGAAAAAATTTTGCCGGGTCAAAAATAAGCAGTACTTTTGCACCCGAAATCAAGACAACACAATCTTTTTTGTACCTTAAAAATTTAACAGACTAATACCATGGAAAAAAAGACGCTGGGACAGCGTCTTTTTTCTTCGATATTTTATCCGTCTTACCAGTTCAGTTTCCAGTCCTTCGGATAGGTCACTTTGTATTCCACAACGATCTCCTTCTGCTCTCCCGGCGCAAGGTCCAAATCAAAGGTCAGAATACCACGGTTTTCGTCCTTGTTCGAATAATCAGAGGTTTTGCCTGTCAGTTCAACAACAATTTCGCTGTTCATCGAAATGGGGAACGGCTCTTCAATCTGCAAAGCTACAGGTGTCTTCTTGTTGTTGCGGACAGTAATCTTGTATGCCACCACATTCTCCTGTGACTTGCTGAGCATCTTCTGCTTGCTGAAATCCTGCTGTTTCTCGCGCTCGATGGTAATCTGTTTGTCATCGCCTAATGTCAGTTTGAGGTCATCTGCGCGATTCGGATCAATCTGCGTCTCGCCGTAGTAGGTATTGTTGTAGGTGATTGCAGCCGTTGCCTCTAACAGTCCTAACTGTTCCTTGTTCTTAATCGTGGCAGTGAGATAGGTAGCGCCGTCCAGTTTCGGTGCGCCATAATACTTGTACTCAACGGAATCTACATTCTGCTCCTTGAGCGCAATTGTCTGCTCCTTGCCGTTGCCCAAAATCGTGTACGGAATATCAATCTTGTAGCTTACGCTGAGTGCCTGTTCCGATTGCTCGGTGTAATCTTCAATAGTAGCGCGACGCGCCATCATCGGTTCTGCCATTTCCATCGCAACATCCATCATCATCGGTTCCGGTGCCATTCCTGCGGCACCTGCATTCGCACAAGCCTTTGCTCTTACTTCGCGGGCAGAGCTGTTATAGACTTCTTTGCGACGGATGAACCAGGTAGTAAATTCCGGAATACTGTTGCTGCGCGACGGTGTGCCTGTGGAAAGGGTCAGTGCCACTTTCTTCCAGTCCAGACCTGTATTCTGCGAAACAAACGCTTTCAGCATCAGGTCAATCGGTTTGCCCACTTCTTCCACGCGGAGGTCGTAGTAAGGTTTCCACCTTGCCGATTTCGTGAAGTAACGTATTTCCGCCTTTGCCTGCATAGCTTTGGGGGTATTCAGGGTCAGCGTCAGAATTCCTGCGCGGCGGGCATTAGGTGTTGCGTCTTGCTTTATTTGGCGTTCGAGATCAGCAATCTTCTTGTTCAGTTCCTCCAACTGCTCCGCTGCTTTTTTGACTTGCGCCTGCAAAGATGTCATCCGTTGCTCGTAATACTTGAGGTTCTTCTCAATCACCTCAGCCGTCACATTCACACCATCGGCACTGAGGCTGTGCTCCACACCTGTTTCCAGCAACTCCAACAGTTTCTGCGCATTTGCCATTTCCTCTTCCTTGCCTTGTGCTTCTTTTTTAAGCGCCTTAAGTTGGTCTTGCAGTTGCTGTGTAGAGGCGGTGCGTTTGTCCGCAGACATATAATCAATGCCGTATTCAAACGAAGAGACCACCACTCCTGCCGTCAGACTCACTTGCAGGCTCTGACGATCAATCTGCGGAGAAAGCCCTTCCAAAACCACCACATTGTCACCCTTTTGCAGATCAAGTGTCGCCTGATGTTCCAATTCCGCACCGTTCAGAAAAACGGTAGCTCCGGTAACAGGAGCTTCTACCGGTTTCATTTCCGCAGCAGAGGCAGACATAACGGTTGCCAGTGCCAGTGCTGATAAATCTGTTTTGTTCATGTTTTCCATTGTTTATAATGATTGTTTATCGTAATTAAATGACGAAGAAACACCTCATGCGGGGTGTTTCTTCGCGAGTTTATTCATCAGATTATTCCTGATTCAGCGTAATACGCTTGAAATCGGTAATGTGAACGTTCATCTTTTTGAGGATATCCTTCACGAGTTCTTTCGCGTCGGAAAGGATATACTGCTGCTCAACGAGTGTGGACTCTTTGAGGAACTTCTGCAGACGACCTTGTGCAATCATCTCCACCTTCTTCAGGTTCAGCTGTGCCTCAGCCTCAGCGGGAACGGTAGCACGGATCTTGCGTGCAATTTCTGCCTGTTCTTCGGTCAGCCAACCCTTGGTGGTGTTGGAAGCAATATGGTCATCGCTGTCTGCGTGAGCGGGGTTGATACCGGCTTTGCGCAGTGCGTTCTCAACAGCTTTGTTGATTTCGTCCTGTTTGGTTTTGTCAACAGCAACAGCCAGTTCGCGGTCTTTAACCTCTTGAGCCACATGCTCTGCGTCAAGAGCCACGGGATGAAGCCACCTGCATGTTCATGCCGTGAACGGTCTCCTGGTCTGCATCAGCATTGTCAGCAGCAACGAGAGAAGCGAGTTTGTTGCCGAGGTGGTTGTAAGCGTCCACTTTCGGAGCCTCAATATAAGCGTAGTCGCTCAACTCCATCTTCTCACCGGTCACACCACTGCGCTCGGTAACGATTTCCTCTGCGGTGAAGTTACCAATCTTGAGGGCTTTGAGTTCGTCCAGCGATTTGGGCTTGTTAGCCATTGCAGCGTCGAGCAGGAGTTTCACCATGCCAACGAAGTCAGCGTTTTTAGCCACGAAGTCCGTCTCGCATTTCACGCCAACGATAGCACCGAAGCCATTCTCTGCTTTTGCGAGAACGCAACCTTCGGAAGCCTCACGGTCACTACGTTTTGCAGCGATAGCCTGACCGCGTTTGCGGAGCAGGTCTTTTGCTTTTTCGAAATCGCCGAGAGCCTCTTCAAGAGCTTTCTTGACGTCCATCATACCTGCGCCTGTCATGTCGCGCAGTTTCTTAATATCAGCAAGTGTTACAGCCATATTAATTTACGATTTAACGATTTACGATTTTGTCATTTATTCAGCAGCCTCAGCTTTTTCCTCTGCGGGAGCCTCTTTTACTTCAGCTACTTTTTCAGCCTCAGCTTTCGGAGCGGCTTTGCGGACGCGTGCACGGCGCTCTTTAGCTACGGGAGCAGCCACTTCGCCTTCTTTCGCATCTTCCTGTTGTGCAGCAGCCTCTTCGTCAGCCTTCTCCACTTTGCGCTCCTCAAGACCTTCCTTGATAGCGTCGCAAACAGCGGTCAGGATAACTTCGATGGACTTGGTTGCATCATCGTTTGCGGGAATAACGAAATCCACGTTGTTGGGGTCGGAGTTTGTATCAACGATACCGAATACGGGGATACCGAGACGGTTAGCTTCAGCAACGGCAATGTGCTCTTTCATTACGTCAACAACAAATACGGCACTCGGAAGACGGGTGAGGTCAACGATGGAACCGAGGTTCTTCTCCAGTTTCTCACGCTGACGGGTGATTTGCAGTTTCTCGCGTTTGGAGATGTTGTCGAACGTGCCGTCTGTCATCATCTTGTCGATGTTGGACATTTTCTTCACGGCTTTGCGGATGGTGGGGAAGTTGGTGAGCATACCACCGGCCCAACGCTCGGTGATGTACGGCATACCGATTTCCTGTGCCTTGGCAGCAACTACTTCCTGCGCCTGTTTCTTGGTACCTACGAGCAGCACCTTGCGGCCGGATTTGGCAATGTTCTTGAGAGCCTCTGCTGCCTCGTCAATCTTGATGGCAGTTTTGTTGAGGTCGATGATGTGGATACCGTTGCGCTCCATGAAGATGTAAGGAGCCATTGCGGGATTCCATTTGCGTTTGAGGTGGCCAAAGTGGCAGCCTGCCTCCAGAAGTTGATCAAAATTTGTTCTCATTTGGTTTGATTTGTTTGAATTATTCTTTCAATAATTATTCCGTGCCCTTATGCCGCAGAGAGGCGCGGCAGAAAGGATTCTCGATGTTGGATGTTGGAACGTCCTGCGGACTGTTGGACTGTCAAACAGCGTAGCGGTCTAACTTCCAACAGCGCAGCGGTCCAAAATCGTTTAACGTTTCGAGAATTGGAAGTGTTTACGTGCTTTGGGTTGACCGGGTTTCTTACGCTCTACCTCACGTGCGTCACGTGTCAGGAAGCCTTCAGCCTTGAGCGCAGCCTTGTCCTCGGCATTAATCTTAACGAGTGCGCGGGCGATAGCGAGACGCAGAGCCTCTGCCTGACCTTTGTAACCGCCACCGTCAAGGTTTGCTTTGATGTCATATTTCTCTTCAACACCTAATTTCGCAAGCGGCTGCTTAACGATGAATTGAAGAATCGAGCTGGGGAAGTAAGCGTCCAACGGGCGTTTGTTGATGGTAATGTTTCCAGCACCTTCACTAACGTAAATGCGTGCTACAGCAGCTTTACGACGACCTAATGCATTAATATCTTATTTAAGGGTGTTGATGTCAATTTGTTTGGGTTGTTGTGCCTGCATGTTGTGCTCTGCACCTGCAAAAATCTTGAGGTTCGTGATAAGCTTGTTGCCCAGACGGGTCTTGGGAAGCATACCTTTAACCACTTTGCGGATAAGGCGGTCTGCGCCTTTGTTCATAAGATCTTGCGGAGTGTACTCGCGTTGTCCGCCCGGGAAACCGGTGTAGCGTACATAAACGCGGTCTGACCACTTGTTACCGGTCAGTTGCACCTTGTCTGCATTGATGATGATTACGTTGTCACCGCAATCCACATTCGGAGTGAAATTGGGTTTGTACTTGCCGCGAAGGAGTTTGGCAACCTTCGTGCACATACGGCCGAGAATCTGGCCTTCAGCGTCAACAACTACCCATTCTTTCTGTACGGTAGCCTTGTTAGCGGACGCTGTCTTGTAAGATAAATAATCCATTAATTTGTTGTTTTTAGACCTGGCCGACAGACATCTTTACGATTTACGGATGTACTGATTCCCCTAATCAAGGGAGGTGGCGTTCTTGCGCCTGAGGATGGAATCCTCTTTTTGTTTGTTGTGCCGCGTTTCCGTGGTTTTTACCGAAAATCCACTGCCCAGCCAAGCGGGTTGATTTATAAAATTTGTTAGTTCATTTTGGGCAAACCCCAAAAAAGCGTGCAAAAGTACTGCTTTTTTTTGACATGTGCAAATTTTTCTGCATTTTTTCTGCATTTTTTTACTTTTTTAGCACCGTTTGGGTGTTCCCGATGAAACGATTTAGGTGTCCCCGATAAACGGGGAAACCTATAAAAGGGAAGAGGCAATAACGCTTAAGAGATGCTTAACATATGCTGAATGGAAAAGCGGAGGTGATTGGAAAACCGGATGCTGAATGAAAAACCGGATGCCGGAAATTGCCGACATCCGTTCAGAGCACGGTGCACAGCGGTGCACGTCGTACGTCATAAAACCGTGTTAGTACTGTTTTATTTGGATATAACTTCCCAATGACCGCCCTTATCGCCTCCTAATAACCTTCATTTTCAAATTCCGCGGCAAAGGTACAACTTTTATATGAATTGTGCAAATTTATTTCACTTCTGCGCCTCTTACATCGAACATCCGTCCATCGTACATCAGATATAGTTGCCCCTCGCGGAGAATAAATCCGCCATCAGGCTTCGTTGAATTGTTGATTTCTATATTTTCTGTTTTGGGTTTCTTCCAATACGTACATCCATGCGTTTCTCCCAAGGATGAAGTATAAATCTGTGTTTCTCCATCATAAGCACATAACAAGCTATTTGTTATATTTCCTCCAACTCCGCCATTGGGGAGAGGTTGAAATAGAGAATACAGGGAACCGATGCCCCTTATCCAAACAAAATTACCCCACATTATACCGTCAACTCCATCCACTCTTTCGTATAAATCCAAAATAATTTCTTTTTCAGAGTTTTCTTTTACTAATGCAGTGACAATTGTTCCATCATACATGGCATATAAATCTGTGAATTTGTCACCAGCCTTTGCGTTGAAAGCATATTGAAGATATTCCTTTGTTTGTTCGGAAGGAATGAAAAATATCTCTGCATTTTCAGTTTCCCGAATAGCTCCGGTGTAAATCCAGTTCCAACTATCTTCCTCATTTTTGTGGAAACCGTCAGCATACAGGACTCTGCTATATAATTTCTCATTGATAATAGTATCCCCTTCTATTTTATA
>CAJOFT010000021.1 GCA_905234025.1 Paludibacteraceae bacterium
TTTGCCGAATACACCTACATGTATCTGGACAAAGTGACGTTGCTTGCCGGAATCCGTGCAGACTACTCTTCCCGTTACGGATTCTTTGCCACGCCGCGCATGAATATACGCTATGCTCCGTTCGAATGGTGGACGTTGCGCGGCAGTGTCGGATTGGGCTACCGTTCGCCAAATATCATTGCGGACAATGCAGGCTGTCTTGTCAGCAACCGGACATGGATTCTGCCGGACAAGGTCGCACAGGAACGCGCGGTCAATGCAGGTGCCACTATGACTTTCTATATCCCGCTCGGCAAGAAAGAACTGCAACTTAGCGGCGAATATTACTACACGCAGTTCATGGATGGTGTCATTGCCGATATTGACCGTGACCCGCATGCTATACACCTATATAATATACGCGCGAACGGACTCCAATCTTTTGCCCACAACTGGCAAATCGAAGCCACCCTGGAGATTCTTCGCGGATGGACCATGACAGCAGCCTTCCGCTATACCGATGTTCGCCAGACAACCTTCAATACGGGAAAAAATACGTTCCTGCTCCGTGAGAAACCTTTGCAGAACCGCTTCAAAGGCATTATCACAACCTCTTACCAGACCCCGCTCAAGAAATGGCAGTTTGACGTGACCGCCCAGTTCAACGGTCCCGGACGTATGCAGGACAACTTCACTGTTCCGGATGCCGCCAAATCGCAGTATTACACCACAAACGGCGTGACCTATCACAAATGGTATCCGCAACTCATGGCACAAATAACCAAGTATTTCCGCACATGGTCCATTTATGTCGGTGCAGAGAATATGACGAACTTCACACAAAACACACCGATTATTGCTGCCGACGAGCCATATTCGCCGGATTTCGACGCATCCTCTGTCTGGGCACCCACGCATGGTTGGAAAGCCTACATCGGTTTCCGTTGGGCACTTGCACGTCCCGAAGAGTGATTTTTGCTGTCTTTTCCGTATATTTTGACAAAAAAATACTGATTTTCGGTGATTTTTTTGCATATATCGTCTTTCTGTTGTACTTTTGTACCGTTTTTATAGAAAAGGCAAACCATGGCTATCGACAAGACACTCATTAACAAAGCGCAGGCAATTTTGGATGCCGCGCGGAACGTGGTTATTCTCACGCACATGTCGCCGGACGGCGATGCAATGGGCAGCGCACTTGGGATGAAACATGCGCTATGCATGTCTCCGGCAAAACAAGTTTCAGTTGTCGTACCCAACGGTTTCCCGGACTTCCTTGCATGGATGCCGGGTGCTGATGAGATTATCATTTATGAAAAGGATGCCGCAAAGGCGAATGAACTTCTTGAAGAAGCCGATACCATCATCTGCACGGACTTCAACGAACCGAAACGCATCGGTGCCTTGGGGCAGAAGATGCTGGATATGGTCTCCGCCAAAGGCGATGCCGTCAATGTAATGATGATTGACCACCATCTGATGATGCCGGAACGCACGTTGCAGGACGCAGCCAATATAGTGAAAATTGTTGAAGCAGCCAGCCCGTCCGCCAGCCAGTTGGTCTATGAAGTCGTAAGTGCCGGATCCGAAATAAAAAGTCTGGATGCTGCCACTTGTATCTACACCGGTATGATGACCGACACGGGCAATTTTGCCTTCAATTCCAACCATCCCGAACTGTATGAGATTGTGGCTAAACTCGTGGCTGCGGGTGTAGACAAAGACGCCGTTTATAACCACATCTTCAATGCTTGGTCGGAAGGCAGAATGAGGCTTGTCGGCTATTGTCTTGACCGCAAAATGCGAATCTTCCCCGAACGCCATGCGTCACTTATCGCATTGAGCGGCAAGGAGTTATACCGTTTCAACTTCAAATCCGGCGATGCGGAAGGCATCGTCAACATGCCGCTATCTATCAAGGAGGTCAATTACTCCTGCCTCATGCGGGAAGACAAAGTAACGGAAGCGGAGAAAGCCTTTGCCAATGGCAGCAAAAAGAAAATCAAGATATCCATGCGCAGTCAGGGTGACCGGCCTGTAAACATGTTCTGCCATGACATCTTCAACGGCGGAGGGCACAAGAATGCCTCCGGCGGTGAATATTACGGACCGTTGGAGGAAGCCGTAAAGTTATTCTTGGATAATTACGAGAAGTACTTCCTTGCCGATTAGTATTCGGCGTACAGGTCGATATATTCCATTATCGCAACCACAGCAGGCTCGCAGAAATCGTTGTCCAGACGCTTGTCATCGACGACACGTTTGCAGATTCGGTACACCTCTCCCCAATTGGAATCCATCGCAATCTGTGCACCAATCAGCGCGTCTGTCATAGCCACGGCACGGCTTTTCGGGGCACGTTTGACCGCTTCTGCCGAAAGGCGTTTGGCATCCTTGACATCGAAATAATCGTCCATCGCCTTAACATAAGCTAATACCGCTAACATCTGTCCGTCCATTTCGCGGATGGCAGCCCTGCGGTCAGACTTCTTGGTGACGCGGACATAGTAATTCAACAAATCATCATAGTGCTTTTGCCCGTTGATGTCCCAACCAAGATAATTGACCACGCACAACCGCTGCTCCACGGATATATCCGGATTGACCAGAACCGCCTTGACGCTGTCCGACCAAGCGTCTGCATCCACAACCTTGTATAGCGGAAACACAATCTCGCTGCCGGTATTGTAAATCCGCCAGAAATGGGTACTCGTAAGCGGAGAATCCGCCCACATCGGCAACGTGGCTGCCGCAAACAAGAGAATAAACAGAGTTCTTTTCATACTTTATAAACATTTACCAACTTCCGCCTGCACCACCACCGGATGACGAGCCGCCACCCCAGGAACCGCCACTGGAAGATGAAGAACTGCTATATGACGATCCGCCGGAGTAACTGCCGGAATAGCCACCGGAATAACCGCCCGAGAACATCGGTTTCTTGACAATGTTCGTTTCAACGTGCTTGTAGCCGCACTTGGTGCAAATCCATGTTTCCACTTTCTTGGTATCACCGTTCTTCAGCTCCGTCTTGTCGGTGCAGATAATCTGGTAGCGCTGCTTGCCGCATTCGGGGCAACGGTAACGTTTGGAACGCCACCAGAACCAAAGCACGGTCGGAATAAGTGGCCAGAAAATCACTGACACAAACGCCATCTTTACAAGACATCCCATACGTTGCTCTCTCTCGTCCTCAAGTGTTTGGGTTTTGCGCTGAACAAGCACTATGAGCAGCATCGGCAGCATCACCAAAAACATGAAGATTATCAATGCACCCCATTCGGAAGGTGTCAGTGAATTGTCATCCGCTTTGGCTGCCTGCTTGGCAAACTTGCCGCGGTTGGTGGCGGAAGCCATGTTGAGCAGTTCCTCAGGTGCTTCGTCACTGGAGCAAATCGTATAGATGTGTGTTGCCGCAGCACAAAGACCGCCTCCGTAATCGCCTTGCTTGAAACGCGGAATCATGTCTTCCTGTATGATCTTCTTGCAGATGGCATCGGGAAGAACGCCTTCTATTCCGCTTCCGGTATTGATATAGACTTGCCGCGAAGCGAGCGCAAAGGTCACAAGTACGCCGGTATTCTTGCCTGCTTTGCCTATTCCCCAACGGTTGAACAGTTCAAATCCGAAATCAAACGGCTCATAGTTTCCGATACTTTCCAATACAACGATTGCCATTTCCACTTCCGCAGTGTCCTCCAACAGCCGGCAGCACTGATTGAGATATGCCACATCATCGGCATTGAGAATCGAGTCCGGATTTGACACATAACAATCCTGCCCGAACTGCTTGGGGTCTGGCACTGTTGCCGGAGAATAAGTTGCAGCGTTAAGAAGCGTACTGCAGGCACATAATACACTGACTAACAGCAGTTTAATGGTGGTGATGGTCTTCGTGTTTTTCATCTTTGTTTTCTGTTTTCGGAGTTAATGAAGCAGGCTTGTTGATAGCGGCAAAGGCTTTTTGCAATGTCGGCACGTCTGTCTTGGCGCTATCGTAAGTAACCGTAACGGTCTGGGTTTTCATATCGCACTGCAGGTCCTTGACGCCTTTTTCGTACGCAATGTTTTTGTAGATTTTGTCAATGCAGTTCTGGCAATGCAGATCCACGTAGAAAGTTACGGTGCTTTTTTCCGTCTTGCCGTAGGACGGATAAACACACAGCGCACACAGCGCCATCAAAACAAGCAAGTATCGTTTCATATATTTCTCAGTTTTCTCATTTTCGCCGCAAAGTTACAACTTTTTTCTGATTCCACAAAATTTTTACATAATTTTCAGTAACTTTGTCCATTGCTGTCGGATTTTATCCGCCCCTGAACCATTCCGAGCAATCCTGAACAATTCTGAACAATCCTGAACAACTCTGAACCACCTTGAACCTCCCTGTCGTTAGTTATTAGTTAATTATTGGTTAGATATTACCTTGACGTAACCCTGACGTAACCCTGATGCTACCCCAACTGAAAACTGATACTTGAATACTAAACACTGACCGCTGATGCTACTCTGCTCCGCCACAAAATTACTCCCCAAAAATCTGCATGGAGTCAGCATGGAGTCTGCACTCTAAAAATCACATAACAAAACTCTTTTTCATGACAAAATCGAATGAAATAACGTAAATTGGACAAAATATTTGCACGATTCAAAAATAAGCAGTATCTTTGCGCGATTTTTTTGTGAAACCGAGGTATCATTACATATTATTGGCGTTAAGTGTTGCTGTGGCTGTGGCATGTGGAATACTATTATTTCACATCAACGTGAACAGCGATATGACCAAGTATCTGCCGACGGATTCAAAGATGCGGCACGGCTTGGAAATTGTGAATGAAGAGTTCAATGCCGCAGACTTCCAGAGCGCCGATGTGAAAGCCATGTTCCACGGTTTGAAAGGCGACAGCATTCTGCAAATAGCCAACGAGCTGGACAGCCTTGACAACGTCGCAGCCGTAACCTACCAGTATTCGTCTGACAGCACCTATATATTATATAGTTTGGTTGTGCCTAAGTCTGTTGACCAAAAAACAATGGGAAAAGGCATCCGGAAAAGATACGGCAAAGATGTCATTGTGGAAACCAGCCAGGATGGTGCCACTCCTCCTGTTTCGGTTATAATCATCTCCGCCGTACTGATTTTCCTGATACTATTCCTGATGGCGCAATCGTGGTTGGATCCGCTCCTGATACTGGTTGCAACGGGCATAGCGGTGATAATCAACGTGGGCACAAATGCACTGCTGCCAAGTGTATCCATAACGACAAACTATATCGCACCGATCCTGCAATTGGTATTGAGTCTGGATTATGCCATCGTTCTGATGAACCGCTACCGGCAAGAACTGAACGACGAACGGACAACCTGCCAATCCATTGACGTTGCCGCATACCGCGCATTTCCGTCCATTATAAGCAGTGCACTGACAACGGTTGTCGGCTTGCTGATGTTGCTCTTCATGCGTTTGAAGATTGGTATGGACATGGGTATCGTGCTTGCGAAGGGCGTTTTGTGCAGCCTGATATGCACATTCACGGTATTACCATCCCTGCTGCTAATATTCAACCGCGTTCTCCGCAAAACAACCAAACGCGTGTTTGTACTGCCTACCGATGCACTCGGACGGTTCGTGACGCACCATAAAGTGACGCTTGTAATAGGTCTTGTAACATTGTTCGGCACATCGTGGTGGCTGTCCCAAAAGACAGATATCACCTTCTCCACAAACGGTGAATCCAAAATAGCGCAGGTGTTCCCGAAGATGAATCCCGTCATTATGATATTCGACACACAAGACGAAATGCGTGTAATCGGCGTGGCGGACAGCATCAAAAACGAGCCATACGTGCAGGCTGTCATATCCTATCCCACGCTACTGAAAGAACAGCAAACCGCCACCGGTCTGACAGAACATATCCAGGAACTGGTTGAGCAGATGCACGATTATATGCCGGAAATAGAAGGCATTGACATGCTGACGCCCATGGTGATGCAAATGGTCTATTACATGCACTCGGGATATGCGGATACGCTCGGCATTCCATTCCCGGAACTGATGAAGTTCGTGCGTGAAGATTGTATTGACAACCCGATGTTTGCTGGCGTGATAGACGACAGGATGCGCGGACAAATCCAATTGCTTGACGGTCTGCTTGCCATGTCGGAGGAAGAGGAAGAAGAGGAGGAGGAAGAAAATGATGAACCGGTAGAACCCATCAAAGCCGAGCCGCAAGTAATTGCAGTTTCTCCTGTTACGACCGACGGACAACAGCAGCAGACAGACACCGTAGTAAAACTCATTCCCGCCAAGATAGAAAAGCCCAAACCACAACCGAAACAGGTTGTCCACAAGAAACCGGTTATCAAGGACGGCAGAGTGAATGTTATCCAGTTTGTGGCAAAACTGCATGAAGAATACAACAACGACGAATCGTTCTATCTGTACAACGTCACTGACACGACACGTCTGAGGTATGAAATGAGCGTGAAACAAATGGCGAACTACATCGGTTCAAGTCCGTCTCAGACAAAGATTGTGTTCGGTATGGCAGACGGCAGCAAACGTATGACACCGTTGAAATACGTCCATTTCCTCACAGACGACCTCTTCCACAGAAAATCACTGCAAGGTATGGTGAATGCAGAACAGAAACGGAATCTGATAATCCGTGTACGGTTCATGGATTATGCCAATGAGGATGCCTATATTCCGACTTCGGAACTGGCGGAGATGCTGAAGGAATACGGCTTTAACAACATGGACGAAGCACGTGTTCTCGCCATTGCAGGCAAAGAAGAAAAAAACGATATCCCGAAACCCGAAGAAGACATTCCGATTGAGACCATTGAGGACAACCAAACGGAACTCGCTGCCAACGAAATACCTACAGAGAATACAAGCGAAGCGGAAACGATTGTGGAACCGGTAGTAAAACCGCAGCCCAGACACAAACAAAAAACCAAACGGCATGAAAAAACAGAAGCGGAACGCCGCGCGGAACTGATGATGGAACTGCTGTCATCCAAGAAGAGATACAACTCAACCGAGATGGCTCAGAATTTCAGCGCCTTGAGCGAAGAAATGAATGAAGAAACTGTTCACCTGCTGTATTGTTTCTATGGCAGCCAGAAAGCCTATGATGACAGCCTCAAAATGAGTTGTGAGGAACTGCTGAAATATGTGGCAGACACGCTGGTAAAAGATCCGGTTATTGCCTCGTTCCTCGATGACAAGAGCCGTGAAATGATTGCACTGATACCGGATGCTTTGTCCGCAGGAATAGGTAAATTGAGCCACGATGATTGGTCAATGCTGATACTTATAACCGATTTGCCGGACGAGACAGAAGAAACCTTTGCATTCGTTGACAAACTACAAAAACTCGGAGACACAATGCTGACGAAAGAGTTTTATATGGTCGGCGAACCGGTAATGTTCAGCGAAATGAAACACGGCTTCGGGGCAGAAATGAAGCGCATCACCCTGCTCACAGTATTGGCTATCTTCCTCATTGTGGCTATTTCGTTCCGTTCGGTAGTGGTACCGACCATATTGGTGATGACCGTTATGACGGCAGTGTTTGTGAATGTCATCTTCAGCGGCATCGTATCCGGAGGCATGCTATATCTGGCATACCTGATTGTGCAAAGTATCCTGATGGGCGCAACGATAGATTATGGCATATTATTCACCAACTATTATAAAGAGCACCGTAAAACAATGGATGAATACGGAGCCAGCACGGCGGCATACCGCAGTTCGATACGCACAATCATGACATCGGGATTGATTATGGCATTCGGTCCGGGAACTATGTCGCTACTGATTGACGATGTGGCGATTTCGGCAATTGTAGGTTGTCTTGCCATCGGCTCGGCAGTAGCTATCACACTGATACTCTGCGTATTACCTGGATTGCTGGTGTTCTTTGATCGATGGGTGGTACGTAAAAAATACAGATTCAAGAAGTGAGAAACAAGAAGCAAGATACCATATTCCGCGTGGAGGCAACAGACGAGTTGCTGACATTTCTGATGCGAAAAATGGACGGCAAAAGCCGTACAGCCGTCAAGTCTCTGTTAGGACATCGGCAAGTGACCGTTAACAGCAGTGTGCAAACACGGCACGACACGCCGCTGAAAGAAGGAGACAAAGTATGCATCAGTGCAGGAAAAGGAAACGTGGAACTGCGACATCCGAAACTCAAACTGGTGTATGAAGACGAGCACCTGATTGTTGTGGAGAAAAAACAGGGACTTCTGACCGTGGCTGCACATCCGGGAAGTCAGGAAATGACAGTTATGTCTGTACTGAAAGCCTATGTGCGCAAACAAAATCCGCGAAACAACATTTATGTGGTACACCGCCTTGACCGCGAAACCAGTGGACTTCTGGTGTTCGCCAAGAGTGTACAAATGCAGGAATACATGCGGTCGTACTGGAAAGAACTGGTAAAGGAACGGACATACGTAGCACTGGCAGAAGGGGTCTTTGAGAAGCCGGTAGGAACAATTACGACATGGCTGACGGAAGACAAACGGAATGCGGTGGTATATTCCTCACCGGTTGATGACGGAGGAGCCAAAGCCGTAACGCATTACAAAGTGCTGAAAGACCGTAGGGATTCCACAGACCAGCCGTGCATGTCACTGGTGGAACTGCACCTCGAAACCGGCAGAACGAACCAAATCCGTGTGCATTTGGCATCCATCGGGCATCCTGTTGTAGGTGACAGAAAGTATGGTCACGGTAATGATTTTAGTCCGGTTGACAGGCTCTGCCTGCATGCAAGAGTACTGGAGTTCATTCACCCCGCAACAGAGCGGATTATCCGCTTTGAGACACCAATTCCAAAAGAATTTCGCCTTTAAATAGACAAAAATACAGTATTTTTCAAAAAAAATGAAAAAAAATTTGCAGGGTTCACAAAAAAGGAGTACCTTTGCAGCCGAAAAGTAAATAATAAAATTTTCATAGTTAAGGTTTAGGTTTTATTTAGGCATCAGGAGGCTGGGAAGTTTCCTGATGTTTTTAAGAAAAAAAAAAGAATCCGCTCAATTGCGGTGCTATTTTTTTATGAAAGAAGAAACGCAAGACATATTACAACTTCCGGATTTGAAGGATGCAGATGAAGCACGCAAAGCATTCATCGCAAGTGAAATATTTAATCGTAAATACTAAAATCAAGATATGGCAACAACGTACATGACTGCAGAAGGACTGCAGAAACTGAAAGATGAGCTCCAGTTTTTGGAGGGGACCGAGCGCCCTCGTGTGATTGCTGCGATTGCAGAAGCCCGCGACAAAGGCGACTTGAGTGAAAATGCGGAATACGATGCCGCAAAAGAGGAACAGGGTCACCTTGAGAGCAAGATTGCACACCTCAAGGCTAAAATTATGGATGCCCGCATCATAGACGAGACCTCCATCAAGACGGATGAAGTGCAAATACTGACGAAAGTACGCGTCAAGAACCTCAGAAACGGTCAGGAGAAAGTATATCAGCTTGTGACCGAAGGCGAAGCCAATATCGTAGAAGGCAAAATTGCCGTCACTACCCCTATTGCCAAAGGGCTGATGGGAAAGAAAGTCGGCGAGATTGCGCAAGTGCAGGTGCCTGCCGGAACAATGGAGTTCGAAGTATTGGAAATTTCATTGTAAATCAATAACAAGATGACTTTATTCACACGCATCATCAATGGTGAAATTCCAAGCTACAAGGTAGCCGAGGATGACCGTTACTACGCATTTCTGGACATCAATCCACTGAAGAAAGGGCATACGCTTGTTATCCCGAAACTGGCGGAACCGGAAGCTGATTATATCTTTGATTTGGATGACGAGACGCTTGCCGGACTCATGGTCTTTGCAAAAAAAGTAGCAGCCGGAATCAAAGCTGCTACAGATTGCAAACGTGTCGGAGTAGCGGTATTGGGAATGGAAGTAAACCATGTGCATGTTCATCTCGTGCCTCTGGACAACGAGAAAGACATGCTGTTCACAAACCCGAAACTGCAACTCGGTGCAGATGAGATGGCAGAGATTGCCAACTCAATTGCACAAGCGATTGACCCTGTCTGATTATTTGTCCGCAGGAACCCAAGTCTGGTTTCTCCCGAACCAACCGCGTTTATCAAGGCTGCCTCTTAAAATGAGACGGCCTTCTTTATAATAAATCTTGCCATAGTAGAACTTTCCAGACTCAGGATCAAGCACCCTACCCTCACGCAACTCGCCTTCAACGGCTTTCATGTCACGCATTATAATCAGCCCCTCTAACGGTTTGTTGTGGTCTGCCCCTTCGCATTTGTCACATACCAGATCAACAGGTCCGACCAACATTTTGGCAATCTTGCCATAATAAAGTCCGTTTGTGGCTTTATATATGTGAACAATGGCAAAATTGTCACCCGTTTTGTCATCCACGGTTTTCCAATCACCAATTATTTTTTCAATCTGCCCGTAAGAGACAATTTCCAGCATCAATGCTGCACACAATAGTAAAAATTTACGCATAATCTTGAAATTTTGCTGCAAAAGTAGTCATTTATTTGCATAATTGCAAATAATGTTGTACTTTTGTGCGAAATTATATACAGATGCATATGAAACGGTTGATTTTTGCCTCGAACAATGCGCATAAGTTGGAAGAAGTGCGCCGGATATTAGCCCCGATGGAAGTGCTTAGTCTGCGTGAAATCGGATTCGAATCAGAGATAGAAGAAAACGGGAAAACGCTGTCTGAAAACTCTAATATCAAAGCACAAACAATCGCAAAATGGTTGAGAGACAACATACAGGAAAATTACTTTTATGTATTTGCAGACGATACGGGTCTCGAAATCGAGGCATTGGACGGCGCACCTGGTGTAATCACGGCACGTTGGGCGGGCGAGCCGGCCTGTGATGCCAATAACCGGAAGAAAGCCCTATCGGAACTAGCGGGAAAAACAAACCGCAGGGCTCGTTTCTGCACTGTAGTGACATTGATTCACGGCAACAAAACGCAACAAGTGGAAGGCGAAGTGCACGGAACAATCATCACTGAAGAACGCGGAAACAGCGGATTCGGATATGACGCTATATTCATGCCGGAAGGCTATGATAAGACTTTCGGCGAATTGCCCGCCGAAATAAAGAACTGCATCAGCCACCGCGCCAAAGCCATGGCAAAACTGGCAGAAATTCTCAAACAAGAAGATATATGAAACGATTGATTTTCAGCATATTATGTTTTGTCACATTAAGTACTTATGCCGACTGGCAGACGCACTTTTCATACACCAACGTGTCGCAAATTGCCATGAGTAAAGACCGTGTCTTCGGTCTTTCGGACGGACTTCTCTTCTCTGTGGACAAGCAAACCGAGAAGATGGTGGAATGGACCAAACAACGGGGAATGCATGGTGCCGGAATATGGCAAATCGGCTATGATGACGTAAGTGATATGTTGCTGGCAGTATATGGAACAGGACAAATCGACCTCATCAAAGGCGATAAAGTGACATACTTGAGCGACTTCTACAACAAAGATATGACCGCCAGCAAGCGGGCAAACAATATCTCTTTTCACAAAGGTCGTGCATACCTGTCTATGGAGTTCGGCATCATCAGTTTTGATATGCGGAAGCATGAGTTCGTGGACACATATTACATCGGTCCGGAGGCAAGTGAAGTAATCGTGCAGGACATTGTGTTTAAAGAAGATTCCATCTTTGCATTTACAGACAAACTCATTTATCGTGCCTCACTGAAGGACAAAGTGGTGGATTATCGTTTCTGGAAATCCGAGCCGCTTTCAAACCGTATTCAGCGCGACCCGGATAAAGGCAAAAAATATACGGACGCAAAAAATAATGTGTGGTCTGCAGGCGGAGGAGAAGGCATTGTACTGGATACATACGCCAACGAACATTTTTCATACAAGCCGAATGGACCGATGACCAATATTCCATACCGTTTGCATTGTGACGGCGACAAATTGTACATGTTTTCTGGCGGACGCTGGACAGCACAATATTTCCGTGCCGGAGATGTCATGATGTACCAGAACAATCGCTGGACTGCCATTTCGCAAGGGGAAATTACTTCCAAAACCAATAAACCGGCATATGATTTTATGAATATCGCCGTAGATCCGAAAGACCACAGTCATTTCTTTGTAACAAGTTACGGGACAGGCGTTTACGAATTTCATAACAACGAACTGAAAAACCATTTTCTGCCCGAAAACAGCACGCTTTCTTCTATTCTTCCCGACCAACCGGATCTATATACCCGTACTGACGGAGCAGTGTTTGATGAGAATGGTAATTTGCTGATTGTTGATGCCGGAGGCGACGGTTCTGCCATCGTGGTATTGACAAAAGACGGCAAATGGGAGGGAGTAAATCTGCTCATTGACGGCAAACCGGCTATTATATACACCCCAGGCGAAATGTTGATAGATGCAACAAACAGCCACTATAAATGGATTCCATATGTTCGCTCCGAACCGGGATTGATTCTGTGGGACGATAACGGGACATTGACCAATTCATCCGATGACCGCGGAATCAAACGTCACGAATGGATAGACCAGGATGGAAATACGGTCACTGTCGGAAAATGCTATGCGGTTCATCAGGACTTCTCTGGCAATATATGGGTCGGAACGGACAAAGGTGTTGTTATTATTGAATCTGATGTTGATTACTTCCAATCAAACAAGTGCCGCCGCTTGCGCATTAAAATGCCGGATGACACGTACCTGATGGAAGCAGATGCTGTGGTAGCATTTTGCATGGATAACAATCATAATATGTGGGTCGGAACAGAAGGACAAGGCGTGTATGTACTCTCCCCTGATGGTTCTGAACTTATTGCACATTACACGACAGATAACTCAATTATGCCTGCAAATGGCATACTTGACTTAGCATACGACCAAGTCCACAGCCGGATGTATATAGGTACCGGACAAGGTTTGGTATCCTACTCCGAGATAGACACAGCAATCAAAGAGCCTCTTGCCGATGATGAAGATGTAGATTATGGCAGTATGCTGAACTGGACACTGCACCCCGCATATGCCAACATCAACGCAATAACAGCTTCTAATACAGATATTTATGCCTTGTCCGATGGGGCATTGTTCTCCGTCAACCGTATGGACGAAACAATGACATATTATAATAAGGTGACAGGTCTGTCTTCTTCAAACATCCATCTCATAGCCTATAACAAAACTGTCAATAAACTGCTTATTATCTATCAGAATGGCATGATTGATTTCCTCTCCGACAAAGGAATCACAGCCCAAACAGACCTTTTTATCAAGGGGGAAAGCAAAGAAATGCTGTTCAATAGTGTACTATTGCATAAACAGTTCGCCTACTTTGCTATGTCATTCGGTATCGTGATTATGGACATGCAGAAATGCGAAATAGCCGACACATATTACATTGGCGAAAATGCAGCGGATGAAAACGTCATCTCACTTGCCATCAGCAACGATACGCTCTATGCCGTCACAGACAAAAAACTCTATGCCGGATTCTTAAAGGACAACCTTATAGACTACGCATACTGGCATTCATCCGACCTTCCAACAGACACACTCACATCGTCAATCGCTACTGCAAACGGGGATTTGTATCTCTTACAGGACTCCACTCTATACCGCCGTGAAAACGGTGTATGGAAGCCCATTACTGACGAACGCCTGCTTTGGATACGTTCACAAGCGACACATCTACTGGCAAGCACGCCTCAAACACTGATTGAAATTGCCGCAGACGGAACCATTATACCTCTCACAAACGAATATAATGTTCAGGACGCATTACTGGACAATGGCGAATATTGGCTTGCAGCCGGCGCACAAGGGCTTTTGCGATACAAGAACAAGTCATATCAGGCATTCCTGCCGAACAGCCCATATAGTAACTATTCATACCGTCTGAAGTTTGACGGCGACCGGCTGATGGTGGCACAAGGCGCACGATGGACGGCAGGATTCGGACGTTCCGCGGACTTTTTCTTCTACGATTATACCGCCAAACACTGGACAACCTATCTCGCTGACCAAATCATGTGGGAACTCCAACAGGGATTCTACGACATCATGAACTTTGCCGTTGACCCATCCACCCCCAAACACTTCTTCGCCACATCCTACGGCACTGGTGTTGCAGAATTTTTGGATGGTCATGCCATCAAGGTATATAACGAACTAAACAGCAGCCTCAAATCTGTCACGGATAATGACAAATGGCAGGCAAATATTCGTACGGACGGAGCTCTCTACGACAAGCACGGAAATCTTTGGGTATTGAATACCGGAGATCGCGGCACAGCTATCAGCATCCGCTCCCCGCAGGGCTTATGGTATCCGCTAAATGTTCGCAGCAATGGTCAAAAAGTCACACTTACCACACCGGGCGAAATGATTGCAGACGTCAAGTTCCCCAACTCCAAATGGTTTGTGGACGTACGCAGTTCAGCAGGACTAATTCTGCATGATGATGGCGGCACACCGTTCGATCAGACAGACGACCAAGCTGTCAAACGCTCAGAGTTTACCGACCAACTCGGCAATATTGTTACTCCGAATTACTTCTACTGCGCGGCACAAGATCATGACGGTTATATATGGGTAGGCACAGAAGGTGGTCCTTTTTACGTTGAGACTGCGGAAAAGTTCCTCCAATCGAATGCCTGCAACCGTCCTATTATATACCGCAACGACGGTACTAATCTGGTGGACTACCTGTTGCATGGAGAGGAGATCAACGCTATCTGTGTAGATGGCGGCAATAGGAAATGGTTTGGGACATCAAGTTCAGGCGCCTTCCTTATGTCCGCAGACGGGACAGAGACTATTTACCACTTTACAACCAAAAATTCCCCGCTCCCTTCAGACAATATTCTGTCTATTGCCATTCATCCGACCTCGGGTGAAGTGTTCTTCGGAACGTCAGCAGGTCTGGCTTCATACCGTAGCGATGCATCAGAGCCGACGGAAGATTACGACAATGTATATGCCTTCCCCAATCCCGTTCATCCGAATTTCGAGGGTGTCATAACGATTTCCGGACTTATGGAAAACAGTATCGTTAACATTATTGACGGCGGAGGAAATCTTGTATGCAAGACCCGTTCCAATGGCGGTATAGCGATATGGGACGGACGTAATCTGCGTGGCGAACGTGTTTCAACTGGCATTTATACCGTCCTTTGTAATACAGCCGACGGAGAGAATCATGCCGTCACAAAAATTCTCGTAACACATTGATAATGAGCCAGAAGACACGCAATATCATCCGTATTTCACTTTTGTTTTTGTTATTGCTGTTACCCGTCTTCTGTGCGTTGGTGATGGCAGTTGACATCCAGTATTCCTGGTTGAAAAAAATTGCCTACATAGCGGTGGTGCTTGTTCTTTTGGCAATTCCGGCGCTCTTCCTTAAAACACGCGCATACTTCATAATTGAAGGTATCTTTAATTTCTTTTTCTTCCCGATTGACATTGCCAGTTTATACCTCAACAAACAATCAACATCGACGGCTTTTCTAAACAATATTTTTGCCACTAATCCTTCCGAAGCCCTTGAATTACTGGGCTCCTTATGGCAGGTTGTAGTGGTGGTCGTTTTGCTGTGGATAATCTATTTCTTTCTGGCTTTCCGCGTGGAAAACAAACGTCTCTTGCCGCAAAAAGCCACCAAGATCATTCTCATATCTGCGGGAATTCTCTTTATCATAGGGTTGGTTGCGATGCTCATACTGACCACCAGAAACCACAAAGACCGATCCGTTAAAGACACTATCGAAAATGCCTTTGATTTGGTTTGGATGAAACTCTACAAGATTTATCCCTATAACCTCTATATTGAAACCATTGACATTTTGGAACAAAAGCATCAGCAAAATCAATTGCAGAAGCAAGTCGAATCCTTTACCTTCGGTCTCACGCCAAAAGCCACCAACGAACCGGAACTTTATATCCTTGTAATTGGAGAGACCGCACGTTATGACCATTTCGGAATCAACGGCTATGAACGCAATACCACACCGCTATTGGCACAGAAACCCAATCTTGTCAGCTTTGACAGCGCCTTCTCACAAGCCAACCTGACCGCAACATCCTTGCCTTTGATTGTATCGCGAATTACTGCCAAGAATCCGGAACAAGCATATGCGGAGAAATCTGTCGGAGAGGCGTTTCAGGAAGCAGGATTCAAAACAGGTTGGCTCACCAAACAGATTCCCTACCCCTTTGTCAATCGTATCATGAGCCAATCTGATTATGCTTACTTTTGGTCAAAAGGTATTGATGTTGTCGGCAACTACGATATGGATATGGTGCCTAAAATGAGCGAATTTATCGAAGACACGCTGCAATTCTTTGTGTTGCACTCGCTCGGATGCCATTTTCGTTATGAACTCCGCTACCCTGATTCATTCAAGCATTTCCAACCGATGTTTGACGGTCTGGTCAGTTACACATCTATTACCGAAGAGAACAGCGACAAACTCATCAATGCCTATGATAACGGCATTCTCTACACGGATTATTTTCTGAGCAATCTTATAGATTATGTAGATAGTTTGGATCGTGTTGCCGCCATTTTGTATATTTCCGATCACGGCGAAAGTTTTTGGGATGATGAGCGCAAACTTGTGCTTCACGGTTCCTATCAAGTCGTTGATGTCGAGTACCATGTACCACTAATAGTCTGGTATTCAGATGAATACCAAGCCAAATATCCGGCAAAAACAGCCTCTCTCCAAGCCAACAAATCTACGCTCATTTCATCCGGCGTTGTATTCCATTCCCTTCTTGACATGGCAGACATTTCATCCTCACAATCACCGGAGAATGAAATCGTGAACAAATCCCGTAGTATCTGTTCACCTGCCTTGCTGCGTCAGGACACATTCTATATCATTACCGGTTCAGGTGATACAGAAAAGCACTCTTTTTCAATACCAAATCAATAGTTTTCTGCCAATAATTGGAAATATGCCTGTGCATGGTGGCAAACAGGGCATTCTTCGGGAGCGGCCTTTCCTACTACAATATGCCCGCAATTGGAACATTGCCAGATGCAATCGCCTTCACGGGAAAAAACAACCTTATCCTCAATGTTTTTGAGCAATTTGCGGTAACGCTCCTCGTGGTGCTTCTCAATCTCGCCTACCATAGCGAACTTGGCTGCAATCTCGATAAATCCTTCTTCTTCCGCCTCTTTCGCCATGCGTGCGTACATGTCCGTCCACTCGGCGTTCTCACCGGCAGCAGCATCAGCCAGATTGGTTGCGGTATCACTGATTTTTCCACCGTTAAGGTATTTGTACCACAATTCGGCATGTTCTTTCTCGTTGGCAGCCGTCTCCTCAAAGATTTTGCTGATCTGCACATAGCCGTCTTTCTTGGCCTTGGACGCAAAGTATGTGTACTTGTTACGCGCCATTGACTCACCGGCAAAAGCCTCCATAAGGTTTTGTTCGGTCTTTGTTCCTTTTAAATCTTTCATAATCTTGTAATTTAAGGGGTTAATATTGTTTTACTTGCAAAAGTATTGCTTTTTTCTGGTTTGTTGCGTCTCGGTTGCATCTCGGCTGGGACTCGAAGCAAGCTCATTGATTATATCTTCATCGGCAGGAAGCCAACGGACAGAGTGTAATTCTTCCGGAGCAAGCCACTTGGCTGATTCATGCTCCAACAACGTAAGATGGTCGCTTGCCAGTTTGCTTCGGAAACAATGCATTGTCAAATGGAATTTCGGATAATCATAATCTATTGTCCTGAGCAATTCACCGACTTCTATTTCTGCATCCAGTTCCTCATGTATTTCGCGTTTCAAGGCTTGCTGCGGAGTTTCACCTGCTTCCATCTTGCCACCAGGAAACTCCCACCAGTCCTTCCAATCGCCATATCCCCGCTGCGTGGCAAAAATTCTCCCTTGCCCGTCAACGATTATTGCAGCTACCACTTCTATTGTTTTCATTTTATATTCCTTTTCCGCTGCAAAGGTACGAAAAATATTCCGGATATGCAAATTTTAGACAAATTATTTGCATATATTGATAAAAAGCAGTACTTTTGCAAACAAATTAATTATACCTCAACATGTTAATCAAGATATATAGTGCTGCTCCTGTCGGAATTGATGCAGTTCCGGTGACAATCGAAGTTCATTCTGTACCGGGTTATGATTTCACGCTGGTCGGTTTGCCGGATATTGCAGTAAAAGAATCACATGAACGCATTGTTGCCGCTCTGACGGTTAACGGTCTTGAAAAAATACATCGTGCATACACCATCAATATGGCACCGGCAGACATAAAGAAAGAAGGTTCCTCCTTTGATTTGCCGTTAGCAATTGGTATGCTGGCAGGAAACGAGTCTGTAAAGACCAAATTGCTTGGGCACTATATGATTATGGGAGAACTGTCTTTAGATGGATCCCTGCAGCCCATTCGCGGTGCTCTGCCCATAGCATTATGCGCACGCAAAGCAGGATTCAAAGGTTTGATTCTTCCAGCGGCAAATGCCGAAGAAGCAGCTGTGGTGGAGGGAATCGACGTTTATGGGTTGAATAATATCATGGAAGTGGTACACTTTCTGAACGGCGAGCCGAAGGATGAACTGAATCCGGATAATGCGTTTGCTCCAACTCATGTTGATATCCAGACTATGTTTGACGAGGCTGCATTTCCTTCGGATTTGGATTTTTCCGATGTTCGCGGTCAATACAAAGTACGTCGGGCTATAGAAGTGGCGGCGGCAGGCGGACACAACATGATTATGATTGGTCCTCCCGGAGCCGGGAAGTCAATGATAGCCAAACGCCTGCCTTCTATTTTGCCGCCTCTGACACTGGAGGAAGCACTGGAAACGACCAAGATACATTCTGTTGCCGGTCTGCTGAACAAGCGCAACGGAGCGAATAGTTCGTTGATTGTACAACGTCCTTTCCGCAGTCCGCATCATACCATTACGGACGTAGCGCTTGTGGGAGGCGGCACGAATCCTCATCCCGGAGAAATAAGTTTGGCGCATAACGGCGTGCTGTTTCTTGACGAACTGCCGGAATACAAGCGCTCTGTACTGGAAGTAATGCGCCAACCGTTGGAGGATCGTCATATTACGGTGGCACGCACAAAAACGACCGTTGATTATCCGGCATCGTTTATGCTTGTCGCGGCGATGAATCCATGTCCCTGCGGACATTATGGCGAGAATAATCCTGCCCATCCTTGTACTTGCACTCCGGCACAGGTTCACCGCTATCTCAGCCGCATAAGTGGTCCGCTCCTTGACAGAATTGACATTCAATGCGAGATTGAAGCCGTTCCATACGAACAACTCCGTGACACACAACCGGGTGAATCGTCAGCGGTCATTCGTGAGCGGGTTCTGAAAGCGCGAACTATCCAGAACAACCGGTTCAAACATAACAAATTGGTTCATTGCAACGCCATGATGAATGCAAAGATGGTGCGACAATATTGTGTATTGGATGCTGAATGTGACAAATTGTTGGAAGTTACAATGACCCGGTTAGGTCTTTCTGCCCGTGCATACGACAGAATACTGAAAGTGGCACGCACAATTGCAGACCTTGAAGGCGCTCAAGATATCCAAAAACAGCACCTGTTGGAGGCAATTTCATACCGTTCCCTTGACCGCAACAATTGGGCGGGATAATCAGGA
>CAJOFT010000022.1:0-1157 GCA_905234025.1 Paludibacteraceae bacterium
CGCCGATGCGGATATATTTGCAGTCCGTGCGTCCGCAGAAACGCGGGTCATTGTCCGGCAACTTCTCGTGGGATGCAAATATTTGCACAGCAAACAGGGTTTGAGCCGGTGCCGGATTGTTGTCGGGAGCAGGCTTTACTTCGGGTTTGACCTCGGGTTTTGCTTCGGGTTGGACTTCGGGTTTTGTTTCGGGTTGAACCTCGGGTTTGACTTCGGGTTCAACGACCGGAACAGATGTGGTGTCAACTTTCAAACTTGTGGTTTTTCTGTAGAAAGACGAGAACGCATCGCAAATGGCTTTGGCAATCTGATTTTGTCCGTTCTGGGAAGCCAGAAAGCGTTCCTCTTCGGGATTGGAAATAAAGCCCATTTCCACCAAAACGCTGGGACATGCGGACTTAAGCAGCACCCAGAACGCCGCCTGTCTGACACCACGGTCGCCACGCTTTAATGTGCCCGAGAAGTTCTGTTGCAGGAAAGTTGCGTAATTCAGACTCTGATCCAAATATTCGTTCCATAATGTATGAATCGATGGAATTCGGGTCAAAGCCGTGGTAGGCAGTCTGGTAATCCGCTTCGAGTTTGATAACGGCATTCTCACGCATTGCGACGTCCAGATTTTTCTCCAGTTTGTCCGTTCCCAGCACAAAGGTCTCTGCGCCTTTCGCCGCAGCAACGGGAGATGAGTTCGTATGCACGCAGATAAAGAGATTGGCATTGTTTTTGTTCACAAAATCCGCGCGTTTCTGGAGCGGTATAAAAACATCTGTTTCGCGCGTATAAAGCACCTCCACTTCAGGCCATGCGGCTTTAATCTGTTGCCCCGCCAAGAGGGAAACGGCGAGGTTCAGGTCCTTCTCCTGCGAGCGTGCGCCGACAGCCCCGGGATCGGTACCGCCGTGTCCGGCGTCAATTACGACGACAAACGGTTTGTCGGCGACTTTCGGAACAGGTGCAGCATATGTGCGCATGCCCACGAGACACACGAAAAAGAGGAGTAATATAGCTATCCGTTTTTGCATATTTCACCAATTTGCGCGCAAAGGTACAACAAAAAAATTGAATGTGCAAATTTTTTTGATGTTTAATGTTAAATGTTTGGTTTATTTTGTGTCGTTTTAGTGTCGGTTTCGGGTGCATTATGGTACAATAATAGT
>CAJOFT010000022.1:1265-20313 GCA_905234025.1 Paludibacteraceae bacterium
TTGGAGATTTTAGAATTCGAAATTTGGAGATTTGGGAAGAGACAAAGAAACGAGACAGAGAAAAAACAACAAAAATTCCATCTTTTTGCAGATTTATTTGCATATATGCAAAAAATGTTGTAACTTTGCGCGATTTTTGGGGCTTTGCATCAAAAGACCCCAAAACAGGACATAAAAAGATAAAAAATTACAACTTAAAAAGACAACGCGACAACCTAAAAAGACAAAAGAACAAAGTCCAAAAAGACAAAGAAATACAATTCAGAAAGCAAAAGAAACAAGAATTAAACAGAACAAAAAAACAAGACATAAAAAGATAACAAAACACGAATATAAAAGACAAAAAATATGGATTTATCAAACAGAATTATTGCGGTGATCGGTCTCGGATATGTAGGTCTGCCGCTCGCTGTTGAATATGGAAAAAAGTACCGTGTTATCGGTTTCGACATTTTCAAAGCCCGCGTAGAAGAACTGGAGCGTGGTGAAGACCACACGTTGGAAGCTGACCTCGCCGGAATGAAACAGGCACGCGACCTGTTCAAATCGACCGGAAACGTCGGTCTGACTTTCACTTCCAATCCTGACGAACTGAAAGCAGTAAACACGTACATTGTTACCGTTCCGACGCCGATTGACCGGTTCAACAATCCTGATCTTACGCCTATTCTCAAAGCGTCCGAAACGATTGGAAAGACGCTGAACCGCGGCGACATCATCATTTACGAATCGACCGTTTATCCCGGCTGCACCGAAGAAGACTGCGTGCCGGTATTGGAGAAGAACAGCGGTCTGAAGTTCAATGAGGACTTCTTCTGCGGTTATTCGCCGGAACGCATCAATCCCGGTGACAAGGTGAACACCTTGACAAAAATCAAGAAAATCACGTCGGGTTCGACACCTGAAGTGGCGGATCTTGTTGATGCGCTGTACAATTCGATTCTTCTGAACGGCACGCACCGTGCGCCGAACATGAAAGTAGCGGAAGCAGCCAAAGCCGTTGAGAACGCCCAACGCGACGTGAACATATCGTTTATGAACGAGCTGGCACTTATCTGTGACCGTGTCGGCATTGACACCAACGATGTCATCGAAGCCGCCGGCACCAAATGGAACTTCCTGAAATACCGTCCGGGACTTGTAGGCGGACATTGTATCTCGGTCGATCCGTACTATCTTGCACACAAAGCAAAGTCTTTGGGCTACGACCCGAAAGTCATTCTTTCAGGACGTGCGGTGAACAACAGCATTGCCAAGTTCATTGCAGACAAAGTGCTGAAACTGATGATTCAGAAAGACCACAAGATCAAAGACGCGAACATTCTGATTCTCGGCGTAACGTTCAAGGAGAACTGTCCGGACTGCCGCAACACGAAAGTGGTGGACATTGCGGATGAGCTTGAAGATTTCGGCTGCAACGTCGATATCTACGACCCGTGGGCTTCACCAGCCGTTGTCAAGCACGAATATGGAAAAGAACTGATTCCGGCTGTGAATCCGAACAAGAAATACGCCGCGATTATCGCATGCGTCAGCCATGAACAGTTCAAGACATTTGATTTTGCGAAGTACAAGAAACAGAATGCCGTCATATTTGACGTCAAGAATTTCGTTGACCGTTCGCTGGTGGACAGCCGCTTGTAATTACCGCGGAAATACCAGAAGAACTAAACCAAAAAGATAAGAATTATGAATATTGCAGTTGCAGGAACAGGATATGTAGGATTGTCCATCGCCACGCTGTTGGCGCAGCATAACCACGTCACGGCAGTGGATATTATTCCTGAAAAAGTGGATATGATCAACCGCCGTCAATCGCCGATTCAGGACGATTACATTGAGATGTATCTGGCAGGAAAAGATGCCGACGGCAAGCCCGTTCATCTTGACCTGACCGCTACGCTTGACCCGCAAGCAGCATACAAAGATGCGGATTTCGTAGTGATTGCGGCGCCGACGAATTATGACACGCAAAAGAACTACTTTGACACGTCTGCGGTTGAGACCGTCATCCGTCTGGTGATGGGCATCAATCCCGAGGCAATCATGGTTATCAAGTCCACGATTCCTGTCGGTTTCACAGAACATATCCGCAGCAAAACAGGCAGCAAGAACATCATCTTTGCGCCAGAGTTTCTGCGGGAATCGAAAGCGCTGTACGACAATCTATATCCGTCGCGTATCATTGTCGGTTTCGACCAAAGTGACGAGCGACTGAAAGCCGCAGCGGAAACCTTTGCGAAGTTGCTGAAAGAAGGAGCGGTCAAGCAAGATATACCGACGTTGTATATGGGTTCGACAGAAGCAGAAGCGGTGAAACTGTTTGCCAATACGTATCTTGCGCTGCGTGTGAGCTATTTCAACGAGTTGGACACGTATGCAGAGATGAAAGGTCTTGATACAAAGGCAATTATAGACGGTGTGTGTCTTGACCCGCGCATCGGTTCGCACTACAATAATCCGTCGTTCGGTTATGGCGGTTACTGTCTGCCGAAAGATACGAAGCAGTTGTTGGCGAACTATCAGGACGTGCCGGAGAATTTGATTGAGGCGATTGTGGAAAGCAACCGGACACGAAAGGATTTCATCGCTGACCGCGTGCTTTCCAAAGCCGGTTACTATGATTACAGTGTGGGAACCGACTGGAACAGGAATCAGGAGAAGAACGTGACAATCGGCGTTTACAGGCTGACGATGAAGTCGAACAGCGACAATTTCCGGCAATCCTCGATACAAGGCATTATGAAACGTATCAAGGCAAAAGGTGCAACGTGCATTATCTATGAGCCAACTCTGCCGGACGGGACATTGTTCTTCGGAAGCAAAGTGGTGAACGATTTGGATGCTTTCAAGAGCCAGGCGGATGCCATTATCGCCAACCGCTATGACGCGTCTCTGGATGAAGTAAAGAACAAAGTTTATACTCGTGACATATTCAAACGAGACTGACCATGAGAACAATCTTAGTAACCGGAGCAGCCGGATTTATCGGCGCTAATCTTACAACGGAGTTGTTGAAACGTGGTTGCAAAGTAATCGGCGTTGACAACCTGAACGACTATTATGACGTGTCGCTGAAAGAGTATCGTTTGCAGCAACTGTCTGCCATTGAAAGCGGCAGTTGGACGTTTGTCAAGGGCGATATATCGGACAAAGCATTTGTGGATGAGTTGTTTGCCCGCTATGAGCCGTCTGTTGTGGTCAATCTTGCGGCACAAGCCGGCGTGCGTTATTCGATTGTCAATCCCAACGCCTATATTGAGAGCAATATCATCGGTTTTTACAATATTCTTGAGGCATGCAGGCACAGTTATGACAACGGGAAAAGCGGTGTGGAACATCTGGTGTACGCGTCGTCGTCATCTGTATATGGCAACAACCAAAAAGTGCCGTATTCCGTTGAAGACAAAGTGGATAACCCGATCAGTCTGTACGCTGCCACCAAGAAAAGCAATGAGTTGTTGGCTCACGCCTACAGCAAATTGTATAATATTCCCGCTACAGGACTGCGTTTTTTCACGGTGTACGGACCTGCGGGCAGACCAGATATGGCCTATTTCGGCTTCACCAACAAACTGCTGAAAGGTGAAAAGATACAAATCTTCAACTACGGCAATTGCAAGCGCGATTTCACATATGTTGATGATATTGTAGAAGGCATCATACGCGTTATGGAAAAAGCTCCAGCCAAAGCCGTAGGAGAAGACGGACTGCCATTGCCGCCCTATAAAGTGTATAACATCGGGAACAGCAATCCCGAGAACCTGCTTGACTTTGTGGACATTCTGCAACAAGAGCTTGTCCGTGCACGGATTCTGCCTCCGGATTATGATTTTGAGGCGCACAAGGAATTGGTTGCCATGCAGCCGGGAGACGTGCCAATTACATATGCAGACACGACTGCGCTGGAAAAAGATTTCGGATTCAAACCTACCACACCATTGCGGGAAGGACTGCGCAAATTTGCGGAGTGGTATAAGGAATACTATCAATGAGAACCGGAAGAGACATAGCAATTATCCGCGTACCGTTATGGTATGGCTGCAACAAGCGTGGTGTGGAACAAGCGCCGCGTATGCTGTCGGATATATTGACGGAATCTCCTTACAAAAGTGCCATCAAAGAAACCGCCGATATTGCTGTTGTTGACGTGGAGGAAAATGAGACACGTTTTCCGAATGCAAAGCATTTGAGCACCATTACGGCAGTTAATCGTGCCCTATCCGCCGAAGTTGCCAAACAATTGGCACAAGGACGGTTTGTTCTGACATTGGGCGGCGACCATTCCCTCGGATTAGGAACCGTGTCGGGCACGTTGGAGGAGGATGAAAACGCAGGACTGATTTGGTTTGACGCACACGGAGACATGAATACCGAAACATCATCCCCGACGGGAAATGTACACGGAATGCCGGTGGCAGCACTGATGGGATTGTGTTCGTCCGAGTTGAATAATGTTCCCGCGAGACATATCAAACCTGAGAATGTTTTCTGGGTAGGAGCACGTGATTTGGACAAGGGTGAACAAGCATTGGCAGAGAGGATGCATTTGCATATTTATTCCACAGACGACATTCATAATCGAGGCATGGAAGCCGTAATGCAGGAGATACGTGAAACGATGGAAAAGCAAGGCATCAAACATATTCATCTGAGTTTTGATGTAGATGCCTTTGATCCGAAGTGGTTTCCGGCTACAGGTGTCAAAGTGCCGAAGGGATTATGGAAGGATGATTTTGATGCGTTTACCCGTCTTTTGCCCTCAATGCCTGAATTAGCAGCAATAGATGTGGTCGAATACAATCCAACAATGGACAATGAAAAGAAAGGATGTTTAAACAAGATGCGCTATTTTATTGAGCACTTATTAAGCATCCGGTTAGATTGCCAATGAAGACAGCGTTAAAAACATATTGCAAGAACTTTGTGCACCAACACAGCACACTGATTGAGAACATGTCATATATGACATTGCTTCAGGTGTTCCTGATGATAGCACCACTGATTACGTATCCATATCTGGTACGTGTTTTGGGAAAGGAAGTGAATGGCTGGGTTCTTACGGCGCAGATGTTGGCAAGTTATTTCTCCATTCTCATCGATTTCGGTTCAAATAGTGTATGCGCAAAGCATGTTGCCGTTGCCAAAGGCGACAAGTCCAAACTATCAGAAATCGTTTGTTCTGTTTTCTATACACGTTTTGCATTAGCTGTTACCGGTTTCTTTATATACATTGCCATTGTACTACTTGTTCCCTCGTACCGGACACACGCCACACTTTTCATTCTGTCTTACGGAATGACGCTTAACGAACTTCTTTTCCCGCAATATTTCTATCAAGGGATTGAGAAGATGAAACTCACCGCCATCACGAATGTTGTGATAAAATTAATATTCATTGCTTTGATTTTTATTGTGGTTCATTCCCCTGAAGATTATTTCTATGTTCCCATATTTTATGCCATCGGATACGGTGTAGCCGGTTTAATTGCCATGTGGATTATCTTCCGTAACATGCATATTCCGATAAGTATGCCAAGCTGGAGTGCGATGAAGATTTATATAAAAGATTCCGCTTCAATTTTTGCCACTGACGTCGTTTGCACCATCAAAGACAAGGTTAATTATCTGCTATTAGGTGCTTTTATAGGCATGGAGTCCGTTACCGTATATGACCTCGGATTAAAACTTAATTCCATTTTAGCACAGCCTTATAATATTATCCGAACCGTTATTTTTCCCCGTAGCGCCCAAACCCGAGATTTACAGAAAATCAAAAAATCTATCTTAATTATATTCCTCATAACATTGACGTCCGTTATTCTTGTCAATCTATTTTTGGATCCCATAGTAGCCTATTTTCTTGATGATGCAACCATAGACAATTTGCCAGTCAGACTTCTTCTCATTGCTCCGGTAATACTTTCCGTCAGTGTGCCTATTGCCACTAATGTTTTCGTAGCGTTAGGGTATAACAAATATGTTTTATACAGCATTATAGTCACTACCGTTGTTTATCTGGTCGCATTATTAGCATTGTTGTTTTCCGGTCATTTAAGCAGCATTTACAGTTTCATCTTCCTTGCCCTTATATCCTACCTAACCGAATTGCTTTACCGTTTATATGCTTATAAAAAAATCGCAAATCTTGAACATAAAAAAAACGAATATGATACAAAAAATTAACCGACTATTTTATTGGATGAAAAATGATTCCAATGTGATCTGGATTTATTTATGGACAAATCTGGGCATTATATTACCAGACCAGTTATATCTGCGTGTCCTGTTTCGTCTGCGCATGGGATATTGGATGAGTTTTTCTCATCCTAAACGGTTTGCGGAAAAGTTACAATGGCTGAAAATCCATGACCGGCAAGAACGTTTCCACCAAATGGTAGACAAGTATGATGTGAAACAACTCATCGAAAAAACTATAGGCAAGGAGTATGTTGTTCCCTGTTTAGGTGTTTGGAATTGTTTTGAGGATATCAATCTGGACGAATTGCCAGACTCATTTATTTTGAAAGCAACATTTGACAGCGGAAGTTACTATATCTGCAACGACAAAAAAGAATTTGACAAACAGAAAGCATACCAATTATTGACCCGCAACTGGAAACACAGTTATTTTACGCCCAGACGCGAATGGCCGTATAAAGGTTTGAAACGCCGGATAATAGCAGAGCCTCTTTTGGCAGCACCTAACGAATTGATGGAATATAAATTCTTCTGTTTCGAAGGAGAGCCAAAATGGTTTCAGAGTTGTCTGGACAGGAATCGCGATTTAGGAGGAGCCATCTTAAATTTCTTCCATATTGACGGTTCGCCGATGGACATCCGTGACAAAACACATTGCCGCAGTGAAACAGTACAAGTTGCACCGCCTGAGAATCTTACAAAGATGATTGATATTGCAAGAATATTTGCAAAAGGCACTCATTTCCTGCGCGTTGATTTCTATGAAGTAAAAAATCACATTTACATAGGAGAACTAACATTTTACGAAGCTGCAGGTTTTTGTGAATTTGAACCGGAAGAATGGAATCTTAAATTAGGAGATTGGATCAAACTTCCCACAGACAAACAAGCATGAAAGAAGAAAATTACGATATTGATTTTGTGATGCCGTGGGTGGACGGAAACGATCCCGAATGGCAAAAAGTATTCAACCAATATGCTCCCGAAAAATCGCGTATCACGGATGCCAACGTTGATCGCTATCGGGATTGGGATATACTCAAGTATTGGTTCCACGGTGTGGAGAAGTTTGCACCGTGGGTACGAAAAGTACACTTTGTCACCAGCGGGCAAAAGCCATCCTGGCTGAATGTCAAAGCCCCCAAACTGCATTGGGTGAAGCATGAGGACTATATTCCCAAAGAGTTTTTACCGACATTCAGTGCCCGTCCGATAGAACTATGTTTCCACCGCATTGAAGGTTTGGCAGAGCATTTCGTATATTTCAATGACGATTTCTTCCTAATCAACCATACTCCGCGCGAGCGTTTCTTCCGCAACGGACTTCCGTGCGATATGGCACTATGTCATCAGATTTCGCCACTCAATAATGTATTGGCACACACTGTAGTAAACAATATGTGCTGCATCAACGAGACGTTCAACAAGCACGAAGTCATCCGGAAACATCTGTCGAAATGGTTTAATCCGCGCTATGGTGCCCGACAAATGCTCACGCTGTTGTCCTATCCATGGTCGCTTTTCTCCTACTTGTACGATTTTCATTTGCCTTACGCTTACCGCAAATCCATTTATGAGGAAGTTTGGGCAAAATACGGAGATAGGCTGGAAAAAGAAAGCATGACACGCTTCCGGCATATCAGCAATTGCAATCAATCGCTTATGCGCAGCTGGCAATTGGTAAAGGGTGAGTTCTCTCCCTATAACGTTACAAAGGATTCCACTTATTTCGGCATCAACGACCAGGAAGTCAACCAAATTGCAGATTGCATCAAACGTCAGAAGAAAAACATCGTCGTGCTCAATGACGATGACAAGAATATACATGATTTTGATATGTGCAAACGAGTACTGATAGAAGCATTTGAGCAGATATTACCCGAAAAATCGAGTTTTGAGATATAAGAGACGAGTGGATATATTTACCTTAATATTATACTTTTCCATCATTGGGCTATCGACACTTTTTGCAATTGGAGTCGAAAAAGGGAGCACTGTTCAGAGCCGTATCTGCCGTGGTCTATGCTTTCTCACTTTATGGATTCCTGCTGCAATCCGCTATGACATAGGAACTGATTATTCGGGATATGAAGCATTCTTTTACGACACATCCTCCGATTACATGGAATATGGATTTCAGGCGATTTTTGCATTTGTCAGATGGGTAAATAACGATCCGAGACTAATGTTTGCCATTGTCGCTCTTATGACCTATTTCCCTATATGTTTTTTATTGCCTCGCGAAAGATTCCCACTTATCATATTCTTTTTCGCTGTCACATTCTACATGAACACATATAGTATATTGAGGCAATCACTATCTGTATGTATCATCGCCTATGCGTTCAATTATCTTATTTTACATGGCGGAAAAATAAGATTTGCCATATTTGTTCTCATTGCAGCATTATTCCACACATCGGCTATTCTATGTCTCCTATTTGTATTTATAAAACCCATTCAATCGGTCAAAGTCATTTTTATTATCATTGCAGCCGCATTAGGATTTGTATTCTTTACGGATATTGTTTCTATCATATTTAACAGTCCTCTTTTCTTGGCGTCTCGATATGCCGATTATGCATCAAACGAATTTAGCAGAGAGACCGAACTCGGTTCCGGACTGGGTTGGATGATACGATTATCATTACCAATAGTTGTGTTACTTTCGACTCCTTTCATTATTAAAAAGAATGCAAATTTCACATATCTTATTGCTGCAAACCTACTATATGCCTGTGCTCTGATTTTATGTACGCGAATATACATCTTTGGAAGATTTGTATTCTGTTTTCATTTCGTGACGTTTTTATCTATTGGAATGATATATGATTGCTTGGGTAAATACAGGAAAATTATAGTATTAGGTCTTGCACTATTGACACTTGCCTATTTTTACGTTTCGATTTTCATGGACACCAGCGGAGCTGTCGGAGTATGTCCATATAAGACGATTTTTAATCCCTATTAAGATAACAACGAATGATTATGATAAAAAAACTTCTACTTGTATTTGGCACGCGACCTGAAGCGATTAAGATGTGCCCATTGGTTAAAGAATTTCAGAAATACCCTGAAATCTTTGAAACTAAAGTATGCGTTACAGGTCAGCATCGAGAGATGCTTGATCAGGTGTTAAACATATTTGACATAAAGCCGGATTTTGACTTGAATATCATGAAAGCCGGACAGGATTTGTATGATGTGACAAGTCGAGTGCTGCTCGGAATGCGTGATATCCTTGCACAGGAAAAACCGGATGTGGTTTTTGTGCATGGAGACACGACGACCTCTACCGCTACCGCTTTGGCTGCTTTTTATCAACAGATTCCCGTTGCGCATATTGAGGCCGGACTGCGCACATATAATATATATAGTCCGTGGCCGGAAGAGATTAATCGCCAAATAACAGGGCGTATTGCCACATACAACTTCTCTCCTACTCCTCTAAGCAAACGCAATCTGCTTCAAGAGAACGTAAAGGAAGAGAAGATATGGGTAACCGGCAATACTGTGATTGATGCGTTGTATAGTGTGGTAGACAAAATTAAATCAGATGAATCTCTGTCCAAAGCTATTACTGGTAAGTTGGCAGAAGCCGGATATGATGTATCACGGCTCAGTAATGGAAAAAAGATGGTGCTTATTACCGGGCACAGACGCGAGAATTTCGGAGATGGATTTATCCGCATGGTATCTGCCATGAAAGATTTGTCAGAGAAATATCCCGATGTTGATTTTGTTTACCCGATGCACTTAAATCCTAATGTGCGCAAGCCGATACATGAAGTGTTTGGAGAAGATTTATCCCGGTCTAACTTCTTCTTTATCGAGCCGCTGGAGTATCTTGAATTTGTACAGATGATGGATCTGAGTTATCTGGTCTTAACAGATTCTGGAGGTATTCAGGAAGAAGCTCCGGGCTTGGGAAAACCGGTTCTCGTCATGCGAGATACCACAGAACGTCCGGAAGCGCTTGACGCCGGAACAGTCAAACTGGTTGGTACCAATTATGACTTGATTATGAATGAAGTAAGCCGGTTGATAGAAGATTCGGTCTATTATGACCAAATGAGCAAAGCTGTTAATCCTTACGGAGACGGATTAGCGTGCCAGCGCATTATTGAGACGATGAAAGAAATATAAATACATTATGATACCAAAAGTTATTCATTATTGCTGGTTTGGCGGTAATCCGCTGCCAGAGTTAGCCCAGAAATGTATTGCTTCGTGGAAGAAATATCTTCCCGAATATGAGATAAAGGAGTGGAACGAAACCAATTTTGACCTGCACTATAATGATTACGTATGGCAGGCATTCCAGAACAAAAAATGGGCGTTTATCACGGATGTTGTGCGCTTGTACGCATTAGTTAACGAAGGCGGCGTTTACATGGACACCGATGTCGAAGTGCTCAAACCATTGGATTCAATTTTGGGTTACGACGCCGTTTCCGGGTTTGAAGACAAAGGTCTTATACCGACCGGTTTGATGGCTTCTGTCGCCCATCATCCTTTGTTTGAAGAAATGCTGCATGATTATGACACGTTGCAATTTGTCAAACCCAACGGATCATTAGACCTGACCACCAACGTTGTCCGCATTACCAACACATGCAACAAATATGGATTTGTGCCAAATGGCCAATTACAGACCGTGAATGGTTTTACCTTACTGCCAAAAGATTATCTTTGCCCGAAATCGCTGTATGATGGAAAAATATATTTGACGGACAACACCCTCACTATTCATCATTATGCAGGCAGTTGGGTTCCCGCATGGCGGAAAAAGTTATCCGAGCTCACCACGAAAATCGGTGGCGCCAAGTTGCATATTTTTATGTCGAAGATATTTCATAAATTCAGCGACTAACCTACTATGGACAAACCTAAATTGATACGAACAGCAACCATTCCTACATCGCTTGACATATTCTGCCGAGGGATGTTGCGTGAGTTGTCGTCTAATTATGAAGTTGTTGCCATATCATCCAAGGGAAAAGAATTAGAAACCATCGCCAAACGGGAAGGAGTACGGACGATCGGGGTTAATATGGAGCGGCAGATTTCCCTTTTCAAGGATTTGGTATCATTATTCCAATTAGTACGAGTTTTCCGCAAAGAACGCCCTGACATTGTACACTCCATGACGCCGAAAGCGGGACTATTGAGCATGATTGCCGCAAAAATAGCACGCGTTCCTATCCGTATTCACACATTCACAGGGCTTGTCTTCCCGACCGCAACAGGACTAAAAAAACGACTACTCATGTTGACGGACAAGATAACATGTGCTTGCGCCACACACATTATTCCGGAAGGAGAAGGTGTGAAAAACGACTTGACCAATTACGGTATTACCAACAAACCCTTACATATTTTGGGATTTGGCAATGTGCGGGGTGTAGATATAACATACTATCATCCAAGTCCTGCAGAACATGACGGTTTTGTATTCCTTTTTATAGGCCGCATCGTCAAGGACAAAGGAATTCGCGAATTAGTGCAGGCATTTCTTTCTCTGCCGGAAAATGCACACCTCCAACTGGTCGGATCCATTGAGCCGAACGATCCTGTAAATGATGAAACCATGAACATAATAAAAACACATCCCCGCATCCGGCTTCATAACTATACGGATGATGTCCGACCTTATTACAACCAAGCTGATTGTATGGTACTTCCGAGCTACAGAGAAGGCTTCCCGAATGTAGTGCTTGAAGCGGGAGCTATGCAACTGCCCTCTATCGTGACAGACATTAACGGTTCACGGGAAATCATTATCAATCACACCAACGGCTTGATTGTTCCACCAAAAGACTGCGAGCACCTCAAACAAGCAATGCTTTATATGCTTGAGCATCGTACAGAAGCCCAAGCGATGGGTATAGCGGCAAGACCTGTCATAGAACAAAAGTTTGAACAGTCTTTTGTAAGGCAGTGCCTGTATAATTACTATAAAGAGATTACGCATGCTGTATAAACTGGCACATATTATCCTCATAAAGTTCCCCTGGGTGTGGGAATGTATCGAATGGCTGAATACCGTGCTTTTCAAAGCACGCTACCGCAAATACCTGCCGCATGTGACAGAACTCGCGACCATAAAAGATTCCAAAGCACTCGTTGCGTTTTTTGAACGACAGCCACAAGACACATTCACATACTTCCGCCCCCATCCTTTTGACGAACGGCATATTACAAAATTACTCAAACGCCCGTCCATGCTTATGCATGTGATTTATATAGATGGCAAAGTCGCGGGCTATTGCTTCCTGCGCTGTTTCTTTATCGGGAAAGGATACAGAGGCTATATCGTTGATTCCAACCAACGGAAGAAAGGTGTAGGAAAAGCTTTGGGACTATGGCTTAACCAAACGGCTCAGACGCTCCACATCAGGACTTTCAAAACAATCAACGCCAACAATGAGGCTTCCTTGCATTTGGCGAAAGCCACGTGCCTGCTCAACAAAATCCAAGATATGCAAAACGGAGATGCAGAATATGAATGTTTAATTGATACAAACAATGAAAAGAATTAGTTTATTCCTTATTGCTTTATTGGCAGTCAACCTGCTTTTTGCCCAAGACACACTTCGCATTATGACCTATAATATCGAAGTAGGATATGAAGCAGACATGGATACTATTGGCAAGTTCATCAATGCCATACATCCGGATATTGTGGCTTTACAAGAAGTAGATGAGTGGGCATATCGGTCCAATAACAAGTCAAAAAAAGGCGTCAACCAAGTGGTTGAACTTGCTACTTATACGGATATGCTACCTGTTTTCAGCAAGACCCGCGATTTGGAAGAAGGCGGATATTATGGAATCGGAGTATTGTCAAAATATCCCATTCTCAACTGCAAACGGCTTGTACTTCCCCAAACGGATATGATTTATGAGCCGCGTGTCATGCTTATTGTGGAATTGGACATCAGCGGTACCACATTTACCGTTGTCAATACACATTTGACACTACATGACAAAGACCGTATAACACAAGGAAAATTTATTGCCAAACAACTGCGGAAAATCAAGGGTCCGAAGGTGCTTTGCGGCGACTTCAACTGTCTCCCCGCCGAAGCAACTATTGCAAAACATTTAGGCAAGTATAAGGATGCCTTACCGGAAAAACAAAATACTTATCCCAATAGAAACCCCAGAGCAAAAATTGATTACATATTTTATGACCCGAAGGACAATATTCAGGTTATTAACCAAGACGTGAATACGTCGTGTGACCTTTCTGACCATTGTCCCTGCTATGTAGATATTATTTACACCAAGAAATAATACAACAATATGATACTCAAGTGGCTTTTTGACAGAATTACCGCCTTGTTCGGACTGGTGTTTTTTGGATGGGTGTTGTTGATTGTGGCAATACTAATCCGCTTCAAGATGCCAGACGGTCCCGTTTTCTTTTGCCAGAAACGTGTTGGAAAAGACGGTAAACTCTTTACCATGTACAAATTCCGGTCTATGAGTACAAACCATAACGGTTCATCTGTTTCTGTAGCCGGAGAAAGCCGCATTACACCACTGGGGGCAACTCTGCGCAAATACAAATTGGACGAACTGCCCGAATTATGGAATGTACTGATCGGAGACATGTCTTTTGTGGGTCCGCGCCCCGATGTTCCGGGCTATGCAGATACCCTTGAGGGAGATGACCGCATTATCCTGTCTCTCCGCCCCGGCATTACAGGTCCCGCCAGTCTCAAATACCGTAATGAAGAAGAACTACTGGCAACCGTGCCTAATCCTGTCCAATACAACGACGAGGTTATTTATCCCGACAAGGTGCGCATCAACCGCTATTATGCGGAACATTACTCGTTCGTGGCAGACATACGAATGATTTTCTGCACCGTTTTGGGCAAAAAGATGCTATATAATAACGAACTAATTTAATTCTATAGAATATGAACAAACGTATTTATCTCTGCTTGGCTCACATGAGCGGTAACGAACAAAAGTTTATCCAGGAAGCCTTTGACACAAACTGGGTTGTTCCGTTGGGTCCAAACGTCAACGGCTTTGAGGAAGACTTGAAACAATTCGTCGGTCAGAACAAGCAGGTAGTTGCCTTGTCTGCCGGAACAGCAGCTATTCATCTGGCACTCATTGCCTGCAGCGTACAGGCGGGTGACGAAGTCATATGTCAGTCGTTTACGTTCTGCGCCTCGGCAAATCCCGTAACCTATCTCGGTGCCACACCGGTATTCATAGATTCCGAGAAGGATTCTTGGAATATGGATCCGGCATTGTTGGAGCAAGCCATTCTTGACCGCAAAGCCAAAACCGGCAAATACCCGAAGGCAATTATTCCGGTGGCGTTGTACGGCATGCCTTACCGCATTGAAGAAATTATGGCTATTGCCAACAAGTACGGGATTTCCGTTATTGAAGATGCCGCAGAAGGAATGGGCAGCCGTTGGAAAGGACAGGTTCTCGGCACATTCGGCGAATATGGTGTACTTTCATTCAACGGAAACAAGATGATTACCACTTCCGGCGGCGGCGCGCTTATATGCAAGGATGAAGCCGCAAAGAACAAGATTATGTGGTACGCAACGCAGGCGCGCGAGGCATATCCGTATTACCAGCACGAAGCCATCGGTTTCAATTACCGTCTTTCGAACATCTGTGCAGGAATCGGACGCGGGCAAATGATGATATTGGACGAGCACATCGCTCATCACAAGCACATCGCAAAGCGTTACAGAGAAGCATTTGCAACGATTGAAGGCATTACTTTCCACGATGCGCCATCTGCCGATTACGACAGCAACTTCTGGCTGAACACCATTCTGATAGACGAGCATTTGCACATCCACGGCGAAGAAAATGCCTACGCGGAAGCCATTCAAGGTGCTGTAGGCGGTGCCGCAGGTGTGGTACACGGCGGAGGAAGCGTACACACAGATTGCGAGCCGAACCGCAATGTTGAAGCTATCCGTCTGTTCCTGGACAAAGCTGGCATTGAGAGTCGTCCATTGTGGAAACCCATGCACAAACAGCCTGTCTTCAAAAACAGTCCCGCTTACCTCAGCGGCATCAGCGAGGCTGTATTCAAACGCGGCCTGTGTCTGCCATCCGGTCCGATGGTAACGGACGAAGACGTGGATTACATCATTGCCACCATCCGCAAGGCTATAAAATAAATCATAAATCGCAAAATCGTAAATACTTATGGCATTTTTCGGATTATTCGGAAAGGAGAAAAAAGAGACTTTGGACAAAGGTCTTGAGAAGAGCAAAGAAAGCGTGTTGAGCAAAATCAGCCACGCCATTGCCGGTAAGTCCACTATTGATGACGATGTACTTGACAACCTTGAAGAGGCACTTATCACCAGCGACGTCGGCGTTGAAACGACACTGAAAATCATTGAGCGTATTCAGGATCGCGTGAAGCGTGACAAGTATATCGGCACTGCCGAGTTCAATACCCTGTTGGTGGACGAAGTGGCACAAATGTTAGCGGAGAATGACACAATTGATATCCGTGATTTTGACGCGCCGCTGCCTTGCAAACCATATGTGGTAATGGTTGTCGGCGTGAACGGCGTCGGTAAGACTACGACCATCGGCAAACTTGCTTACCAGTACAAGAAAGCGGGCAAGAAGGTCTATCTCGGAGCGGCGGACACGTTCCGTGCGGCGGCGGTGGAACAGCTCTGCATATGGGGAGAACGTGTCGGCGTACCTGTTATCAAACAGCAGCAAGGCAGCGATCCTGCTTCTGTTGCATATGATACCGTTGCCAGTGCCAAAGCAAATGACGCGGATATCGTACTCATTGACACCGCAGGACGCCTGCACAACAAAGTCAATCTGATGAACGAACTGACGAAGATTAAGAACGTCATGCAGAAGCTCATTCCCGATGCACCGCATGACGTAATGCTTGTCTTGGACGGTTCCACCGGTCAGAACGCTTTCGAACAAGCCAAACAATTCACCCGCGCCACGCAGGTCAGCAGCCTTGCCATCACAAAACTTGACGGCACTGCCAAAGGCGGCGTAGTCATCGGCATCAGTGACCAGTTCAAGATCCCTGTCCGATATATCGGATTAGGAGAAAAGATGGAAGACCTGCAGGCCTTCCATCGTGAAGAGTTCGTTAAATCGCTGTTAGGTGTCTGACAGCGATTATTTTTATACCAAAGCTCTGATATTATCCTCTTTCTCGCCTGCAAGGAGATCGATCGGAGCCAGTTCAATCATTGTATATGCGCCATAACGTCCTGCCTCTTTCATGCGGACAGCAGCACGGGCACATGCAACCATCACCTGCCCCGTCAAGGCGGGATTGTTGATGGTCATGTTAAACTCGAAACGTTGGTTATGGGTTGCGCCGCTAACGCCCGAGCGCACCAGATTCACACCGTGAGCAACGTTATTGAGTGCAGCCACAGATGGCACAGCGATTACGTGCGTTTCATCGTGCGCAAAGTAATCGTCTTTCAATATCATTTTCTCTACACGCTTGAGGTCTGCGCCTTCTTCAAGTTCGACATACACCATTCTGCGATGTACGCCTGTTCCGAGCGGAATTGTCATGGACAACGCGTCATGGACACCTTCAATTGCCTTGGCGGCAACCGTGTGTCCCATCGAGCGACCGGGTCCGAAGTTTGTGTACGTTATACCCTGCGGTGCTATCGCCTGCATAAGTGAACGCACAACGGAATCGCTTCCCGGATCCCAACCGGCAGCAACGATACTGACCGTCTTATGCGCTTTGTCAAGCGGCATAAGTTCACTACGCAGCCCTGCTATCCGGGAATGTATGTCGAAAGAATCGACTGTTGCAACACCCTGATTGACACATATTTGTGCATATTCCGGCACTTCGCGTGTAGGTACACACAATATCGCCACATCCGCCTTAATGCGAGACAGGTTGTCATTATGGTGATATACATCCGACAGCACCATGTCCGGTGCCGCCAGTACAGCCTGCTCTACGGCTTTGCCGATATTTCCGTAACCAATAATTGCAATCTTCATATCATTGAAATTTTAAGTGTTAATTCTGTACAACCTCCACATGCGGATAAGCAAACTCGAAGCCATGTTTGGGCAACTCGGTATAGAACGTCTGCTGCATGTCAAAGAACACGTCCCAATAATCTGACGACTTGACCCAGCAACGCACCACAAAAGTTATATCCGATTCATTGAGCGACTTCAACGCCACAAACGGAGCAGGAATTGATTCCATTTTGTAGCCTACGGACGCCAACTGGAACTTGGTCGTTTTCAACGACTTGTACAGCGCGCTCATATCCGTATCCGCCTGCAACACACGCTTGTCTTGAGCAAGAAGTTCGATAATCGTCTGCTTGCATGCCTCTGCATCCGCTCCGTATGCCACGGACACAAGCCATTCGACACGCCGCAACGGACGACCTGATATATTGTTTATCACACCATTCGAGAGGGCACCGTTCGGCAGAATAACTACCCTGTTGTCCGGCGTCAGGATCTTCGTTGCCGTAATATTCACTTCAACGACCTTGCCGGTCACACCTTGTGCTTCGATGAAATCATCTGCTTTGAAGGGCTTGAAGGCAAGCAGCATCAATCCGCCGGCGAAGTTCTGCACAGTTCCTGACAGCGCCATACCAATCGCCATACCTCCGGCTGCTAACAGCGCCGCCAAAGACGTTGTATCCACTCCGACCGTGCTCACGGATATGACAATCAAGAGCACTGTCAGCGATATGGAGACAAAGGACGAAATAAAAGATGACAAGGTCGGCTCAAGTTTGCGCTTCTCGAACATCCGTTTCATACCACGTTTTACCCAGCCGATCAACCAGATACCGATAATATAGATTAGTAGCGCAACCAACAGGCGCAAACCGAAATCTATCACGCTCATCATTATTCCGTGCCAGAACGCTTCGGGGTCTGCCTGCATCTGCGACACAATATCACGAGTCACCTGCTTTACCGAATCACGCGGCATGCCTTTCGCAGCAATTTGTAAAGTCTGTAATAACATATTCTCTATCATTTATTCAACAGTTACTGATTTTGCCAGATTGCGCGGCTGATCCACATCACAACCTTTGACAACCGCAATATGATAAGCAAGCAGTTGCAATGGGATGACGGTCAGCAATGGCGTAAGACATTCTTCTGTTTCGGGCACGGTAATGGTGTAATCCGCCATCGAACGCACCAGTTTGTCTCCTTCTGTCACCACAGCTATGACTTTGCCGTGCCGTGCTTTGATTTCCTGAATATTGCTCACAATCTTCTCATACGTACCACATTGCGGAGCAATAACTACCACCGGCATTTCCTGTGATATAAGTGCTATAGGACCGTGTTTCATTTCTGCGGCAGGATAGCCTTCCGCATGAATATATGAAATCTCTTTTAGTTTGAGCGCACCCTCCAAAGCTACGGGGAAATTATAGCCGCGCCCTAAATATATAAAGTTTTGCACATACGTGAAAGTTCTTGCAAAGTCCGCAATACGCTGGTTCTGCTTGAGTACCAGTTCTATTTTGTCGGGTATTTGTCCCAACTCACGGACAACTGCCAGATATTTTTCCGGACTGATAGTTCCTTTCTCCCGACCGATACAGAGTGCGAGCATCGTTAATGCTGTCACTTGCGCCGTAAAGGCTTTTGTTGATGCAACTCCGATTTCGGGTCCGACATGCGTGTAGCAGCCACTGTCGCTCAAACGCGGAATAGATGCACCGACCACATTGCAGATTGAGAAGATAAACGCTCCTTTTTCTTTTGCAAGCTGAATTGCCGCGAGGGTGTCAGCAGTCTCGCCGGATTGCGAAATGGCAATGACAACATCGTTCTT
>CAJOFT010000023.1 GCA_905234025.1 Paludibacteraceae bacterium
GTGTTATCTATGTCCCGCGAGTTTATGCTGGAACTCAATTTGAATTTCCCGCTTGCATACACAGCCTATATTTACGTACACCCGGTTTGGAATATTAGTCCTAAGAAGATGCAGCTCTTGATTCATTATTTTGACCTTATGCGTGAGGTAATAGCAGAAAAAGACCGCAAAGCGGCAATCCATCTTATAAAGTCGTTTTTCTACTATCTGGCGGAGGAAGAAGCCAATAATTTCCCGCAGCAGAGCTCCAGAGAAATGTCCCGCAACGAAGAGATAACAGGTCGTTTCATGCATCTGGTAGATACCCATTGTGAGCAGCAGCACTCACTCGATTGGTACGCCGACCAACTATGTCTCACCACGCGTTATGTGGCTAACACAGTCAAACAGACGCTCGGCATAACTGCCAGTTCCTGTATCGAGCACGTCCTTGTTCAACGGGCAAAAACTTTGCTCTTTACCACAACTAAATCCATTCAGGAAATAGCCGATCAGCTCGGGTTCCAGAACCAGTCCCATTTTGGCACATTCTTCAAGCGCCACGAAGGAATGAGCCCTGCTGCTTTTAGAAAGCAACAGTAATTGTTCTGATTTTTTTATTTTCCAACGAGGAAGCCTAACCGAAGCCCTACTGACCAAGGCGTGAGACCTGTTCCTGAAAAGTCACCATAAACACCGGTGAGAAGCGTTGTATGCTCGCCAATGGGGTGAATAGCGTCCAAAATTTTCACGGTCACAAAAGTACTGTGCACCGGCATAGCCAAAAACGGCAAATGGATTCAATAATTCACTCATAATCAACGATTTATGTATTGTGCAATTTGCGCTACGCAATTTGCGTTTCGCAAATCCGCTGCAAAAGTGCTGCTTTTTTTCTAAATCTTACAAAACACCGTACACCATACACCATACACCATACACCGTTATTTTGGCGGAAAAGTACACTTTTTTTTGCACATGTAAAAAAAAAGTTGTACTTTTGCAGCGTGAAAAAGGGGAATAATCGTTCCTGCAAGGGATAAGAGATATGGAAGAAGAAATAATGATAGCGTATGACCGTGTGACGCATTATTACGGCAAACGGTTGATTTACAAGGACTTGTCGTTCACCGTACCCAAAGGTCGGATATTAGGTCTGTTGGGCAAAAACGGTACCGGCAAGACCACCACCATCAATATATTGTCGGGCTTCATCAGTCCGCACAGCGGCAGCTGCCGTTTGTTGGGCTATGATTCGCGCACTATGCCTCCCGCCGTTCGCCAACGGATAGGTCTGCTGCTGGAAGGACATGTGCAGTACCCGTTTATGACGATTGAGCAGATTGAGCGCTTCTATGCGCCGTTCTACCCGCGCTGGAACCGTGAAGCATACTATGAACTGATGCGTCTGCTGCGCGTAAAAGACTACCAGCACCTGAGCCAGATGTCCAACGGTCAGCGTTCGCAAGTGGCACTCGGTCTGCTGATGGCACAGGATCCGGAACTGCTGATTCTGGACGATTTCTCTTTAGGTCTGGATCCGGGCTACCGCCGTCTGTTCGTGGAGTATCTGCGGGACTTCTGCAAAGCAAAAGGCAAGACCGTGTTCCTGACCTCGCATATTATCCAGGACTTGGAACGGCTGGTGGATGATTGCATCATCATGGACTACGGGAAGATTCTGAAACAATGTCCCGTTTCGGAACTGATTACGCCGACCATGACACTGGAAGACACGTTTATCGAACTAACGGGAAAGTACTGATATGTTGAAATCTATATTCATAAAGGAGTGGCTGAAGACACGCCTGGCAGTGTGTCTGATTTTAGCGTCCACGACAGGTCTGATCGGTTATCTGCTGCTGTCGCTGCGAAGCACAATTGCAACCTCGGGAGCCGTGGAAACCATCGCAACGATGATCGGTCGGGACATGATATTTGTGAACCTTATGCAGTTCGTGCCGCTGCTTGCAGGCGTCTGTCTGGCGGTGGTGCAATGGCTGCCGGAGATGCAGAACAAACGCATCAAACTGACGCTTCACCTGCCGGTTTCGTACACATGGAGCATCGGTCTGATGCTTGCCTACGGAATATGTTGCCTCGTGCTTACGGGCGTGCTGAACCTGTCGCTGCTGTGGGCAGTGGAAGCCGTTTGGCTACCTGCGGAACTGATCCGTCACACGCTGCTGACAATGCTGACGTGGTACATCGGCGGAATTGCCGGCTATCTGTTTGTTTCGTGGATTATTCTGGAACCCGTCTGGAAAATGCGCGTCGGTGCAATGTGCATTGCCGCAGCACTGCTGGCGCTGTTCTTCCTGACGCCGCAGCCGGAAGTGTATAACCGCTTCTTGCCGCTGCTGGTGCTGCTGACAGCAAGTTGCGTGCTGCTGCCGTATTACAGTATTTACCGCTTCAAAACAGGAAAAGGACTATGAAAAACGTCAGATACCTTATTATATTATTGGCAGCAATAGTGCTTGTGTGGCTGCTGCCGGCATTTGTAAGTCTGCTGACACCCGACGGAACACGTCCGCCGTTTGTACTGTATTCGTTTATGGACGAGGATTTTATCCGCTTTGAGACCGAAAACGGACAACAACGTTTCCATGATTTCAAAGGTCAGGAGTTTACGAAACATGAATGTGACTCGCTGCTGCCATTGTTTGCGTTCCGGCAACTGATTGCGGAAGGACGTCTGCCCGATACGATTGGCGGCGTTGCCGTAACACCCAAACTGATACAACAGAATGCTTTCCATTTCAAGACCTCTCCGAAGCAGCTGAACCGTCCGCCAATCGGGCTTTATACGCTGTTCGAGTCCCAGTCGGGAAATGTGGATTTGTCGCTGCCACCGGACGTGTTCAGACTGACAGACAAAGGTCTGGAATTCATCGACTGCAAGACGAACTCCATGCTCAAAGCAAAGTCCCTCTCGTTCTCCCGCGAGTTGGAGAAACGCGGTTTTGCCTTCCCCGTGAAGCTGATTTGGGGAAACGGCTCGCCCCGCAAAGAATATGACAACGGCTTCCTTCTGACCGACCAAAACAACCGTCTGTTCCAGATGAAGATGGTGAAAGGCACCCCGTTCGTACGCGAAATAAAGGGCGGCGCAGAAGAAGAAATCATCCCGTGGAAACAGGTGTTTACCGTGGAACCCGCCAACAGGAAGTTAATCGGTCTGGCTGTGAGCGAAGACAACCGGTTGTATGCCGTGCGCGCGAATGCCACGCTTGCACGAATCGGCAATTTTCTGTACGACCCCGACACGATGCCGATAACTATCGTCGGCGACCTGCTGCACTGGACAATCACGCTTTATACGGAATCCGATTCGCAGTATTACGCCGTGGACGCACAAACGTTTGCGCAAACAGCTTCGCATATCGTACCTGATGAGGCGCCAAAAGGCTGGGAAAAAGCAAAAAAATACATCCTTCCTCTGCGGCTGTCATTCACGACGTGGCACGACCAATATATATTTCCGCACGTGAACGAATAGAGAAAAATGCGCATTTGAAGGCTTATTTTATACATTTTAAGTAAAAAAATGCAATTTTATTTGCGTATATGAAAAAAATATTTTAACTTTGCGCACTAAATTCTGCGATTATGAGTGAAACAGCGACTTATTACTGCCGTAAATGCGGGGCAAAACTGATGCTCACAAGCGAGGCTATTCTGAAGCACTACGAGAAAGCACACTTCTCGGAATGGGCGTCGAACAAAGACCTTATTGCGCGAATGCCCAAGGCGTTTGTAGTGGATTCGACCCACAAAGTGAGCACGCCGAAAAACGTTCAGAACGCCGTTGCCGCCCAAGCAGCCGCCAACAAACCCATCGAATCTCCGGACACCAAAGAGACCATTGCCAAACGCGAAGCCAACAAAGCGTCAATCATGGAACGTCTGACCAAATGCGTAGACAAGCAGCAGTACAAGAACAAGGAACCCTATACGTGCGAGTGCTGCGGACGGCAACTCAATATAGGCATGATCATCCTCTGCCGCAGAGACCGTTTCAGGCTGTGCTACGACTGCTACAACGCGACGCGTTCAGCCATTCCACACAAGACCCGGGAGATGAAATAAGCCGAAAAATGACCGAAAATACCACAAAAATGCACTTTTTCGCAAAAAAAGTGCATTTTTATTTGCAGGGTTCGAAAAAAAGCAGTACTTTTGCAGCCGCTTTTGAAAATGAACTATCCGCATGGCTCCCTCGGGACGCAAACCAGCGGAGCGTTTGTGGACCGAAAAGCGTAGAACAAAACGAAGCGCTATACGAGTGCATAGCAGGAAGTCGCGCAAGTTTTAGTTCAAGCGATGCTCAATGGTGTAATGGTAGCACTACAGATTCTGGTTCTGTCTGTCTGGGTTCGAGTCCTGGTTGAGCAACAAAGAAACAATAAAAAAGACCGTCTTTCGAGGCGGTCTTTTTGTGTTTATACGGTTGTATGTTACTGCACCTGAGCAGGAATGGAGTCACAGACTTCGGCAGCAGCTTCAAGCGGTTCGGAAACGACACACCCATCAAACGGCCAAATGCCCATGTACCACAGTACCAGGCATGCGATTCCGCAAAGACCGATAATCACAGCTATCCAAATCAGGGCTTTCTTCCACGGCGCCATGCCTTCTTTGGCAAACGGATCGGTCAGTTTCATGAACGGGAACTGCACCTGTTCGGTAAGCGTTGCGCCAAACGGAACGGAAATAAGCGTGTCCGCATTGACTGCCCAACCATTCGCGTTAAGAATCGGCGCAAGATTGCGGCGGCGGAGCTTAATCCAAGCCATAATCATTGCCGGACCCGAAATAACCAGCATAATCGCCGCTACCCAAACAAGCAGTTTCCACCACGGCGTGCCGTTAATGCCGCTTGCCAGACTGGCGATGAACTCACCTATAAAGCCGACCGCCATTCCAATGGCAGCAAAAATACCGGCGAACTTGGCAATGTCAAATGCCTGTTTCTTCTCTACGGCAGCACCTTCCGTGGCAACAGCAGTAGTCTTTTGTGCCGTATCAGTGAGGTCTGTGAAGGCTTTGTCATTCTTCTCCGCAGCAGATTTGTTAATAAGGTCGGTTACCCAGTTGCCGAATTTGCGATAGGGACTCCAGAAAGCCTGACGGATGGAAATCGGGTTGTCAATAACTTTGATGATGGTAGCATCCCAGTCATTGCCCTGACGGTCATAGAAGATGGCATTTTTGCCCACTTTGAGGTTCTTTATTTCGCCCATCGTCACCGCGGCAACAATCTTCATGGACTTGCCGAGTTTCTTGCTTGTGCAGTCACAATAAATGAGGAACATTCCGCTTGCACCGGCTTGTGCGTCCTGCTTGCCCATATCAGTCACGCGGATGCAGAGACGGCATGCGCGCTGGTCAATAACAAGCGTTCCCGCCTGGAAAATAGCCATCTGGTCGGCTTCGCGTTTATAGAAATCCTCCAGCGTAACGAAGTTACGGAGCAGTTTGCAGAAGTCGCGTGCAAGCAACAAAAGTTTGCGCAAGTCAGAAAATTCAGCCTTTCCCGCAGCAAGCGCCGCGGCATCAGCATCGGCAGCCGCAGCAACGGCAGCATCATATGCAGCGATTTTCGCACCCATTTCGGCAAAATCTTTCTCCGGCATAGCGGGTTTGACCGCATCTTCGGGAATAACCGCCAGTCCAAGTTTCGCCATCTTCGCCATTTCAAAGTAAGCGGCGTATTCAGCCTGTTTGGCTTTGTATGCAGCCATAACGTCCGCCTCAAACGGAGCAGCCGGAACGGCAGCCGGTGTGATGGTCACCGCGTCAATAGCCGCATTGACCGCGTCAAGCGAGATTTCCTTGCTTTCTCCGGCGACTTTGACGGCAACCGCTTTGATCGCCTCGTCGGCAATGTCATCCAACGCCATGACAGACGACTGGTTGAAGAGGATTTGCGGGTCTTTGAGTTTCTCGCAAAGCCAGTCCGCGGTCTTCACCACTTCCATCAGACGCAACTGACCGTCTCCGTCGATGTCCATGAGCGCAAGACTTTCGTTGGAAATCTCCAAACCGGACGCAGGACAGGAAAGCACCGTCCACATCTTCTGATCCAATTCATTCAGGTGACGGATGTCCTCACCCGTCAGAATCCGTACGCGGGTTGCACCGCCTACATTTTCAAAAGTAAACTTGTAAGCCATATCATTGTTGATTTAATTTCTTTTAGCGTGCAAAGTTACAACAAAAAAATCATATACGCAAAAAAAAGTGCTCTTTTGTCGCTCTTTATAAAAAAAATGCCTGAAAATTTGCGTATATCAATTATTTGCAGTATCTTTGCGCGCTTTTTTGTGTATATAAGGTATTTATGATAGAATATATCAAAGGCAAACTGACTGAACTGAACCCGACGTATGCCGTGCTGGAGGCTGCGGGAGTAGGCTACGAAATCAACATTACGCTGCCTACGTTTTCAGCATTGGCGGGCAAGGAAAACACCGATGCCAAATTGTTCGTGAACGAGATTATCCGCGAGGACACGCATGACTTGTACGGTTTCTTCACCAAAGGTGAACGCGAACTGTTCATCATGCTGATGACCGTAAGCGGCATTGGTGCCAACACGGCACGGATGATTATGTCCGCATACAACGCCGGTGAAATCCGGCAGATTATCGCCACAGGTAATGCACGCGCGTTAGGACAAATAAAAGGACTGGGACCGAAAACGGCACAGCGGATTATTGTCGATTTGAAGGACAAAGTGCTGAAGATCGACCTCGGCGACGGCACAACAAAAGACAATCTGCCTCTTTCGGACGTGCTGTTCGCAACCGAAGAAAGCCCCGTCAAGACAGAAGCGGTGAGCGCACTTACCATGCTGGGCTTTGCAGCCGCAGCAAGCGCCAAAGCTGTGGACAAGATTCTCAAAGGAGACTCTGCCGCAAGTGTGGAATCAGTTATCCGGCAAGCGTTGAAAATGCTTTAACATCACCCGTAATTGACAATCCGTAAAATCATATTATTCTTTATCGTGTTATTGCCGCTGCTGGCAGTTGCACAAACCCGTCAGCCGCTTATTCCGTCTGCCCGTAATGACCGGCGCATGGCGGAAGAACGTGCACGACAGGAACAGGAAGCGCAACAGCAGCAACAGCAACAGACACAAACACCTGCTTCGGACACACCGACGGCAAGTGATACCAACACTGACGGAAACGATTTGGATCAACCGACGGATTCCGCCATTATGGCGCCGGTGAAGGTGAAGCAACTCGGAGCAAACAGCTACGAGGACCTGACGGCTCCGCAAAGCAGCATAGACCTGCAAGATCCGGAAAATGTCAAAACAGAAGTCATCTATGACCCCTACTCCGGCGGATATATCATTCACACCAAAATCGGCGATACGGACGTAGCAACGCCGTATATGCTGACGGAAAGCGAATACAAGGACTTCTCGGAACGGGAACTGATGCACCGCTACTGGCAGCAGAAAATCAGCGAAGTGGAACACAACAACGAACGGAAGTTCGACATCACGGACATGAAATTCAATATCGGTCCGGCAGACAAAGTGTTCGGTCCCGGAGGCGTGCAACTCAAACTACAAGGAAGCGCGGAACTGCTGTTCGGCTTCAAGCACCAGTATATTGACAACCCGTCACTGACCCAAAAGGCACGGAACAACAATATCTTCGACTTTGACGAGAAAATCCAAGTCAACGTGAACGGCAAGGTAGGCGACAAACTGAGCTTCACGATGAACTATAACACGGAGGCAAGCTTCTCCTTCGACCAGCAAAACCTGAAACTCCAATACAAAGGTCACGAAGACGACATCATCCAGTTAATCGAGGCGGGAAACGTGTCCATGGACCTGAATTCAAGTCTCATCCGCGGAACCCAGGCGTTGTTCGGTCTAAAGACGACGCTGAAGTTCGGAAAACTGAAAATCCAGGGCTTGATTTCACAGCAGAACTCCGAAAGCCAGACCGTCAACAGTCAAGGCGGTGCGCAGATGACGAAGTTCGAAATAGATGCTGACAAGTACGACGAGAACCGGCATTTCTTCCTCAGTTATTTCTTCCGCGATAACTATGAACAGGCAATGCAGGCACTTCCGTACGTAGCAAGCGGCATTACTATCAACAAGATCGAAGTCTGGGTAACGAACAAACGCGGAAACTATGACCAGGCACGTAATATTGCCGCATTCGTGGACTTGGGCGAATCCGGAACACATATCTATAATCCGGCGTGGCTGACTGCCACCTCACAGGCACCGAACAACAATGCCAACAAGTTGTACGGACAAGTGACTTCCATGGCGGGAATACGTGACATCCAACAGGTCAGTGCCTTGCTGCAAGGAATGATGGACAGCGGGGACGAGTATGAGAAAATCGAGTCGGCACGATTGCTGGCAAGCAGCGAATATACGCTGAACAGTGCGCTGGGATTCATCTCGCTGAAGTCCGCGCTGAACCAGGACGAAGTGCTGGCAGTGGCATATGAGTACACCTACAACGGCCAGGTTTACCAAGTCGGTGAGTTCTCAACGGACGCCGGTGACGAACTGAAAGCACCTGCCACATTGATGCTGAAGATGCTGAAATCGAGCATCAACGCCCCGCACGCATATAATCCGACGCGGCAAGGCGAGAAATACGGCACGTGGGACCTGATGATGAAGAACGTCTATGCACTCGGCGCAACCACTATATCCAACGAGAAATTCGAGTTGTACATCAATTACCGCAACGACTCCATCGGAACGGACATACAGTATCTCTCCGAATCGAAAATCAAGGGCAAACAACTGCTGCGCGTAATGCAACTGGACCGCTTGGATAGCCGGAACAACCGTGCGCCGGACGGCAAGTTCGACTACGTGGAAGGCTATACCGTCATGTCAAGCGGCGGACGGGTGATCTTCCCCGTGCTGGAGCCGTTCGGAAGCTACCTGAAATCGCAAATCGGCGATGACAAGATTGCGGAACGGTATATTTTCCAGGAGTTGTACGACTCGACGCTGGTCATTGCACAGGAAATGACCGAAAAGAACAAATTCACCCTGAAAGGTAAATACAAAGGCACGAACGGCAGCCAGATCAGTCTGGGCGCAATGAATGTCCCGCGCGGAAGCGTAACGGTCACAGCCGGAGGTGCCAAACTGATTGAGAACGTCGATTATACCGTTGATTACACAATGGGAACGGTGACCATTCTCAACGAGTCCATTCTGGAATCAGGCACAAACGTGGAGTGCAAACTGGAGAACCAGTCCACGTTCTCAATGCAGCGCAAGAGCCTGTTCGGCGTGCATTTGGAATACGAATTCAACAAAGATCTGGTAGTTGGCGGTACGTTGATGCACCTGCGCGAGAAACCGCTGACCACGAAAGTCAATACCGGTCAGGAACCGCTTGCAAACACCATCTGGGGTGTAAACGCCAGTTGGAAAACCGAGATGCAGTGGCTGAGCAATGCCATCGACAAGATTCCGTGGATTACGGCAACAGCTCCGTCCACGTTCCAGGTAAATGCAGAGTTCGCACACCTCATTCCGGGACATACCAACGATGTCGGTTCGGAAGGAACGGCGTATATAGACGACTTCGAAGCCACGAAAGTGAACATCGACGTACACTACCCCAACAACTGGTTCCTTGCCTCAACGCCTTATGACCCGGGATCTTCCAAACAGTTCAACAACGAGGATGCCAAATTAAGCAACGACATCAAATACAACCGCAACAGGGCGCTGATCAACTGGTATCACGTGGACCCGATTTTCGGCTATCCGCAGACGAACACACCCTCGTACATCAAGGACGACCTGAATGCACTCAGCGACCACCGCACACGTATCGTGCTGCAAGAAGAGATTTATCCGACCAAGGGACAGGCTGCATCAAACGAAGACATCCGTCTGAGCCTGCTGAACCTGAGTTTCTATCCGGAAGAGCGCGGTCCGTACAACATCAGCGCCGATGAAATCAACACGGATGGTAAACTGAGCAACCCGCAACAGCGTTGGGGTGGTATTATGCGCAAACTCGACAATACAGACTTCGAGAAAGCGAACATCGAATACATTGAATTCTGGCTGATGGATCCGGCACTGACAAACCCTGACGGTTATGAAGGCGAGTTGTATATCAACCTCGGCGACATCAGCGAAGATATCCTGCGCGACGGCAAAAAGAGCTTCGAGCATGGTCTGCCCGTCAGCGACAATGACCAGAACCGCATTGATACAACCCGTTGGGGTTACGTTCCGCGCACCACTTCCACCACGGTTGCCTTCTCCAACGAAGCGGGCTCCCGTCCGCGGCAAGACGTCGGTCTGAACGGTTTGAGCACTGAGCAGGAGTTTGAGTTCACTTACCGCGGCGAACAGCCGTACAAGAAATACGTGGACGACCTGCGCAAAAAAGTGACCAATCCTGCTGTTGTCCGTTCCTGGGAGAATGACCCGTTCTCGCCGTTCAATGACCCGGCAGGTGACAAATACCATTACTACCGCGGCACTGATTACGACAATGCACAAGTGTCCATCCTCGACCGCTACAAACGTTTCAACGGAACGGAAGGCAACTCGCCCGACAGCGAAAGCCAGACCGAGAGTTACGGCACGGCATCAACCCTGACGCCGGATATTGAGGACATCAACCAGGACAACACCCTCAACGAAATCGAACGTTACTACCAGTACAAAGTAATCCTGCGTCCGGATATGATGGAAGTCGGCAAACAGCATATTGCCGAACGGAAAATCGCCAAAGTACACCTCCGCAACGGTGAAACGGTGGACGTGGCTTGGTATCAGTTCAAGATTCCGCTCCGCGGAGACAGTTCGAACATGCGTGTCATCGGCAACATGCGTAACTTCAAGTCGATTCGTTTCATGCGTCTGTATATGACAGGCTGCCAGCACGAGACACACCTGCGTTTTGCAACACTCTCACTGGTACGCGGCGAGTGGCGCACATACACAAAGGATCTCTACCCGATGGGAACCACCGTGAACACGGGCGCATCCATAGACGTCGAAGCCGTGAACATTGAGGAGAACAACAACAAGGTGCCCGTGAACTATATTCTGCCACCTGGTGTGTCGCGCCAAACCGACCCGGGACAGGCGCAACTCGTGCCTTTGAACGAACAGTCCATGGTGCTGCGCGTACATAACCTGTCGCCCAAAGACGCACGTGCAGTCTATAAGAACACCACCTACGACATGCGTAACTACAAACGCATACAGATGTTCGTGCACGCCGAGCAGATGGAAGAAGCGCCTAACCTCAAGGACGGAGACCTGAGCTGCTTCATCCGTTTGGGAACAGACCTCAAGAACAACTACTACGAGTACGAGATTCCGCTCAATCTTACTGATCCCGGCATTTACAACAACGATAACGACAACGACCGTTACAAGGTTTGGCCCAAAGAGAACTACATCGACTTCCCGCTATCCGTCTTCACGAAAGCCAAGACCCAGCGCAACAAAGACAAACGGAGCGGCAACACTACGGTCGGCAACAACATCCCGTATATCATCTACGACGAGGAAAACAACCACCCGCAGCACAGGATAACCGTACTCGGTAACCCGACCCTGCAGGAAGTCGAATGTATCATGATCGGTATCCGGAACAACGGCATTGAAACGACCAGCGGCGAGATTTGGGTGAACGAAATGCGCTTGTGCGAATTTAACGAAAGCGGTGGTGTGGCTGCAATGGCAAACGCTTCACTCGGCATCAGCGACATTGCCCAGGTAAATGTTGCCGGACAACTGGAAACCGCCGGTTACGGAAGCATCGAGTCAAACGTCCTTGACCGGAACATGGACAACATCTACCAGATTTCCGTCTCCGCGGCAATGGAAGTCGGACGTCTCTTCCCCGAGAAAGCCAAACTCCAGATACCGGTTTATGTCGCATACTCAAAGCACACCACCTCGCCGGAATTTGACCCGCTGGACACGGACGTCAAACTGTCCGAAAGCCTTGACACCTACGAAACAAAGGCGGAAAAGGACTCCATAAAGGAAATGGCGAACACCGTGGTCGAGTCCACGAACTTCTCCGTCACGAACCTGAAGGTCAACATCAAGTCCAAGAAACAGGACATGTTCTATGACCCTGCCAACTTCTCCATTTCAGCCTCTTATATGAAGCAGAACGAGCACTCGCCAGACATGGAGAAGAACCGCACAACCGACCATAAAGGTTCCTTCCAGTACGCCTACTCCTTCAACCCGAAGCCGTGGGAACCCTTCAAGAACAACGAGAAAGTCGCGAAAGTCAAGCTCCTCAAAGAACTGAACTTCTACTACTTGCCGCAGTCGTGGGGCTTCAATACGAACATGCACCGCACCTTCTCGCACATGAAACTGCGCGACTTCAACGCCGACCCGAACGTGCAAATGGACATCACCCATTCCAAAGACTTCACTTGGGACCGTAACTTCGACTTCAAGTACGACCTGACGAAGAACATGAAGTTCAGCTTCCAGACGGCAATGAACTCAACCGTGGAAGAAGGACAATACGCCAAGGAGATTATTGAGGAATACCACTTCACCAACGACTACTACGAGGCTTGGAAAGACACCATCCAGCGCAGTCTTGCCCGTTGGGGAACGCCATACACCTACCAGCAGGTATTCACCGCTTCGTGGAACGTACCTTTTAACCGTATTCCGTACATCGAGGCACTCTCCGCCAACGCGTCCTATAACGCCAACTACAACTGGGCACGCACAACGGCTTCTGATACCGAGCACGACCTCGGAAACACCGTCTCCTCCGTGCAGTCGTGGCAGATTGACGGGGGCATCAACTTCGAGACACTCTATAACAAATCGAAGTACTGGAAGCAGATGACGCAACGTTATGGCAACCGCCGCGGACGTCCGTTCAAGCCAAAGACTTACTCGCAAACCGTGAAAGCGGAAAAGGGTGTTGCACAGGAAATCACACACCGCCTCGGCTCGGAAATGGTTGTCATTACGGCTGCCGACACGGCGGGAAAACGTATTCCTGTTTCCTTCAAACCCGTGGACAACAACAAGGTTTCTATCACGCCTAAAGCCGATTGCGAAGCACTGGTTGTTACAGTCACCACCAAAGACCCGAACAGCCGCACGCCTGCACAAGTGGCAGGAGACATGTTTGCTTACGTCGGCACGATGATCCGCCGCGTACAAGTCACCTACCGCCGCACGAACTCCATGACCGTGCCCGGCTTCAAACCGAAGGTCGGATTCATGGGACAAACCCGCGAAGACGGACTTTATGCACCGGGCTGGGACTTTGCGTTCGGCTTCATCCCGGACAACTTCATGGACCGTGCCATCTCGAACAACTGGCTCAGCGGAGACTCATCCGTCGTGCAGCCCGCTACACGCGCCAACACGGAGGACTTCGACATAAAGATTAACCTCGAACCGCTGCCCGGACTGAAGATTCAGTTGAACGGAAAACGTTACATCGCACAGTCCAACAGCTTCCTCTACGCAATGAATCCCGAAACGCCCGGAGACTACCACATGCAGGAGAACCTCTCAGGTTCCTTCAACATAACGCAGGTAGCTATCGGAACGGCGTTCATGCGCACAGGCACGCAGGACGAGAACTTCGCCAACGCGGCATTTGACCAATTTATTCAGAACCGTGCCGTTGTTTTGGGACGTGTGCAGGAGCAGTACAACGGCTTGCATTATCCGGGCAATGTCGGCTTCATGAAAGGGCACGACAAAGCCGGGCAGGTTTACGATCCCAAGAACGGAAAAGTGTCATCCACCTCTTCTGATGTCCTTGTGCCTGCCTTCCTTGCCGCATATACAGGCAAGAGCGCGGAGAAAGTCAGCCTCAATCCTTTCCTCGGATTCCTCAGCATCCTCCCGAACTGGAGCGTCACATACGACGGACTCGGACGCTTACCCTGGATGCGCGACCACTTCAAATCCGTCACCCTCACGCACGCGTACACGTGTAAATATAATATAGGGTCTTACACCAGCTTCTCCACGTGGGTACCCGCAGACGGAGACAACAAAATGGTCGGCTTCATACGCGATGTCTCTACTGACAACCCCACTCCGTCCGGCGCATATGACATCTCATCCGTTAGCATCTCCGAGACGTTCTCACCGCTCGTCGGTCTCAATCTCGCCATGAAGAACTCCCTCACCGCGAAGTTCGAGTACCGCAAGCAGCGTAACCTCGCGCTCAATGTCACCTCCGTGCAAATCACCGAAGGACACACCGACGAGTTCGTTGTTGGCGGCGGATACACCATCAAGAACCTCAACTTCATGGCAAAGAACAAGAACGGCGTCCAGAAGAAGGTTTCCAACGACCTCAAACTGACCGTTGACCTCAGTTACAAGAAGATCACAACCCTGCTCCGCAAGGTCGAAGAAGGTTTGACGCAGGCTTCTTCCGGCAACAAGGTCTTCGCCATCAAGATTGCCGCGGATTATGTCCTCTCGCAGAAGATCAGTCTCCAGCTCTTCTACGACCACCAGGGTACGACACCGCTTATTTCGTCTTCTTACCCTGTCAAGGCGGACAATGTCGGACTCAACATCAAACTCATGCTCACCCGCTAAATGAGTCACTTCATCGGTCTCATAGGTCCCGAATCAACCGGCAAATCCACCTTGGCGAGCTATCTCGCCAAGCGTTACAACGGCATTCTGGTGCCGGAATATGCCCGCACGTACATGGAGAACCTCAACCGTCCTTACACCTTTGAAGATGTCGAAGCCATCGCCCGCCACCAAATCTCTCTTCTCCAAAGCCTCACAAATGAAAAAATGCGAAAATGTGAAAATGAGAAAATCTTCTTCGATACCGAACTAATCGTCACAAAAGTCTGGTTCGAACACAAATACAACAAGTGCCCCGATTGGTTAATCGAAGCACTTCACCGTTATCCGATGGATGTCTATTTGCTTTGTTATCCCGACCTTCCGTGGGTGCCTGACCCTGTGCGCGAGAATCCCGACATCCGTCTGGAGCTCTTCAACCGCTACGAAGCCGAGATACAAGCCCTCAACATCCCCTATTACATCATCCGTCACTGCTAATCAAGCTTCAGCACCGCTAAGAACGCTTTCTGCGGCACTTCCACGTTACCGATTTGTTTCATGCGTTTCTTTCCGCGTTTCTGCTTCTCCAACAGCTTGCGTTTACGGCTCACATCACCGCCGTAGCACTTTGCCAACACGTCTTTACGCACTTGTTTAACCGTCTCGCGGGCGATGATCTTCGCGCCGATAGCCGCCTGAATGGCGATGTCAAACTGTTGCCGCGGCAGCAGTTCCTTCAGTTTCTCGCACATCCGACGTCCAAAGTCCACCGCATTGTCACGGTGCGTCAAGGTCGATAATGCATCCACTTGCTCGCCGTTCAGCAGGATGTCCAACTTCACGAGGTTCGACGGACGGAATCCGTTCGTATGCCAGTCAAACGACGCATAGCCTTTGGATATGGATTTCAGTTTGTCGTAAAAGTCTATCACGATTTCGCCGAGAGGCATGTCAAACAGCAGTTCCATCCGGTCACCCGATATATATTCCTGCTTCACCAACTCGCCGCGCTTGCCGAGACACAGCGTCATAATCGGTCCTATATACGCACTTGTCGTTATCACCGACGCACGGATATACGGTTCCTCAATCCGGTCTATCACGGTCAGGTCTGGCATGCCCGCAGGATTATGCACTTCCACTAACGTTCCGTCTTTCAGATACACGTTGTAACTTACGTTCGGAACCGTCGTTATCACGTTCATGTCGAACTCGCGGTCTAATCGTTCCTGCACGATTTCCATATGCAGCAGACCGAGGAAGCCGCAGCGGAAACCGAAACCTAATGCCATCGAACTTTCCGGCTGGAAACTCAGACTCGCGTCATTCAACTGCAACTTCTCCAGCGAACTGCGCAAATCCTCGTAATCTTCCTGTTCTATCGGATAAACGCCTGCAAACACCATCGGCTTGGCTTCTTGGAAACCGTCAATGGCGCTGTCGCAGGGACGTGCCACATGCGTAATCGTATCCCCCACTTTCACTTCTGTCGAGGTCTTGATACCCGAAATGATATAACCCACGTTACCTGCTGATATACAGCCTGTTGGCAGCATGTCCATCTTCAGTACGCCTACTTCGTCCGCGTCGTATTCCTTGCCCGTGTTCACGAACCGCACGCGGTCACCTGTCCGCATCGTGCCGTTCACCACTTTGTAGTAACCGATGATGCCGCGGAACGGATTGAACACGCTGTCGAACACCAGGCACTGCAACGGAGCGTCTGGGTCACCTTCAGGAGCGGGAATACGTTCTACTATCGCGTCCAATATGGCTTCGACACCTTCACCGGTCTTGGCGGAACACCGCAGTATGTCTTCGCGCTTGCAGCCGAGCAGGTCGATGATCTCGTCCTCCACCATGTCCGGCATAGCGGCATCCATGTCGCATTTGTTCATTACGGGGATGATTTCCAAGTCGTGCTCAAGAGCCATGTACAGGTTCGAGATTGTCTGTGCTTGCACGCCTTGAGTCGCATCAACCACCAACAGCGCACCTTCACACGCGGCAATACTGCGGCTCACCTCATACGAAAAGTCCACATGCCCCGGAGTGTCTATCAGGTTCAAAATATATTCTCTCGGCTCTTGACTCTCAGCTCTCGACTTTGGTCTATACGCCATTTGTATGGCATGGCTTTTGATGGTGATACCGCGTTCTTTTTCGAGGTCCATATCATCCAACACTTGTGCTTCCATGCCGCGCACATCCACTGTGCCGGTCATTTCGAGCATACGGTCTGCTAATGTGCTTTTACCGTGGTCGATATGTGCGATGATACAAAAATTACGTATATTCTTCATACTTTTCCGTTTCCGCCTGCTAAACTGTTCTACTTTCCGTTTCCGCCTGCAAAATTACTACAAAAAAATTGAATGTACAAGATTTTGACGTAAAAATTCCATTATGCTCGCATAAAATGGATTTTTGCGGAAAAAGATTGTCGTTCGCAGAACTCTGCGAACGTAATTTCGGGGGAATTGCGTTCTAACGCAAGGCGGAGTCCGAAGTTACTACTTTTTTCTGAATCCTACAAAAAAATTACATTTTCTTCCGTTTTTCTGCCAAAAAATTCTCTCATCTCTTGCGTATATCAAAAATATGTTGTACCTTTGCAGCGTTTTAGAATTCCCTG
>CAJOFT010000024.1 GCA_905234025.1 Paludibacteraceae bacterium
TGTTGCCGGTTGCCAAAATGTCATCCAAAATAACGACTTTCCGGAAGCCTTTGCTTTTGAGTTCCTGCAAATCCGCCATGTTCACCACGAACTTCGAGGAACCGTATTCCTTGTCAGCATTGAAAGAAACCTGCGAACCATCATCCGGCAATTTGCCCGCTTTGCGGAGCATGAAAAACGGCATCTCAAGACGTGCAGCGACCATCGCACCGAAAATAAATCCGCGTGCTTCGGGACCGATAATGACAATCGGTTCGCCGTTGGCAACCGCTGTCACTTGCGCACAAAGTGCATCCAGCGCCTTTTTGACCTCCTGCGGATCAAGGAGAAATGGCGTAATGTCCAGAAAACGTATTCCGGGCTGCGGGAAATCAAGAATAGTTTTAATCATGTGTAATGTTTATTGTGTAATGTTTTATGTGTTCAGAGCTGTTTTTCGATGTAATCGCAGAAGTCGGCAAGCGTCTTCGCCTGCTTGAGTTCGTTTGCCTGCGGTTTGAAGCCAAACTCGCGCTCGACAATAACAACGATGTCCACAAAATCAAGGCTGTCAATGCCCAAATCGTTCTTGAGCAAAGCTTCCTGCTTGATCAGTTCGGGTTCAATCTCGAAATCCTCAATGAGAAAGTTCGTTACAATTTGTTCTATTTCCTGTCGTGTCATATAGATAATTATTTACAAATCAATATACTGTGTCCTCCTTGTCCGAGGTTGTCGTGAATGGTCTCTATTTCCAGACCTGCGGTATGAATGAGACGCGTCATGTCATCCGTGTTGTACATTTTGCTGTTGCCGTTCGCCAAAGCCGTGAAATATAGCGAAGTCTGCGTGAGGCAGAATGCAGCAGGTGCATATAACTGTCTGTCCCACAGTGTTTCCATAATAAAAATGCGTGCATCCGGCGTAAGGATTTTCGCGGCGCGGGAAAGAATACTGATGATTTCGTCTTCTCCGAAACAATCCAAAAACTGAGACATCCAAATGACGTTGTATTTTTTGCCGGTCGGGAAATCTTGCGCTTTGTCCAACAGGTTCATCGGCATTGCGTCAATACGCTCCGCGCCGGATTTGCCGGCAATCGCTTTGCGCATGAGTTCAAGCTGTTGCGGTAAGTCGCAAACGGTGACATGGATGTTTGGATTCGCCGCGACAGCCTTCAAAGCAAAGCGTCCGGTGTTGCCGCCAACGTCAAGGATGCATATTGTCGCGGACGAGACACCCGCGTATCCTGAAATGAGTTCCAGCGCTTCGTCAAAGGAATGGTCGGAATAGTAGTGGTCAAAGCCAAACCATGATTTTTGCACCTGTTCCGGCAGGCTGCTCAAACCTTCGTAGATGGTCTGCCAGTTGCCGAAATGCTTCAATCCGGCAGGTTTGCCCTGCTCCAACGCTTCGTCCAAATGAAACCAACCGAGGTAATTGACATCGTGGTTGAAATCTATATCGGTGCGAATCATTTCGTCGTTGAGGAGGAACCAGCCTGTTTTGGCAAGCGTATAGCGGTCGGAATCGGTATCGATGAGCACCACGTGCATGGTAAGCGCCGATTCCAAAAGACATTTGGCGGCATAGCGGCTCAAATGCGCCTTTTCGGCGATTTCGGATTCCGTCATGCCGTTTTTGGCGTTGCCGAGCATATCCAAAATACCGTATTTGACGAGCAATCGCGCCACCTGAAAGACAACAGGTCCAAAGGAATAGACATGTGCCAATTCTTGCGCTTCGCGTGCGGAAAACTGCTCCGTGGTATATTGTGATTTCAAATTCGGTGTAAGGGTCATAGTTTCTTCAATATAATTGCGCTGTTCGTTCCGCCGAAGCCGAAGGAATTGCTCAGGACGAGATTTAACGGTGTGTCTATGCGTTTTTTGGCAATATTCAGGGTCTGCGCGGCTTCATCAACTTCCTCCAAGTTGATGTTCGGCGCAATAAAGCTGTTTTGCATCATTAGAATCGAATATACGGCTTCCGCAGCTCCCGCCATCCAACATTCGTGTCCGGTCATGGATTTGGTGGAAGATATCCATGTGCGACTGTTGCCGAAAAGCCGGCTCAAAGCCAGTGCTTCCTCCCTATCGCCTTGCGGCGTGGAAGTGGCATGTGCATTGACGTAGTCAATGTCTGCGGGCGAAACGCCTGCATTTGCCAACGCGCGGGACATGGCAATGAAACTGCCTTCCTCGCTCGGTTCGCTGATTCCGGCGCCGTTGGAGGAGAAACCGTAACCCACGACCTCCGCCAAAATAGTTGCACCACGCGCGATAGCATGGTCATAATCTTCCAAAACAAGCGCTGCCGCCCCACCCGACGGGACCAATCCATCGCGGGATTTGTCAAAAGGACGTGACGCTTTTGCGGGTTCATCCGTACGGACAGAGAACGTGCTGAGCGCATCAAACGCCGCCATCGCATACGGATTGACCTCCTGTGCGCCACCGACAAGAATCATATCCTGCAAGCCCTGCTCAATAAACATCTTGCCCAAACCGATGGCATGACTTCCGCTTGCACATGCCGCGCTGACAGAGAAATTGATGCCACGCAGGTGGAAAATCGTGCTGAGATTCATGTTGACGGTCGAGTTCATGGATTGGAAAATCAATCCGGAACCAAGCAGTTGCGTATCATGCTTGGCAAGCATTGTCTCATGCATTTCGACCGTCGGTTTGGCAGTGCTGTCATTGCCAAAAAGTACGCCGACTTCATTGTTGAGCAGGTATTCATCGGTTACACCGGCTTGCTCAAACGCTTCGCGGGAAGCCATATAAGCATATGCCGCTTCCTGTGACAAACCTACGCGTAAACGGCGATGCAGAAACGGTTTGAGGTCAGGTTCGGGCACAAGTCCCGTGAGCGGACTTCGGAAGCCATATTCACTGCGAAGAGTATCTATTCCTATTCCACTCCGACCTTCGTGCAGACTTTCGTTTGCCTCGGCAGTATTTTTGCCGATGCACGCCCAAATCCCTATTCCTGTAACTACAACCTTTCTCATCCTAATCCACCTGTTACGCCAATAACCTGTCCAGAAACATATGAAGCCTCGTCTGAAGCCAAAAACGCCACTACAGCCGCCACTTCTTCAGGCGTGCCGAAGCGACCTGCGGGAATCATCTGCTTGAGTGATGATTCGTCCAATCCAGCCGTCATATCAGTTTTTATAAAGCCGGGAGCAACTGCATTCACGGTGACTTTGCGTGAAGCAACTTCTTTTGCAAGCGAACGTGTTGCACCAATAATCGCCGCTTTGGCTGCGCTGTAGTTCGTCTGTCCGGGAAGCCCGTTCACGCCGGAAATAGAAGCAATATTGATAATGCGTCCGCTGCGGGCAGTTAACATCGGTTGGAGCAAAGCCCGTGTGACAAAGAAGAAACCTTGCAAGCTGGTGTCGAGCACCTGTTGCCATTCTGCGTCCTGCATGAAGACCATCAGCGTATCGCGACGGATTCCGGCATTATTGACAAGCACGTGAATATGTTCATCAGGATGCGCTTCACGCCAAGCGTTCAAGGCAGTTTCGACCTGATCTTTGTTGCCGACATCAAAACGCAGCAATTCGGCTTGTCCGCCGGCTGCTTCAATCTCGTCCTTGACGGTTTGTGCCGCTTTTTCATTCTGCTGATAGTTAATCAGCACGGCATAGCCATCAGACGCGAGGCGCTTTGCTACAGCTCTACCAATACCCCGGCTTGCGCCGGTAACTAATGCATATTTCATAGTTGCTTCAAATATTCAATGATTTTTTCTATTTCTTCATAATGCGGGCGGTCTTCGATGAGTTCGGGAATAAAATTGCGAACTTCATCATAAATCTTTGCCGTGGCGGGAGCAAGGTCTTTGCGGATGTCCAGACAATCGGTTGCCTGAGCAAGTGCCATGAGCAAAATAGACATAACCTGATACGCGTTGTCAATGACCTTGGCGCAGATTTCCGCCGTGTTCGTGCCCATCGAGACAATGTCCTGATTATCGTTGTTGTTCGGAATGGAATGGACGTAATTAGGCATGGCAAGCGTCTGGCACTCCGCCGTTGTGCTTGTTGCCGTAAATTGCATCGCCTGCATTCCGTAGTTCAAGCCAAGCGTGCCACGATTGAGGAAAGGCGGCAGAATGCCGTTAATGCGGTCGTGCATAAGGTAATTGAGCTGGCGCTCCGCCGTCATGGCAAGGCGCACCATCGCCATCTTGACCTTGTCTTCCTCAAAGGAAATATAATCGCCGTGGAAGTTGCCGCCATGATAGACATTTTGCGTTTCAGGGTCAATAATCGGGTTGTCGGAAGCGGCATTCAGTTCCTCGTCGATAATGCGGTGGGCATTATCCAGTGTTTCCAATATAGGACCAAGAATCTGCGGCGTGCAACGGAGACTGTAATATGGCTGCACTTTGTCTTTGAAGATGTGTTCGTTATGCTTTCCGTTGTATAGCGCATGTTCGCGCTGTTGGAGGCGTTTGCTGCCCATAGCGAGATCGCGCATTTGTGCGGCAATGCGTATCTGTCCGTCGTGGTGGCGGCTTACATTCAAAGGCTCGGACATCAAATCGTCGTAGGAAGCGGCAATCTCGTTCATCCAAACGGACGCCAGCACCGCCCAATGCAACAGATTCTCCGCGTGGAGCTGATTGATGGCAGCTATTCCGGTCATGACACTTGTGCCGTTAGTAGCACTCAATCCTTCGCGGATGTGGATGTTCAGCGGCTTCAATCCTTCTTTCGCAAGGATTTCGGAGGTTGGAAGCCAAGTATCAGAAGAAGAATAGCGGACTTGTCCTTCGCCAATAAGACAAAGCGCAATATGCGCCAGTTGTACTAAGTCACCGGATGCGCCGACACTGCCATGTTCGGGGATAAAGGGTATAATGCCACGGTTGATGAACTCCGTCAAAAGAAGCACAATTTTCTCATGCACCCCACTCTTCCCTTGCAGAAAACTGCCAAGACGGGCATACATCGCAGCACGGACGTAATCATCCGCCAAAGGCTGACCGGCTCCTGTTGCATGCGAACGGATAATATTATATTGCAGTTCTTTGAGGTGGTTATCCTCTACACGCCACTGCGCCATCGGTCCAAAGCCTGTATTAATGCCGTAAATGACCTTGTCGCGGGCGAAATCACGCAGGAAAGCGTAACTTTCCCTTACACGTGCAAGAGCCTCCTGAGAGACGCTAACGGGTACACCTTTATATATTATATTATATAGTTCGTCTATGCTCATAATTCGACTTCTTCGCCTTTGTGAGGAATGGTAATACCACGGAAACCGGATTCATACAAATGGTCTTTGTATTTGGATTGTGCGTCGGGCTCGCCGTGCACGATAAATGTGTGCTTAACCTGAGCCACTTCAAGGCTCTTGGTCAGGTAATCAATCATTTCGCGCCAATCACCATGTCCGGAGAAACCTTCAATCTTAGTTATCTGCGCCTTAATCCGATGGTCGTAGCCAAAGATGGAAATCCATTTGCGGGTCGGATCCTGAATACGTGCACCGAGAGACGTTGGCGTGCAATAACCAACGATAAGAATGGTGGTACTCGGGTCGTCAATGTGATTGGCAACGTGATGCTTGATACGACCAGCTTCCATCATACCCGAAGCGGAAATGATGATGCACGGTTCATCGCTGTGGTTCAACGCCTTGGATTCACGGATGTCCGTAATATAATGCAGCGTGTTGAATCCAAACGGGTCGTTGTCAAAACGCAAAGAATCCTGTACGTCTTCGTTCAGCTCGTCCATGTACATACGGAAAATATGCGTTGCATTGACCGACAGCGGCGAATCGACATAGACATTTATATGCGGCAAGCGACCATCGTTGTAAAGACGGTTGAGCACATATACTATTTCCTGCGTACGTCCGACCGAGAAAGACGGAATAAGGAGTTTGCCCTTTTTGTAAACGCACGTGTCATCCACTACGCCAAGCAACTGCTCTTCCGAAACAAGTACATCGTCATGGAGACGGTTGCCGTATGTTGATTCGCAAATGAGATAATCACATTGCGGGAAAGGCTTTGGCGAGCAAAGGATGTGGCTCTTTTCGCGCCCGATGTCACCGGTATAAGCAATCTTAACCCACTCGCCGGACTTGCGGCGCACTTCAAGTGTCACTACTGCCGAACCAAGCATGTGCCCTGAATTGGTGAAGGTCAGGAAGACATCATCAAAAAGGCGATAGCGACGGTCGTAGCCAACTGTCATAAAGAGCCGCATACAACGTTCCGCATGGTTGGAATCATAGAGAGGCGTAATCTTGGGTTTATGCAGCCGGTCCATTTTCTTGTTGTACCAACGGACGTCCTGCGCCTGAATAAATGCCGTGTCCTGGAACATGATCGCGCACAAGTCACGCGTTGCAGGTGTGCATAACACGTCCCCACGGAAACCGAGACGCCATATATAGGGCACGAGTCCCGAATGGTCGATGTGGGCATGTGTGAGAATGACGTAATCAATCGTTGTCGGGTCAAAGCCGAGATCGCGGTTGGCGGCGTCTGTCTCCATACCTTTGCCCTGATACATACCACAATCCAGCAATATCCGCTTGCCGGAATCTGTGGTCAAGAGGTGCTTGCTACCCGTGACCTCTTCTGCTGCGCCTAAAAATTGCAGGGTCATAGTTTATTTTTTTATACCGTCACGTTCAAGCAGCGCATCAATCGTCGGTTCACCGCCACGGAAACGACGATACAATACCATCGGTTCCTCCGTTTTGCCGCGTTCAAGAATGTTCTCGCGGAAAGAATCTGCGGTCTTCTTATCGAAGATTGAACCGCGTTCTGCTTGTGCTTTCTTAAACTGCGCAAACGCATCCGCGTCAAGGAGTTCGGACCACTTATAGCTGTAATATCCGGCAGCGTAGCCACCCGAGAAGATGTGCGTAAACGCCGTTTCCATTTGCGTTCCGGCAATATTCGGCAAAACACGCACCTGTTCCATGGCGTTGTTACCAAATTCAATCACAGCTTCCTGAACAGACTTGCCTTCCGGCACTACGAACGGCTCATGCAACATATGCCAAGCCATGTCAAGATAGCAGAATGACAACTGACGTACGCAGGAATAAGCTGCGTGGTAATTGTTCGAGGCTTTGATTTTTTCAATCAGGTCTTCGGGCATCTTTTCGCCGGTTTCATAGTGTTTGGCAAAAGTATCCAGAAACTCTTTCTCACCGAGGAAGTTCTCGTTGAACTGTGAAGGCAATTCCACGAAATCGCGCGGTACACTTGTACCGGATTGTGAAGAATAATAGCAGCGGGAAAGCATGCCATGCAAAGCATGACCAAACTCATGCAGGAAAGTCTCGGCTTCGTCATAAGTCAGCAAAGCAGGTTTGGTTTCTGTTGCACGAGTAAAGTTCATTACGTTCACGATATGCGGACGATGATCTTTTTTGCCCAATTTGAACTGCTCCTGGAAATTGTTCATCCAAGCGCCACCACGTTTACCGTCGCGCGGATGGAAATCGCTGTAATAAACGGCGAGATACTTGCCCTTGCTGTCAAATACATCGTATGCGGACACTTCGGGATTATAAACCTGAATGTCTTTGTTCTCCACAAAGGTAAGTCCATAGAGACGTTTTGCCAAGCCGAATACACCCTGTTTCAATGATTCAAGTTCAAAATACGGACGAAGCACGTCATCAGAGATGCTGTATTTTTCGTCCTGAAGTTTCTTGCTGTAATACGACCAATCCCACGGTTGTATTTCTCCTTCAAAACCAAGACCGTTAGCGTATTCCTGCAATTCCTGCACTTCGGCTTTGGCAGCAGGCATGTAGGCATCGCGAAGCTGGTTGAGGAAGTTCATTACCGTTTCTTCGGTTTCTGCGCAGGTTCTGTGCAACGACTTAACTGCAAAATCCGGTTTGTCGAAAAGTTGTGCCAACTCAAGGCGGGTATTCGCTATGTCAATAATATTCTGCGTGTTATCAAACTCGCCGCCAATGCAACGGGTGTTGTATGCCATGTACAACTCCTGACGCAAAGCACGGTTGTCGCAATCCTTCATCACAGGAATATAAGTGGTCGGTTTGAGGTCAAGCAACCAACCTTTTTGCCCTTTCTTTTCAGCGTTGGCTTTGAGCATGCCTTTGGTATCATCGTTCAAGCCTGCCAGTTGTGCTTCATCGGTGATGAGTTTGGTCCAAGCGTTCGTAGCTTTGAGAACGTTCTGACCATAAGTCAGGGTCAGCATGGAAAGTTTAGCCGACAGTTTGCGGTATTTCTCTTTGCCAGCCTCGTCCAAGTTTGCACCGTTTTCAGCAAACGATTCGTAGGTATCCTCCAGCAATTTGCGCTGATCGGGACGAAGTTTCAGGTTGTCGCGTTGGTCATAAACGGCTTTGATGCGCTGGAACAGCCCTTCGTTGAGAATAATCGAAGTACTGTATTCCGACATTTTCGGAGAAACTTCCACTTCAATTGCCTGAATGGAATCGTTTGTCTCGGCATGTGCCAGATTATAGAAACAACCGATAACCATAGAGAGCGTGTATCCGGCGTGATCAAGCGCTTCAAGCGTATTCTCAAATGTCGGTGCTTCGGGGTTATTGACAATTGCGTCAATGTCTGCGCGTCCCTGACGGAAGCCTTCTTCAAATGCAGGCAGATAATCTGCGGCATAAATAGAGCCGAAAGGATACGTTCCGTGCGGCGTTGTCCAATACGCGTAATCCAATAATACATTACCGGTTCTTTCCGGCAGAGCAGGCTTGTCGGAGCAAGCCATCAAAGTTCCTGCGGCAATAGCCATGATAATCAATTTTTTCATTTTATTATTTATGATTTAGTCATTTATTTTTGTCATTTTGCCATTTTGTCATTTATCTTTTCCGCGAAGGAGATTGATATCTCCGCTCATCTGGTAAATGCCAAGATAGGATTCGTCCGAGTTCTTCATTGCCTTATCGTATGCCTGACGGCTGTGGTATTCGGCATCCTGCGCCGCGTCCGTTCCCATCGCACGAATAACGTAATAATACGCACCTTCCGCCGCCGGACGTCCGCCAATCATACCATCCCACCCTTTTGACGGGTCTGTGGATTCATAAACCAGTTTGCCCCAACGGTTATATACCCATATATGGTACTCGCGCAATGAACGATACAACACACGAAATTCGTCGTTGGAACCGTCTCCGTTCGGCGTAAACACGTTTGGTACAAGGAGTTGCGATTCCGGAACGGTTATTTCTATGACCGTTGAGTCCTTCTCACAATCGCCATCGTCGGTATCTTTACACGGGCATTTCTGATTGAGCACATAATTTACCACGCAGTAATGTCCGGGAGAGGAGAATATGTAACGTACAATTTCTTCGAAACGTGTTGCAATCAGCTCCGAACTACGATAAATACACCAATCATAGAACTCCACGGCAGGCGTCGGATTTGTTTCAAAGTATATATCCAACGGCGCGGAACCGGACAAAGTTGTTGATTCCGTAGGACGTTCCACCTCGTTGGATTTTTCGCCTTTCTTGCCACGTACCGTCGTTGTTGAAACCACATGCGATTTAACGGCGACAGGCTCTATTTCCTCCGACACAGCGGAATCCAACGGCAAAGCCAATTCGGCACACCATTCATCATCAAAACGAACCGCAAACGATGTAGTCCCATATACCGCAGGAAGGTGCATCTTATTAAGCGACAGTACGTTAGTTTCCACTGCCGCCGAATCCTGCCAACTGTCTTTGCCCCAAGAAAGATTGTTATAAGCAACTGCGCAGTGACGTATAAGGGTACTTGGCAAACCGAATGTGTCCGTATAAGTCATTGGCGGAATATTGCCCACCAGTTGCACGATTGTCTCCCGGCAACGCGGCGTAACGAGCACGGTGTCAATTTTGGGCGTGTATTTCGTCATGTCGAAGACATAATATACTCCCAGAACCACTCCGGTTTTTTTCACAATCACACCTTCACCCGTTTCCGGATAGATTTCATCTATATCCGATTGGAGCAATGCGCCATCCGATGTGCGATACCAATCCACCTTGCCGACTTTCGATTTCAAATGCGGTTCACCGGCAAAGATAAAGATAGAATCGTTGTTATTGGTAACAGCGGTTGCCGTTCCGACACATTCAATTTGCTGCGCCTTAATCTTCGGGACAAAGAACAAAGCACAAATAGCAAAGACAAATATGTATTTGAGTTTGTTCATTATTTATTCACTTGGAAGCGGGTGTTTCCGTTGACAAAGAAGTCCACAATCTGGTTTGCGGCTGCAATTCCGGCATTGATGTTTGCTTCGGCAGTTTGCGCACCCATTTTCTTCGGCGTCGCAAAATATCTTCCCTCAAACAGCGTTTTGAACTTTGCATCCGCTACGGGCATAATATCCGTAACATACTTCAAATCAGCACGTTCCTGCATGAGCAGAATGAGTTCTTCCTCGTTGATGACTTCTTTGCGGGCAGTATTTACCAACAAACCGCCTTTCGGCATGAGATTCACCAACGCACGGTTAATGCTGTTCTTTGTCTCGGGCGTTGCGGGAATATGCAGACTTACCACGTCACAGGTCTTGTAGAGTTCCTCTGCGCTGTGAACAGGCTTAACATCGTCCTTGAGCATTACCTCATCCGGGCAATACGCATCGTAGGCATAGCACTCCATGCCAAAGCCTTTGGCAATGCGTGCCACATTGCGACCGACATTTCCGAAGGCGTGAATACCAAGTTTCTTGCCTTTGAGTTCGGTGCCGGAAGTGCCGTTGTAAAAGTTACGAACAGCATAAACCATCATACCGAGTGCCAGTTCAGCCACAGCGTTGGAGTTCTGACCGGGAGTGTTCATCGCCACAACCTTATGCGCGGTTGCAGCCGCCAAATCAATGTTATCATAACCAGCTCCGGCGCGAACAACGATTTTCAGGTTCTTGGCAGCGTCCAACACTTCCGCATCCACAATGTCCGAACGGATAATGAGTGCGTCTGCATCTGCTACAGCGTCCTTAAGTTGCTGTTTATCAGTATATTTCTCAAGAAGAGCCAGTTCATAACCTGCATCTTCCACCACTTTGCGAATGCCATCTGTTGCCACTTTGGCAAAAGGCTTCTCAGTTGCTACTAATACTTTCATTTTCTTTAATTATTAAATTGTCTTAAAAATTCCCTCATGGCACTGAATCGGTTGCGTCTCGGTAGCGTCCCGGTATCCTCTCGGTTCGGGAATAGTTTAAAATAGATTAAATTTAAATCTTGTTTTCGTACTCTTTGATGCAATCCACGAGTGCTTGTACACCTTCCAACGTCATGGCGTTGTAGCAGCTTGCACGGAAACCGCCAACAGAACGGTGTCCTTTGATTCCAACCATGCCGCGCTCGGAAGCAAATTTGAAGAAATCGTCCTGCAAATCCTGATACTCCGGCTTCAGCACAAAGCAAATGTTCATGCGGCTGCGATCTTCTTCTTTTGCGGTGCCAACGAAAATCTTGCTGTGGTCGATGCAATCGTACAGCAAGTTGGCTTTGGCGATGTTGCGTGCTTCGGCACCTTTGAGTCCGCCGTTTGCTTTGAGCCAACGCAATGTCAACATTCCTGTGTAAACAGGCAATACAGGTGGTGTATTGAACATCGAACCATTGTCCACGTGCGTGCGATAATCCAACATCGTAGGAATATAACGGCTAACGTGACCAAGCATGTCTTCGCGGATGATGACAAACGTTACACCCGCAGGCGCGAGATTCTTCTGTGCACCACCGTAGATAATGCCGTATTGGCTGACATCTACCGGACGGCTCAAAATGTCCGAAGACATATCCGCTACCAAAGGCACATTACCGCGTTTCTTGTAAATGTCCGCCAGTTTGGCATCGCTGATTTCCGTTCCGTAAATGGTGTTGTTGGTTGTGATGTGGAAATAATCCGCATCCTGTGGCACTTCATAATCCGTCGGGATGAACGTGAAATTGGCATCCGCCGAACTTGCGACTTCGATTGCTTCGCCGAATCCTTTGGCTTCCTTGAGCGCTTTCTTCGCCCAAACACCGGTGTTCAGATACGCGGCTTTCTTCTCCAGGCAGTTGAACGGCACCATGCAGAATTGCAAACTGGCACCGCCGCCGAGGAAGATGACACGATATCCTGCCGGAACATCCAGCAATTCCTTCATCAGCGCTTCCGCTTCATCCATTACGGGTTGGAAATACTTGGCACGGTGCGAAATCTCCAGTACGGAAAGTCCTTCGCCTTGGAAGTCGAGCACCGCTTCCGCCGTTTGTTTGATTACTTCTTGAGGCAGGATACTCGGTCCTGCATTGAAATTGTATTTTTTCATGATTGTTAAATAAGGTTATTCATATTGTAAATTTTCTTGTTCCATTCAGTATAGCGGCGTTGCGGAGCAGCAATACGGCGGAAAGCCGGAGCCGGTTTACCGTAATACAAATCCAACGCAACTGCCACGGCAGCCATATCCTCTTCCCCAGCCTCTTGCTTGGGCAACAGATGTTCAGGAACCGGCTTGCCTGCTTTGCGCATACGCTCCACAAGGTCTGCATTGAATTGCTCTTTTGCCTGACCGGATTTGAACTCGCGATACTGTTTTTCGTGCATTGCAAACTCAAACAGTTCTTCGTCATCCTGTCCGCGATCCCAGCCGTTTTCTTTCATTTCTTTGATGAAACGCGGCAATTCATCCGGATACAATGCCTGCGGATCACCCGTGTAGAACTCAAAGCCTTTCTCTTTGGCAAGTTCGATGATTTCGGGTGCAAGTGTTCCGGGCAGTTTGCCGGACTTGCCGAGAATCATACCCCACATGGCAGGATCCATGCGTGTAAACGGTTTCTCGTCCATCGATTTCGAATAGAGGTTCATCAGCGCCGCATTCTTCACATACTGGCTGAACGGCGTTACCAGACATGGCGTTCCAAGCATCGGCCAGATACGCTGTACTTCGTCAAAGAGCTCAACCAACAATTCGTCTTCGGTCAATTCGTGCTGTCCTTTCTTTCGGAGATTGGCATTGATGGCGGCATGCATGCCTTTGAGGTCAGCCATCAAACTTCCCATCATACCACCCGGCAGACCGCAGCCGACAAGTAGTGATGTCATGAGGCTGTTCTTCGGGTCAATCCAGTAGCCGAGGAAATCATCCATGAACGATTGCGTCAGGCTGCGCGCTTCCATATATGCCTTCATATTGATGTCCTTTACAAGGAATCCGGCATCTTTGAGCATGGCTTGCACGGTAATTACATCAGGATGTACTTTGCCCCAACTCAGCGGCTCCATGGCTACATCCAACACATCACAACCGGCTTTCGCCACTTCCAGCATCGATGCAATCGAGAATCCCGGACCACAGTGACCGTGGTATTGGATAATGATGTCGGGATGTTTCTCTTTGATAGCTGCTACAATCTTGCCCAAACTTGCTGGACGTCCGATACCCGCCATGTCTTTCAGGCAGATTTCCTGTGCGCCACCTGCAATCAGTTGCTCCGCAAGATTGACGTAATACTCCACCGTATGCACCTTGCTATAGGTCATGCACATGGTTGCCTGTGCCGTCATTCCGGCTGCTTTCGCCCATTTGATGGACGGAATGATGTTGCGCGGGTCATTCAATCCGCAGAAGATACGCGTAATGTCCGTGCCTTGCGCGTGCTTCACTTTGTACATCAATTGACGCACGTCTGCCGGAACAGGATTCATACGCAGGGCGTTCAGTCCGCGATCCAGCATGTGGGTTTTAATACCCGCCTCGTTAAAAGGTTTGGTAAATGTCCGAACCGCCAGATTCGGATTTTCGCCATACAAGAGATTGACTTGTTCGCTGGCACCGCCATTCGTCTCCACACGGTCAAAACAGCCCATGTCAATGATTACGGGAGCGATTTTTGCCAACTGGTCGCGTCGCGGCACATACTTACCACTCGATTGCCACATATCGCGGTACACGAGCGAAAATTGAACTTCTTTCTTTGCCATTATATTTTAATATTTTTAGAATTCGTCGGGTTTATCCTTATGTTTTTTTGAATTGGCGCGCAAAGGTACAACTTTTTTTGCATATATGCAAATATTTTTGCAAAATGATGTAATTTACCTCACTTTAAGTACAATTGCTTTGGCAATATTCGGGACAGAACGGTTGACTTTTGAAAGAATATTGTTCCAGCGGTCATCCGATTCGTCAAAGCCTAAAACCAATGCTGTTTTTGCCAAACCGAGTTTGAGCAGGTTTTCCGCATCGCGGCGCGCATGTTCAAAACTATCGGTGCCGTGTGAGAATGTGGCATTATAGCCGTGACACTTGAGTTGCATGGCAATCAGCGAAGATACCGTATTGTGCGTCGATTGCATGAAAGACGTCGGTTTGAGTCCCCCTTCGCCTTCACGGCATAGCGGATCCAGAAACTGCATCGTATTGACGATACATCCCCACTCCGTTCCGGTGACAATGGCATCCGGCATGGCAACTTTCGCCTGTTCAAGGGCTTTGTGCGCCGCCACTACCACCCGCCTCATCTGTTCTGTCAACCTGCGGGCTTCCATTGCGGAAATATATTGTTTGTAATCAGCCGGTTCGTCAATAACGACATTTGCAACTTCTTTGATTGTCAACAACGATGTATTCCGCCGTTCTATTGACATTTCGGCGTATTTTGGCGATGACAAAATGAGACAACTATCATTGCCGCCGAAGGCAAACGAATTGCACATGACATGGGTCAGTTGCTTCTGTTCGTTGTGGGCAACAGGAATAATGCCATTCGACATCGGCGTATGGAAATTCACGTTTGCCGGCACAAAGCCAAACTGCATACATAACAGACAAATCACCGTTTCCACCGAACCGGATGCGCTAGTAGTGTGTCCTGTCATGGATTTGGAGGAACTGACAGCTGGCAGATGTTCACCGAAAACCCGTTTGAGCGCATTGGATTCGCTCTGGTCGTTATTGGGTGTGGCTGTTCCGTGCGCATTAACATAATCAATTGCTGCCGGTTCGATTCCCGCCATACGCAAGGCACCGGTCATTGCAAGACAGGATCCTTCACCGTTTTCGGAGGATGCGGTCTGATGGTAGGCATCGCAGGCATTGGCATAGCCGGAAAGATAGGCAAGAATCCTGGCACCGCGTTGCAGGGCATGTTCTTCCGTTTCAAGAACAATGTATGCCGCTCCTTCACCAAGATTCAATCCCGCACGAGTATCATCAAACGGACGGCATGGTTCGTGGTCAAGAATCATCAGCGCATTGAAACCGTTCAGATGGAACTTGCTCAAACATTCCGTTCCACCGGCAATGACACATTCGGCATCACCTGTCAGCAGCATGTTTGCACCGGAAATAATGGCATTGAGCGCCGAACTGCAAGCCGTTGAAGTTGTGGTGGAAAATGCCACGCCACCCAATGCGGAAGCAATGGTTTCCGTGGTTGATCCGGCATCGTGCAGCGCAATGGTTTCCAAATGCTGGTTGTGCGTCCATGACAAGTAATCACGTTCCGTGGTCTCCATTCCACCTACCGTTGTGCCGGAAATCAAGGCTGATTTCGCCAACAAAGCGGCATTGACACTCGCTTCTTCAATTGCCTCGCGCGCCGCAAGTATGCCTAATAATGCCGAACGGGATGCCGGTTTGTCAAGAATGAAACGCTTGCGGATTTCTTCATCCGTCAGACGCACTTCGCCTACAGGCAGCCGGTGAACGCTCTGCAAATGGCACATTGCACCTATGCCCGATTGCTCGCGCAACAGGGATTCAAGGGTTTCTTGCTTGCCGACGCCAATTGCCGAAACAATACCCGAACCGGTAATTACAATGCGTTTCACTTTGTGGGGTGGGCGGCTATATATTCCGCCATCGAATCTATGGATTGGAAAATCGCCTTGCCTTCTTTCGGGTTGGAAAGTTTGATGCCATACTGTTTGTCAAGCAAGACAATCAGTTCAAGCGCATCAATTGAATCCAAGCCAAGACCTTCGCCAAACAGCGGTTGGTCGTTCTGGATGTCATCAGGCTGCATGTCTTCCAAATTCAGCGCCTCGATGATTTGCGATTTCAGTTGGTTTTTTAATGTGTCCATATTTGTAATTTTGCTATATAATGTTCATTGTCAATTGCATCTATCCATCCGCCAAGCACGGAAGTGATTTTGCCGGACAAAGTGGCTTCCACAAGCGGCAGCAGCTGTTCCTCGCGCTCAAGCGCATAGTACATGGTCTCGCCGAGATACTTGTTGCGGATGGCTATTTCGCCGGTCACAATATTCGGCAATGTATAAATAAATAGCGATGGCGAAGGGAAATAATTGTCCGGCTGGATGGTCTCTTCGTATGCACGGTCATTATGGATGCAACCGTATCTGCCTGCCAATATAACCGCGCGGTCATCACATGGCACAAAGCGTTCGGCATTCTCCTGTTGCAACAGCATTTCCGACGCAATAAACCCTACCCGGCAGAGCAAGTCCATTTTGAAGAACTTGGGATAATCGCCAATCTGCTTGCGATACAATTCCGCCAACGGCTTTTCAGGAGTTAATATGTAGTTTGCTATGGATTGCATGTGCGTTTGTACCGTACGGCGGCATTTGTACCGCCGAAGCCGCTTAACAGTTTTATAAATTGCATTTCTTTTGTTTTCTCAACGGTTCTTGGCTTGTTGCTGACGTTCACCGGATACGTGGTGCCTTGTGTTTCAAAACCTTTGGTCGGCAAAATAACACCTTCTTCCAATGCCTGCAAACAAAGGACGGTTTCAAGCAAACCCGCTGCTCCGAGTGTATGTCCGTAAACGCCTTTCAGGCTGTTGGCAGGAATTCCGCTCAAACCGGCTCTATGCAAAGCAATCGATTCCATCTCATCGTTGTAAAGCGTGCCTGTGCCGTGCAGACCTATCATCGTAATCGCCTGTTTGTCAACACCTTCCAGCACATCGCACAAACAACGGTAACTTCCTTCGCCTGTGCGGCTCGGACCGGTGATATGGTTGGCATCGTTGTGAATGCTGCCTGCTTCGTAATGCCAGTACGCTTGTCTTTCAGGGTGTTGCGACAACCACCATTGTTCGTCCGCAAACAGCATCGTTGCCACCGCTTCGCCGAGATTGAGTCCGTCCCGCTGCGCGTCAAACGGACGACATGGCTTAGGAGACAACGCTTTCAACGCCTCAAAACCGCTACGGATAAATTCCGTCAGTATATCACAGCCGACCTACCTGCCGCTTGCAATGAGCCGTGCCGCCACAATCTGCGCACATACGCCGGACGTGCAGGCATTGCTGACCACAACCGGCAGATTAGGATTATGCAGTGCTCCGACAAACGCCATAGCAGGCTTCCAAAGGTCAAAGTTCTCGCCTTTGGTGGACGAAACAACCACCACCGTTTCAGGCAAATCCGCCCGCAACGAAGCCGCTTCCAATGCTGGAACGACACAGCGCAGACAGCGGTCTGCAAACCGCTCGCCGCTTTCCGGCATGATAGTATTTGTTCCGACCAGTATCATTGCAAAGCAATCTTCAAATCCATTTCCGCCACCAGTTCGTCACCGACATGCTGTGTGGCGTGCACCAACGTTATATCAAACACCGTTTCCACAACCTGTATCTCCGTTCTGACCGTTTCACCGACACGCGGCAGACGTCTGACCGTCATTTGCTTCACCGCACCAATATAACCGATTCGCACAGGTGCGTTTTGCGCTTTGGCTTGGTAACCGACCCACGCGGCAGCCGTCTGGGCGACATTCTCCATCAGCCCTGCCGCTTGCAGTTCACCTGCATCCACCAACACACCATTTTCCGGCACAACCCATTGTGTCACAGCACTTTCCGGCGTGCTTTCAAGCAGTTCGTCAACCATCACAAACGGAGGACGCTGCGGTATGTAATCGGTTATAGCCATGTGTCGTCAGACCAAAAATCATAATAATTATACAACTGCGCCGGATACTTCCGCGCCATTGCGGTCAGCAGTTCGCCGTATTGCCCGGCAAGGTCTGCAATCCGTTCGCGCACCGTGCCGTCCGATTTTATCGGAAGCGGATAAATGTAAATATGGTACGTGTCCCAACGCGCTTTTACCACAAACACCACCCGCACGGTTTCTTCCCGCGTAACCGCCAACGCAAACGGTCCCATCGGCAGTTTGGCATCTTTGCCGAGAATGGGCACGCTCACCGTCTTGCCTTCCCCTACCCGTCTGTCCGCGGGCATTGCCACAATCTCGCCGTTTGCCAGCGCATTGTTGATGGCAAACACATGCGACAGGTCTTTTTGCAGCGGAATGAGGTGGATGTTATGCGGTGCTAACAACTTCCGCCGGTTTTCCATCACAATCTCCGTATCGCCTGCATACAGCACCACATTCATCTTCTTGAGCGGCGTGGAAAGTTCATAACCCGCCATTTCAAAGTTCCCCAAATGCGAACTCAACACCATGAATCCGCGCTCTTCTGTCACAAGGTCATAGAACAACTCGCGGTGTTCAATCTCAAAGCGGAACTTTTTCCCTGCATGTGCGGCAAAGCGGTCGATGACCACCTGCCCGAAATTGTAAAAATTCCGCAGTGTGCTGCATAGTGCTTTGGCACACGGATAGCCATGCCGTTCGCGGAAGTAGCGGTATTGCGCTTTTGCCGCAGACGGACGTGACAGCAGATAAAACGGCAGGTAGAAAACAGCCATTACGGCATAGATGATACGGATATCCGTCCGCCGCAATAGACCGACCAAAGCCCGCTGCATAAACGGTGTTCCGCCTGTTTTTCCCGTCCACTTTTCTGCCATACACACAAATTAGCGGGCAAAGGTACTACATATTTTGCATATATGCAAATAAAAGTGTGATTTTGCCGGACTTTTTTATTTTACCTGCCAATCCCGCGACCATTTCGGGACATCACCGGGATATCTCCAAGCTTTTGAGCGGTTTTAACATACCCCTCCATATATAAGACAAAAAAGAAGGCAAATCTATCACTTGAAATGAAAGTTTTTTCATTTTTTTTGTTTTTTCGCCTGAATATTTCAAAAAAGGACCAGGCTACGCAAGGCACAAGAGATGCTTAACATATGCTGAATGAAAAATCCGATTTAATATCCGATTTACCTATATACTATTTACTTATTCAGGCAACGGTGCACAGCGGTGCACGTCGTACGTCATAAAACCCGGATAAACCTATTTCGCAATTTGCTCCTGAATGATAGCACTCAATTTTGGAGCGGTATCTTTGTACGCGGCATGGGCTGCATTTTCGTTGCTACGCGTATCGCCGCCTTTTACTGAAACCTGGTCTTCATAAACCTTTTGTCCTGTCGCCTGCTTGGTAATGGCAATATGCGAATCCACAAACACAAAATA
>CAJOFT010000025.1:0-16767 GCA_905234025.1 Paludibacteraceae bacterium
CTTCTCCTTATGGCGGAGAGTATGCCTTCCGATTACTACAACAAGGCGGACGGCAAGAAAGATGCGGAACTCAAAGCCTGGCTCCGTGAGTGCATTCGTACACATACGGTGATTGAATATGGTACTCCGACGTGGGAGGTCTTTTATTACTCGGACAGAGACGATGAGGGCTATTGCATGGACATGTACTGCGACACATGGCAAAAGTTTACCACGCCGGGGGCTGTTGTTTCAGGTTGCAATATAGAGCACTCTTTTGCCAAATCATGGTGGGGAGGTGCCAAGTATGACCAGTATAAGGATTGTTATCACCTCAATCCTAGCAATTCGTCTGCCAATAGTGCCCGTTCCAACTATCCGCCGGGTATTCCTGAAAAAGAAATTAAGACATCCGGTTCTATGAAAGTCGGTAAGCGCCATCATGATGGGCTAAATATGGATCATTCCGTTTTTGAACCGAAGGACGAGTACAAAGGCGATTTCGCCCGTGCCTATTTTTATATGGCAACTTGCTACGGACGTGACCTCAATAACGAGCAACCGGATCTGCCTGCTAATGGCAAAAAGAACTATGTCGGATGGCGCATTGACAATAATGATGTCGGCTCCAAATTTGCTATGCAGAATGACAATTATCTGGAGTTTCAAGATTGGCTGATTGATTTGCTGTTGGCTTGGCATCGTCAGGATCCGGTTTCTGAGAAGGAACTGAAGCGCATGGATGCCGTTTCCGATTACCAGCACAACCGTAATCCTTTCATTGAATACCCGTGTCTGGCTGAGTATATATGGGGAAAGCGCAAAGGACAAACGGCTTCGTTTGCAACGCTTAAGAACACATACGATGCGGATTATCTGTCTTTGCCGGCAGACAAGCGTGATGGCTGTGAATGTACGTCAACGGAGATGTTGAATCAGCCCCAAGTGCCTGCTGTCAAGGCAGTTAAGCGCATTGTCAACGGTCAGTTGGTTATCGAAATCAACGGAATCCAATACAACGCCCAAGGCGCACGCATAGATTAATCCAACTTCCAACAGCGTAGCGGTCTAATCTCCAATATACGGATTATTCCGTTTCTCGTGCCCGATAGTAGTGGTGTATCCGTGTCCCGGGTACACCTCTGTTTTTTCAGGCAGTTGCATTAGTTGCGCCAATGATTGCAACAGCTGATTCATATCGCCTCCGGGCAAATCTGTCCGTCCCACACTTTCCTGAAACAGCGTGTCACCGGTGAAGATAATCCCTTCGGACTCAAAGTAATAGCATACGCTATCCTCCTTGTGCCCGGGCGTATAAAGCATTTGGAATTTTAATCCTGCTGCGTTGGCAGAGGGATTCTTATGATCAATGACTTTTGCTTTTGGGAAGTGTTGTTGCACAAATTCTAATCCGCAAACATGATCCGGATGCTCATGTGTAATAAGCACTGCTTCCGGAACAAGTTGATGTTCCGTAAGATACTCCAACACGCGTTTTTCTTCCTTTTCACCGTACATCCCGGGGTCGATAATTACGCATGTTTTTGCATTTTCATCTGTGGAAACAACGTACGTGCACTCTCTGAACGGATTGCAATAAAAAGTCTTAATTTGCAACATAACCAAAAATTTGGCAGCAAAGATATAAATATTTTTTCAAACTTGCAAGACCCTGTGTGATTTTTTGTATGTTTTGCATAAAAATTTCATAATTTTTCGATACAGACTCAATGCTGACTCCATGCACATTTTTTGCCCTTCAAATCTTAGGTGCATTTTTTGTATAATTTTACTTTTTCCGCACTTTTATTTGCACATGTGCAAAATAAGCAGTACTTTTGCGCCAAATTTGTTATAAATGTAGATTTTATGGATATACGCGAATACATCAATACCAACCGTGCCCGTTTCATGGAAGAGTGGGCAAGTCTTATCCGTATTCCTTCGGTCAGTTGCCTGCCCGAACACAAAGCGGACATGCAGCGTTGTGCGGAACATTGGCGTGATTTGTTGCTTTCGTCCGGTGCTACACATGCTGAGGTAATGCCTTCAAACGGAAACCCGTTTGTATATGCCGAATATATTCCGCAGCGTAACAACCAATCCTCTAACGGTGCAGAATCCAAACAGCCGTTAACTATTCTCGTTTATGCGCATTACGACGTTATGCCGATTGAGCCGTTGGAGCAATGGCTTTCCGATCCGTGGGAGCCGTCTGTCCGAAACGGACGTCTGTATGCACGCGGAGCTGATGACGACAAAGGTCAAGCCATGATTCAGGCAAAAGCCTTTGAGTATATGGTCCGCGAAGTATGGTCGCAGCACGGTGGCAACATCAATGTAAAATTCATTTTCGAAGGCGAAGAAGAAATTGGAAGCCCTTCGTTGGAATCCTTTATAGAAGAGCACAAAGACCTGCTCAAGTGTGATGTAATTCTTGTCAGTGATACGTCTATGATCGGCAAGGAAACGCCCTCAATTACTACCGGTTTGCGTGGTCTTGCTTATTGGCAAATTGAGGTTGATGGTCCTAATCGCGACCTGCACAGCGGACATTTTGGTGGTGCGGTCAAGAATCCTGTCAATGCTCTTTGTGAAATGCTCGCGCAAGTAGTTGATAAACAAGGACATATCACCATTCCTCATTTCTATGATGATGTGCTGCCGATTCCCCATGAGGAGCGCGGAATGATTGCGCAAATCCCCTTCTCGGAAGACAAATACAAAGCGGCGATAGGTATTGACGCAACTTTTGGCGAGGAAGGTTATAGTACGCTGGAACGTAATTCTTGCCGCCCGTCCTTTGATATTTGTGGTATCTGGGGTGGTTATACCGGCGAAGGAAGCAAAACGGTGCTACCTGCAAAGGCGTTTGCGAAGGTCAGTTGCCGTCTTGTTGCTAATCAGGATCATGGAAAAATCAGTAAGGTTTTTGCGGACTACATGCAGCATTTGGCACCAACAGGTGTTCGGGTTAAGGTAACGCCCATGCACGGCGGTCAGGGCTATGTCTGTCCTATTGACTTGCCTGCATATAAGGCGGCTGAAAAAGGCTTTGAGATAGCATTTGGCAAACGTCCTTTGGCGGCACGGAGGGGTGGAAGTATTCCTATTATTGCTGATTTTGAGCGCGTGTTGGGCGTCAAAACCATCCTCATGGGCTTTGGATTGGAGCAGAACGCCATTCATTCGCCGAATGAATCGATGGATCTTGAAGTCTGGGAAAAGGGCATCATTGCCGTGACGGAGTTCTACAAACAACTCCAAATGGAAAAATGATTAAATGATTAAATGGGTAAATAAGTAAATGATTTATGGCTAAACACTATTTGGAAGTATTAACAGAAGCGATTCGTACCAACTGGGACGAAATTGCCCTTGCCGATTACCGCACTCTCAACCGCTACACCTATGGTGACATGGCGGATAATATGGCGGATTTGGCGGCGATATATGACAGCTTGAAACTCAAAAAGGGCGTTCACATTGCTATTTGTGGCAATAATTGTGCAAACTGGGCGATAGCTTATCTTGCAACAGCTGTATGGGGAGGCGTGAACGTGTGTATTATGCCGGATTTTGCAGCGGAGGACATTGCCCGGATTATTAATCACAGTAACGCGGAAGTGCTGATTGCTTCCGAGCAGGTACGTAAGAAACTGGAAGGAAAAGACCTTCCGAAAGTAAAGCATATTTTCTCGATGGAAACATTGCTCCCGCTCGGTGAAACCGTGGAAATTCCGGAGATTCACCTCAAAAAAGGCGACGTGAATTATGTTGGGCGCAGTATAGACGATGTAGTTATGTTGTGCTATACTTCCGGTTCCACCGGTACTCCCAAGGGTGTTATGCTCTCTTTCCGCAGCCTGAGCAACAATGTGCAGAACATCATGGAGAATTTGCCCGAACACAATGGCCAGAATGTCCTTTCCATGTTGCCTTTGGCACATATGTATGGTCTTGTCTGCGAATTGTTGGGACAACTTCCGGCTGGTTGTCATATCTGGTTTTTGGGCTCGACACCGACGCCTGCAACGCTTTCGAAAGCGCTTCTTGAAATCCGCCCATACACAATTGTCACAATCCCGTTGGTGGTCGAGAAAATTGTCAAAAAGAACATCTTCCCGGTTATACGCAAGAAGAACGTCAAGGCTTTTTGGAAAATGCCTGTTATAGGGCGTATGTTCAAAAACATGGTACGCAGACGCATGTTGCAGAGTATGGGTGGAAATATCCGCCAGTTCCACGTTGGAGGTGCTGCACTCAATGAAGAAGTCGAAAAACTGCTTATGGACATTCGTTTCCCGATTACGGTCGGTTATGGTTTGACGGAGACGGGTCCGCTTGTTTCCGGTAACTTGTGGCAGAACTTCAAAGCTCGTTCCGGCGGCAAAATCGTCAGTGGTATGCTGGCAAAGATTGTAGATGAAGAGATCTGGGTCAAGGGCGAGAATGTCATGTTGGGCTATTATAACGAGCCGGAATTGACAAAACAGGTTCTTACGGAAGACGGCTGGTTCCGCACTGGCGACGTCGGTGAAATTGCTGAAGACGGCACAATTTATGTTCAGGGACACAAGTCCAATCTTATTGTTCAGGCGGACGGGAACAAGGTCTATCCGGAAAACATCGAAGCCATCCTCAACGAAATTGATGGCATAGATGAGTCTCTTGTTACTGTCTGGAATAACCAATTGGTAGCACTTGTCGTCACTCAATTGGAACTGAATGTGAATAATATCCGTGAGAAGATTAACGCTGCTTTGCCTTCATATAGCCGCATTACGAAGATTGAGACGCGTACGGATCCTTTTGAACGCACGCCGAAACATAGTATCAAGCGTTATCTTTACCGTGATACACCGTCTGATAAAAAATAATTGGCTCTATGAAAAACGTTGCATTGGTTTTGTCAAGCGGAAGCAGCCGGGGACTGGCACATATAGGTGCAATTGAGGCTCTGGAAGCACGGGGATATACAATTACCTCGGTAGCAGGTTGTTCTATGGGGGCTATAGTTGGAGGCATGTACGCTGCGGGAAAACTGGCGGAATTGAAGACATGGTTTGCTGAAATGACACGCAAACGGATGTTTGAACTGACCGATTTCGGATTGAGTACACGCTATTTGGTAAAGGGTGAAAAGATAATGGAGGCACTTGGAGAACTTATTCCGGACTTAAAGATTGAAGATTTGCCGGTTCCGCTTTCTTTGGTCTCCACGGATATGAATACGGGTGACGAAGTGGTTTTCCGTTCCGGCAATTTGAACCGTGCCATTCGTGCCTCTTTCTCAATTCCTCTTATTTTGCAGCCCGTACATGAAGGTGATATGTTGCTTATGGACGGCGGCATTGCTAATCCGCTTCCGCTCAACCGGGTAAAACGTCGGGAAGGGGATATCCTTGTTTCATCTAACGTCAGTGCACGTTGGGTGAAGCCCGAAACAACGGAAAAAGCGCCTGTTCCGCGAATCAATGAACCATCTTGGCTGGATCGGCTTTTGGAGCAGCGAGACAAAATATTCAGCAAACAAGCAGAAGAACAGTTGGGAGCACTGGCAATCTTGGACAAAGTCTCTGACGTGATGATTCAGCAGCATGGCGAACTTATGAAGCAACTCTGCCCGCCGGACATAAATATCGATGTGGCAATGAATCAGTTTGGATCCTTTGATTACGACCACGCCGATGAAATCATCCGTTTTGGCTACGACAAAATGAACAAGGCAATAGACGAATATGAAAATAAGCAGGGGTAACCTGCTTATTTTGCTTCTTTCACAGCGTCTAATATTTTCTGCATAATCAAAGTGTTATCGTACCAGCCGGTGAATTTCTCTGCACCGACGCCAATAGCGAATACAGGAACGTTGGCAGCTGTATGCGAGTAACTTGTCCAGCCGAGTTTGGCTTTCTTGTTTATCAGGGAGATAGCAGTTCCGCCCAGCTCTGAAATATCGTTATACAACGTCTTTTCGGTCTTGCCTTTTCCCTTTTTGAGGTTCTTGAACGCCGCTTTGAGTTTAGCATCATCCTTGTCTGTAATTTCAACAACATCATAGAAGCCTAACTTGTTTTGCAGCAAAGTTTTTACTTGTTCCCATTTCATTTTTTTGCCATACTCCGCATACATACTTTTGAGCGTTTCGTTCAGTTCCCAGGACGAACATTTTTGATTTTGCAGTAATTGCAGATTTAGCACATATTTGCCGTTTCCGAGTGCCATTCCGCCGGTTTCATGGTCGGCAGTAACAACAATCAGTGTCTCGTCCTGATGGTCTAAATAAAATTGGTATGCTTTCTCTATGGCTTTGTCAAAGTCCAGCACTTCATGAATGTTTGTCGCTCCGTCGCGGGAGTGACCGGCATAATCAATTTTGCCTCCTTCAATCATCATAAAGAACCGTCCGTTTGGCTCCAGGAACTTGATGGCGGTTTCGGTTATCTGTGCCAATGTCAAATCTCTGTTTTTGCGGTCAATGGCATAGGGAAGGCAATCACTGCTTTTGCTGCGGTCAAGACCGTCCTCTTCCTGAATCATAATAAGTTTCTTGACATCTAATTTGTCTTGTGCCTCTTTGTAGCCGTGAGCGAAAACATAATCATTCATCTCGCACAAATCATATAAATTGGGCGATTTGTCGCTGTCCTTGTCTGTCGGTTGATGGAAGCCCGCGCCACCGAAGAACTCATATTCGGATTCTGCAAGTTGTTGTCCGACTTTGTAGTATTTGCTGCGCTTGTCAACATGGGCGTAGAATGCGCCTGGTGTAGCATGGTCGATTGCAACGGTTGTCATAATTCCTACAGGCCAACCGTTATCGTGAAGTTGTTTGGCGATGGAAACGACATCTGCGCTGTCCTTGTCCACGCCCAAACAGCCGTTATTGGTCTTGTGACCTGTTGCCAACGCTGTTCCTGCTGCTGCAGAATCTGTAATTCCGTTGGATGCGGAATAGGTGGTGGCAAAACCGGCATAAGGAAATGAGGTCATCAATAAGGGTACACGACCGATTCTGCCTTCCATTTCTGCTTGATACATTTCGGCAGCAAGTACTTGGTTGGGACCCATTCCATCGCCGATCATGTAAAAAATATACTTGATTTCACCGGAACAAACGGTGGCGAGGAACAATGAAAATACGAATAATGAAAAACGTTTCATAAGTAAAAAAATATTATTTGTTTATGATTTTTGAGTTATCACTTTGTAAAAATCGGGGAAGCGTTGTGCTAATGCGACCGGCTTGCCGTTTTCAAGGAAACAATGTTTGCTCTTTGCAGTACAGATGACGGTCTCTCCGACGCGCATGGTATAACGGAAACTTATCTTCAAGGTGCTGATTTCTTCGATTTCAACGGTAATCTCAATGCTGTCTTTAAAGGTGGTCGGATGTTTGTATGAGCATTCAATCTCCATAACCGGCGACACAACGCCTTCTGCCTCCATGCGTTCAAAGCCGTAGCCGAGTTGATCCATCCAGTCTATGCGGGCTTCTTCCATAAAACGCACATAGTTGGAGTGGTGCGTGATGCCCATTCGGTCACATTCATAGTATTTGACGATATGTTTGTAGGGTGTCATAAATATAATAAGGTGTGTTTAGCGTAGTTTATGAATGAGTGTCAAACCGTCTCGAAGCGGGAGAATTACTTCTTCCAAATTCGGATGCATAGCGATGAAATCGTTGAAATCACGTAATCCGAGTGTCTGTTTGTCGCGGTCATAGTTCGGGTCAATAATATGCCCGTCCCATAAGGTGTTATCTGCCAATATCCATCCGCCTGTTCGGACTAACGGAAAAACGAGTTTGAAGTAGTCTGTATATTCGCGCTTGTCTGCATCGATAAAAACCATGTCATAAAGAGGCTCTGGATTAGATTTTGAAAAATTGCTTAACCATTCTTTGGCATCGGCAATGACAAGGCGGATTTTGGTGCCCAAAGGAGACAGTGACAGATTTTGCCGGATAATATCTTCCAATTCGTCATTATGCTCAATGGTAATCAGTTCACCATCATCATCCGTCAGACCTTCGGCGAGACAAAGTGCCGAATACCCGGTAAATGTGCCGAGCTCAAGAATGTGTGTAGGACGAATCATTTTGCTTAGAAACGCCAGCACGCGCCCTTGCACTTGTCCCGACAGCATATGCGGGTTCAGCACGTTCACATTCGTGTGATGTGTAATCTGTGCCAATGCCTCGTTTTCGGGCGATGAATGGGACTCGATATATTCTGCAATCGTCATAATTCAACAAAATCGCCCGCAAAAGTATAAAAAAAATGGCATATGTGCAAAAAAACTTATTGTAATCACGTCTTTTCTGTCATTTCTGTTTCTTACTTTTTACTTTTTAGTAAAAATATTTGTATAATTCAAAAAAAAGCAGTACCTTTGCACGCTAATTAAAATATATGGTTATTTATCTACTGATTTATCTGTTTATTGCGTTGGGCGTGTCGTTCCTTTGCTCTATTTTGGAATCGACCTTGATGTCCACAACGTTGAGTTACATTACTATGCGGGAGGAGGAGGGTTACAAGCCCGCCATCCGCATGAGGCAATACAAAACCGAAACGGATCGCCCGCTTGCGGCGATTCTCTCGCTGAATACAATCGCCAACACTATCGGTGCTACCGGAATCGGGCAACAGGCAACGTTGCTGTTTGGCAGCAAATGGTTTGGGTTAGTGAGCATTGTTGTAACTTTGCTCATTCTCCTTTTCGCGGAAATTGTCCCGAAAACGTTAGGCACTTCGTATTGGAAACACTTGATGGGGTTTGCTTCACGGACAATCAGTGTGCTGATTGTAATTATGTATCCCTTTGTCATGCTCATTGAGTATATAACACGCCTGTTCCCTGAATCCGAAGAAGCAACCGTCAGCCGTGAGGAAGTCGTGGCTTTGGCGAATGTCGGCGAGGAGGAAGGTGTTATTGAAGAAGACGAGAACAAGATTATCCGCAATATCATGCGCTTGGACGATGTGCACGCTTGGGATGTGATGACGCCGAGTGTAGTCTGTGCAATTGCTCCGGAAAAAATGACGCTCAAGGAGTATTACGACGATGACCGTTATGACCATTTCTCACGTATTCCTGTGTATGCGGACAAACCTGAGTTTATCACCGGTTACATTCACCGCAACGACGCGTTGGAGAATTTGACGGAAGACAAGTTCAATATGACGCTTGGCGAAATTAAGCGCCAGTTGCCAATGTTCAATGAAGAAGCTTCTATTGGCGATATCTTTGATCAGATGCTCAAACAGAAGTCACAAATAGCTGTCATTATCGATGAATACGGCTGTTTCCGTGGAATCTTGACGCTGGAGGACGTGATTGAAACCATTTTCGGTCTTGAGATTATAGACGAAAACGATGAAATCGCCGATATGCAGGCATATGCCCGTGAACGCTGGAAACAACGTCAGAAACGTTATAATAAACCTTTGCCCAAAAAGGAGAATGACAAGAAGTAAGTGGTTGATATTGTGTCTTTTGTTTGGCTGTACGATTCAAACTTCTGCGTCTGAACTCATTGCGACCGTTAAAGCATACAATCAGGCGGAATTGTCTGGCGATGTGCCTTTGGGAACAGAAGTCGCGTTTTATAATACAAGTGAAAGCAAAGGGCAATTGACCGCCGGCAGTGTCGCCACAATGACGTTTGCCAATTTGCCGTTATGTACCATCACCAAGATTACCTTCTATGTCAAGTCCAATTCTAAAAGTGGAGCCGGAAGCCTGAAGGTAACTCTTGGAGGGGCGCCGATAGTTGAAGTTTTGGCATGTGATTTCGCTGATTGGCCCGGAACAGGTGGTTATAGTACCTCTTATGTGCCAGTTTCGTTCACAGAATCATGGTTCACGAATAAGGGCAGCAATATGGTTTGCCAGATAGAAGCTACGGTTAATTCATTAGGCTGGGACAAGGTTGTTGTGACTTATTCTGAAATAATGCCGGATCCGCGAACGGTTACACTCCAATGGTTCGATGCTGATGGTGGTATTCAGTCTTCGTCTCTCTCTGAAAAATCTTCCGGTTCAGGTATTGTTTTGCCGGATTGTTCCGTTCCAAAGGTGGTTTCTTCGGATGAATGGACTTTTGTCGGCTGGACAACAGAGCAGCATTATGGCAAATACACTTCCGAACCAAATGCCTTCAAGGCTGGTGAAAAATTCTATCCGTCTGATAATCAAACTCTTTATGCACTGTATTCATATTCGCCGGATGTAACGGACATTGTCCAAACTACCAATTTCGTTTCAGGTGAATATGCCATGATTATGCATGCGGGAGATGAGTATTTTATGGCTCAAGGCGCTGTTAATAAAAAACAATTGTTAACGGTGCCTTGTGAAGTGTTTATAAATAATGACGACATATATCAACTTTCTGAAGCATATGTTCCTGTATATTGTCGTTATCAACTTGATTTTACAACGGATAGTGTACAAGTAAAAAACTTGGCATCTGGAGAAATTATTGGGCATTATAGTACGTATCTTTCAGATAAAAATGCCAAATGGGCATGGCATGAGGCAAAAAATCATTCATTGGAATTATCGTATGATAGTAAAACGACGGCGAGTGGAACATCAGCGCGGGTGCTTTGGCTGACAATCGCAGAAAGTTCACCTTGTTTTACAATTGAAGAATTAAAATTAGGCTCTGATTACGAATTTATGCTTCTTTTCGATGTCTCTGACGTCCCAACAACACAGCCTCAAACCCGTTGGACAAGTTGTCCTTTTGAATGTGAACAAGCAGTGGAAAATATTGTAAAACAGCAACATAACGTTCGTAAAATCTTCCGTAACGGAATATTGTATATAGAAATTAACAACGTCGGGTATGATATGCTCGGCAATAAAATAAACTGATTTATGCAACTCGTATTTTTATCGGGCGGCTCCGGCAAACGCCTGTGGCCCTTATCAAACAATGCTCGTTCCAAACAATTCTTGCCGCTTCTGGAGGCTCCGGACGGCTCAATGGAATCAATGGTGCAACGGGTCGTACGTCAAGCGAAAGAAGCAAAACTTGACGCTCAAATCACGTTTGCAACCAATGCTGCGCAGCGCGATAGTATTATCAACCAGCTCGGCACAGAGGTAGATATCGTGGCAGAACCCGAACGCCGTGACACGTTCCCGGCAATTGCTTTGGCAGCATCGTACCTGCATTTTGCAAAGCAATGTCCTGATGATGAGGTAGTGGTTGTTATGCCCAGTGACCCTTACACGGAGCTTGGCTATTTCCATACGATAGCCCGTATGGCGGAGCAGGTGAAACGTAATGCCGCAGAGCTCGTCTTGATGGGTATTACGCCTACTTATCCGTCTGAAAAATACGGATATATAGTTCCGCAAAAAAAAGCTTCAGGAGAAAACGACGCACTTCCGGTTAGCCGTTTCACGGAAAAACCGACGGTTGCTGTTGCTCAGGAACTTTTACGCGAAGGCGCACTTTGGAATGGCGGCGTTTTTGCGTTCAAACTCGGCTATATGATGGCGATTGTCCGCAAGTATATCCAATCTCCTTCCTTTGAGGATACATATGCACGTTACAAGGAGTTCCCGAAAATCAGTTTCGATTATGAAGTGGCGGAGAAGGCTACCTCTGTTGCGGTCGTTCCTTTCACCGGTAAATGGAAAGATTTGGGTACATGGAACACCCTCACAGAAGAACTGTCGCGGGAAACGATAGGCAATGTCCTCATGGGTGATGCGAATGATAATACGCACATTATCAATGAGTTGGAAGTGCCTGTCTTCTGCAATGGTCTCAAAAATACAGTGGTCGCATGCAGCCCGGATGGTATTCTTGTTTGCGCGAAGGATAAGTCCGAAACCATCAAAAAATATGTAGATAATCTTTCGCTTCGTCCTATGTATGAAGAGCGTCGCTGGGGAACGTACAAGGTGTTGAGTGACTTGCCCTATTCGGATGGCACACGTGCATTGACCAAGTCGATAATGTTGCGTCCGGGCAAGAACATCAGTTACCAGCTCCACCACCATCGTGATGAAGTCTGGACGATTGTTGATGGCGAAGGTCTTTTTGTCCTTGATGGCGAAGTACGCAAGGTCAAACGGGGCGATGTCTGCATTATTCACAAGGAGCAGCTTCATGCACTCAAAGCCGTTACCGAACTGGTCTTCATTGAGGTGCAGATTGGCACGCCATTGATCGAAGAGGATATAGAACGCTTTGATTATACTTGGTAGTGCCAGAAATCCTGCTCCATTATATTTGGCAGCGCGGAATTTTTAGGGCTTTTCCGCAATATACGACCGACGGACGGCGCATTGAAGTGCTTTCTGTCGGTCAGCACAATACGGATGCGGGGCCCGATTTCAGCAATGCCCGCTTACTCATTCACAGCGATGACCGCACGGAAGAGTGGGTGGGGAACATTGAGATTCACATTGCTTCTTCGGATTGGTTCAAGCACAAGCACCATACGGATTCCGCGTACGACAATGTCATTTTGCATGTTGTTCGTAAGGCGGACAAAGAAATTTGGAATTCCCGGAATAACCCGGTTACGCAATGCGAGTTACGCTATTCTGATGAGCAGGATTACCTTTCCCAACTCCTTTCTGATGCCCGTTTGATGGACTCGTCTTTTGCTACTCACCGTTGTGGAAAGTTTCTTTTGCAGGATCCGAATCTGCTCACAAAGGGTTGGAAGCAGACAATGCTTTTACGCCGTCTTGATTGCAAGAAACAGTCTATAGACCGCCTTCTGTCTATTACGCAAAATCATTGGGAGCAGGCTTTTTATATTTCGTTGGCACATTATTTTGGTTTTCATGTCAATGGCATTCCGTTTGAACAACTGGCTATAAGTACTCCGCTTTCCTGCTTGCAGAAACACCGCAGTAGCCTCAAGCAACTGACGGCTATCTTGTTGGGGCAGAGCGGATTATTGTCGCAAGACGACGAATTGTACAAGGAATACCGCTTCCTGCAAGCCAAATTCGGATTGCAGCCGATTGACCCTGCAATGTGGAAAAGGGGAAGAATCCGTCCGCAGAATGCGCCTGAAACGCGGATTCGGCAGTTCGCACAACTTCTGTATAAATCTGAGTTTCTGTTCTCGAAACTGATGGACGCTGAAGATATTGATACGCTTCGCGACTTGCTTTATGTGGATGGAATGGGACGTGATTCTGTTGATATACTGATAATTAACGCCGTTGTGCCTTTCAAATATGCGCGCGGAAAACAGGCAATGGATATCCTTCGGACACTTCCTGCAGAGAATAATACTATCATCCGCCAGTGGCGCGAATTGGGTCAATTGGTTGCTGACGCATCGGATTCGCAGGCATTAATCCATCTTTATCAGACTTGTTGCCAAACTGGTCAGTGCTTGAATTGTGACGTGGCATACCAGATTTTCCTAATTTCCCAATCCTGATTTCTCTAATGCTCGGAGCGTCAGCCTGCTCAGTGCATAATCGTCTAATTCGTTGAGAGTGACTTTTTTCGTTCCCTCCACATTCGGCAATTCCGACACCTTATATATATTATAGCGCGCGTGAAGCCGTTGGTGTGACAAAATGTGTGTCAAATCCACATGTGGTACCGTTGTCGGCTCGAATTCCGTCTCTGTTTCGCGCAAAACAAATTCCCATAAGTGTTTCCAGATATCGTTTCCTTGCCGTTGCTGGATGAGGGTGGTCACTTCTTCTCCATCTTTCTTGCAAAGATAAATCGAATAGTTCAGATAACGGTCTTTTAATTGTGGTCTTGGCTTGCGGACAGGCAGCAAATCCACTGTCTGATGGGCTTTGGCTTGACAGATTGCTTCCAAGGGGCAGGCATCGCAATCCGGCGATTGTGGTACGCACCATAAGGCACCGAATTCCATGATGGCGGAATCAAACAATCGTGCGTTTTCTTGGTCTAATAGTTCTTCTGCCACTTTGTGAAAATGCTTTTTACCGGCAGTTGTATCAAATGCTATGGCGCAATTCGTTAATCGGGAAAGAACCCGATAAACATTCCCATCTAAAGCAGGATAGGGCAGATTGTATGCAAACGCGGCAATGGCACCGGCTGTGTAGTCTCCTATTCCTGGCAATGCCCTGATTGCCTGATAATCAGTGGGAAAAGGCATTTGTCCGTTTGCGACAATTTGTTGGGCTGCCTTGTGCAGATTTCGTGCCCGCGAATAATAGCCTAATCCTTGCCAGTAGCGCAAAACCTCGTCTTCTGATGCCTTTGCCAGGGTCTCGACATCCGGAAAGCGCTCCACAAACCGCAGATAATACGGCAAACCCTGTTCTACTCGTGTTTGTTGCAGAATGATTTCCGACAGCCAGATTCGATAGGCATCTTCTATCTCACGCCAAGGCAAAACACGTTTGTTTTGGTCGTACCATCTATATAACTGATTATAAAGATTTTCGCTTCTTTTCATACTTTTTTCTCGTTTTTTTTCATTTCGACCTGCAAAATTACAAAAAAATAATGAAAAAAATGATTTTTTTTGCAAAAAACTTTTGTAAATCAAAAAAATGTACTACCTTTGCGCCGATTTTTCGCCTGAAACATAGATAGTTAACTAAAATATACACTAAAATATGACAAAAGCTGAACTCGTAAATGAAATCGCCATTCAGACTGGTTACGACAAAAGAACCATTACTAAAGTGGTCGAGTCTGCAATGCAAAATGTAAAGAAGGCGATTGCGGGAGGTGATTCCGTTTTCCTCCGCAGTTTTGGTACTTTTGGTACCAAAGTGCGCGCTGAAAAGGTCGCCAGAAATATCTCCAAGCATACATCGGTTATTGTGCCTGCTCACAATGTGGTTGTATTCAAACCCGCACCCGAATTTTCTGCTACTGTTCGTAAATGATAATTATTAACTAAATTATACTATTATGCCAAACGGAAAAAAGCATAAGAGACACAAGATGTCAACCCACAAACGTAAAAAACGTTTGCGTAAGAATCGTCATAAGCATAAGTAAGCTTGTGTAATAAGCACTTTCGCTATAGGGCGATTAGTATTAACTTGGCTTTGTGGCGATGCTGTTTTGGGCGCAAAACAGACGGCTACAAAGCCTTTTATTTGACGTATTGAATCATGAAAAGCGAATTGATTGTGGACGTACAGCCGCAGGAAATCGCAATCGCCCTTACCGAAGACAACAGACTTCAGGAGATTTCGCGCGAAAAACGCGATACCGACAATTTTGCGGTCGGAAATATCTACTATGGTCGCGTCAAGAAGGTTATGCCGGCGTTGAATGCGGTTTTTGTGGATGTAGGTCATGAAAAAGAAGCTTTTCTACACTATCTGGATTTAGGTTCTCAGTTCCTCACGCTTAGGGATTTTACCACAAAAGCCGTTTCGGACAGACGCAAAATGCCTTCTATGACGCGCATTCAGCACAAAGGCGATGTCGGAAAAGAAGGACAGATTGCCGATTATCTCAAAATCGGAGATCTGCTTCTGGTGCAAATCAGCAAGGAGCCCATTAACACGAAAGGTCCGCGTCTTACTGCTGAAATCAGTATCGCAGGGCGCAATATGGTGCTCATTCCTTTTGCCGAAAAGGTCATGGTTAGTTCAAAAATCAAACGCGAATCGGAACGCAGCCGCCTCAAGCAACTCGTGCAATCCATCAAGCCGCAAGGCTACGGAGTTATTGTGCGCACGGTTGCCGAAGACAAACGCGTCGCCGAATTGGACAACGAACTGCGCATTCTGGTCAAACGTTGGGAAGATACGGTTAAAACGCTCCAAAAGCCTGCCGAAATTCCGGCTGAAACGGACAAAAAGCCAAAAGACGCCGAAGTCAGGCTTATCAGCGAAGAACTTGGTCGCACAATTGGTATCATCCGTGACCTCTTCTCTCCCGAGTTTGCCAGCATTCAGGTTAATGACGATGCTATCTACGAAGAGGTTCGCCAGTACGTAGAACTGATCGCGCCTGAAAGCGTCAAGATTGTCAAGAAGTACAAAGCCGCGGAACCGATCTTTGATAAGTACGACATCACAAGGCAAATGAAAACCGGGCTCGGCAGAACTGTCGGCTTCAAGAATGGCGGTTATCTCGTCATCGACAAAACCGAAGCGCTTTTTGCCATTGATGTCAACACCGGCTCAAAGAAACTGTTTGAGGACCACGAGGAGAATGCGTTCCACTACAACATGCTGGCTGCGGACGAGATTGTGCACCAGCTTCGTCTCCGCGATATTGGAGGAATTATCATCATCGACTTTGTCGATATGGATTCAAAGGACCATCAGGAGCAGTTGTACAAGCACATGAATGATCTCATGGCGCGCGATCGTGCCAAGCATAACGTGCTGCCTCTCAGTAAGTTCGGATTGATGCAAATTACCCGCCAGCGCGTGCGCCCAGCGGTGGAGGTTAATGTTACCGAAGTTTGTCCGATGTGTCTTGGAAAGGGCAAAGTGCAGCCCACGATTCTGTTCACGGAACAGATTGAAGAACAATTGGCACATTTGCGGCAGCATTTCGGACGCGGAATAAGGATTCATCTTCATCCGTACGTTTATTCGTATGTCGTGAGGGGATCGATCTTCAACCGGATTTCGACGAAATGGTTCAGTAAATACGGTGCCCGCGTAATCGAGAATCAGGCGCTTGGATTGTTGGAAGCGCATTTCTACAATCGCAAAGGCACACTACTCGAACTTCCGCAGGAAGATAGTGAGAAAAGTAATTAAAGGAAAGCGGCATTCTCGCCGCTTTCCTTCATTTTTTATAAATATATATATTATATATAT
>CAJOFT010000025.1:16781-28629 GCA_905234025.1 Paludibacteraceae bacterium
ACCATTATTGCACCATAAAGCACCCTTTAACGACACCGTTAGTTCAGGAAATAATCCACCGTTGTCACCACGCGCACATGCTTGATCCACGGCTGATATTGGTCATCCTCAACCGAGAACTGTCCTTGCGAAGCGCGGCGGATTCCGCCTAACTTGCTGTTTGAATCGTCCGCGAACTTCTGTGCAACCGCACGGGCATTCTTTGTTGCCTCTTCAATCATCTTCGGCTTTAACTCGTTCAAACCGTTGTACTGATAGTTCAATGCCCATTCATCCGAATTGATGATATATCCGCGGCTCAGCAACTCGGATTGGCAGCCCTGATTGGCAATTACCAAATCCACATTTTCGGTGGAAATGATGATGGACGTATTGAGCGTATAATGGTATTCCGGCTTGTTTCCGTAATAATTCTGCCAGTTGTTCGAAACGGAGATATTGCCCTGTTTGATGTCTTTGTCAGAGAATCCCTTGCTAATCAGAAATTTGCGAATGGTTTTCTGCATGTCCGAGATATCATCATACAGCGATGTTAAGTCATTGCCGAGCAGACCGAAACTCAACGGCCATACCACGTAATCTGCTTTCACGTCCTGTGTCGAAAGACCTTTAACGGTCACCGCACGGTCGCGGTCTGCCATTTTGTTGATTCCCATAGAAATAAACAGCCCGCCAAGAGCCAGACCGATAGCCACCAAAGAGGCGGCAATAATGTTGTTTTTGTCCATAATCGTATGTTTTTTGTTGATTTATGGTGCAAAATTACAAAAAAAATTGCGCGTATGCAAATTATTTTTGCAGTTTTCAAAAAAATGTTGTAATTTTGCGCAAATTATGACGATTAAAACAAAACTTTCGCTCATTTTTGGTGTACTGATGATTATCGTGGTTGTCTCAGTGCTATACACCAATAATCTTGCCCGCCAACTCGCGCAAGAGGAGCAGGAGCGTGTCAAAATCTGGGCGCAGGCGACGGAAAAGCTTATTCTTGCTTCGCCCGAGGAGGATATTGATTTCTACTCCACAATTATTGAGCGCAACACCACCATTCCGGTTTATATGCTGGACAGTGCTGGCAATGTCCTCTATATCCGCAATGTCAAAAAGCCGGTGGCTAATCCGACGACGCTCAACGGGCCGATTGACATCCGCTTTACGGACGAATCCGGCAGACAGATTGTTCAGTACATTTATTACGACGAATCCACCGTTGTCACACAGTTGCGCTATGTCCCGTATGCCCAGTTTGCGTTGATTTTCATATTCATTGTGTTAGCTGTCTTTGCACTGATGTCAGCGCAGCGGAATGAGCAGAATCGTGTGTGGGTGGGGCTTTCCAAAGAGACGGCACACCAGCTTGGCACACCTATTTCGTCTCTCAACGGTTGGCAGAATCTTCTTGAATCACGCTATCCCGATGACGATCTAATTCCGCAAATGCGGACGGACATTGATCGTCTCCAGACCATTGCAGACCGTTTCTCTAAGGTGGGTAGCGAACCTGAATTGGAAGCCGTGCCGCTTGTTCCTGTTCTTCGGGAGGCAATGAATTATATGCGGACCCGCACTTCTTCCAAAGTTGCAATCAATCTCTCTGTTCAGCCTGAAGACGGAATACCTGTTCTGCTTAACAAACCGCTTTTTGAGTGGGTCATTGAGAATCTTATCAAGAATGCCATTGATGCAATGGATGGAGTGGGGGAAATCAATTTCACGCTTTCGGAGAAGGAGCATACTGTCATTTTGGATGTTTCGGATACGGGCAAAGGCATTGAACGACGTTTGCAACGCCGCATTTTCCAACCCGGTTTTACCACCAAAAAGCGTGGATGGGGATTGGGCTTGTCTCTCTCAAAGCGTATTATTGAAGATTATCATAGAGGAAAACTCTTCCTCAAGGATTCGCAAGTTGGACGCGGTTCCACATTCCGTATTATTCTCGAAAAGACCAAAAACGGTTGATCCGCTGCCTGTCATGGCGGCATATTCGGCACCTGCGTCAAGCAGGCGCTTTTTTATGGCGCCGATTTCCGGATGCTTGGCGAGCACGGTAGTTTCAAAATCGTTCACCCACGTTTGCCAGTTTGCCGGATCGCCCAAAGTTTTTCCGCTCGGAACTAATCCGGCGTAGGCTTCTTTGGTCGAAACGCTGACGTTCGGTTTGATCATTATCAGCCGTTTTCCTGCTAACGAAAAATCAACAGGTGTCAAAATGTCACCGATTCCTTCTGCGTGGCACGGGGTGTTGTAGATGAAAAACGGACAATCAGCTCCTAACAGACGAACCTCGTCCGCCAATTGTTCTTTGGTAAGCCCTAAACCGAATAACTCATTGATTAACAACGCAGTATGTGCTGCATCGCTGCTTCCACCGCCTAATCCGGCGCCAAAGGGGATATGCTTCTTCAGCGTGATTTTTACCTTCTTGAGAATCGGATATTTTTTTGCAAACTGATTATAGCAGCGGAAAATCAGATTTTCGTCGCTCTTGCAATCTAATTGGATTCCTTCTGCAACAAACTCTGTTTCTTGTGCTGATTCGGGGAGTGGCACAATTTCCAGTTCGTCGTATAAGCCGTAAACAGGATAAAACAGTGTATCTAAATTATGATACCCGTCTTCCCGTTTGTTTACAACCCGAAGACCTATATTTATCTTGCAATTTGCCCGTGCTTTCATTTTCGCAAATATTCCGCAAACGTATAATCGTACGGATTGTTTTCATCGGAATGATGTTTCTCTTCGCTCACCAATTTCCATTCACTCGCCTTTATTTCTGGGAAAAACGTGTCCGCATCGCTCCACGAATGGTGTATATGCGTGATATACAGTTTGTCCGCAATGGGCATAAACTGCCGGTAAACCATGCCGCCGCCGATAATGAACGCTTCTTTTTCGCTTGCCACTAACTTCACGGCTTCTTTGATGGAATAGGCACTTTCCGCGCCATCAAACGTCTTTCCTGCCACATCTGTAATAACTATATTCCGCCGGTTGGGTAGGGGATGTTTGGGCAGTGAAAAGAACGTCCGTTCGCCCATAATCACGGTCGCACCACTGGTTACTGCCTTGAAGTGCTTCAAATCATTAGGCAGGTGGCACAGCAATCCGCCTTTTTTGCCGATGGCGTTTTCCTCACTTATTGCTACGATTATAGAAAGCATAAAAAAATATCAATTGTCAATTATCAACTATTAGACCGCCACAACGCCCGCTATATGCGGATGCGGGTCATAATTCTCCAATTCGAAATCTTCGTATTTGAACCCGAAAATATCCTTTACATCGGGATTGATTTTCATGGTTGGCAACGCTCTTGGTTCGCGGGTCAGTTGTAGATTCACCTGCTCCAAATGATTCAGATAAATATGTGCATCGCCTAACGTATGTACGAAATCGCCTGCTTTCAGTCCGGTCACTTGCGCCATCATTTGCAGCAGTAGCGCATACGATGCGATATTGAACGGCACACCTAAAAATATATCTGCAGACCGCTGGTACAACTGCAACGACAGCCGTCCGTTTGCCACATAGAACTGAAACAGCGTATGACATGGCGGCAGAGCCATTTTGTTCACTTCTGCCACATTCCATGCGCTTACAATTAGCCGCCGTGAATCCGGATTGTCCTTTATCATTTCCGTGACCTGCTTGATTTGGTCAATCGTTCCTCCGTTATAATCTGGCCAAGAGCGCCACTGATGCCCATAAACAGGACCTAATTCCCCGTTGTCATCTGCCCATTCGTTCCAGATCCGTACGCCGTGCTCTTGCAGGTATTTCACGTTGGTATCGCCTTGCAGAAACCACAATAACTCGTAGATGATTGATTTCAAATGCAGTTTTTTGGTTGTCAGCAGCGGAAATCCGTCCTCCAAATTATACCGCATTTGTGCACCGAACACAGATATCGTTCCTGTGCCTGTCCGGTCATCTTTGCGTGTCCCTTCCGCCAATATTCGCCTGCATAAATCCAGATATTGTTTCATACTAATACAGTTTGTACGTTGTTTTAAGCACCTTGAACTCTGTCCGGCGGTTAATCTGATGGCACGTTTCCTGTTGTTGCGGTGTCAGCCCGAGGATAAATGGCTCGTCTAACACTTGCCCGATGGGAATAAACGGATATTTCTTGTTTATTGCCGCATCTGCCACTACCGGTTTGCTTTCTCCGTAGCCGACAGGTGTTAACCGTTCTTTTTCTATTCCGCTCTTTATCAGGTAGTTAACCACAGATTCTGCACGTTTCTCGGATAAGGTGGTATTACGCACCGAATCGCCCACAAAGTCCGTATGTGCAGACAATTCTATCGTAATATTCGGATTGTCATTCAGCAGTTTGATGAGTGATTGCAAACCTGCTTCCGAAGATGGTGTCAAGTCCCATTTGCCAAACTCATAGAATATGTTGTCCATCGTCACTGGCTTCGAAATGGGTGCTAATGTAAACTTCTGTTCGTACGTCTTGCTGTCTTTCAGATCGTACGTATTCAGTGTCGCCGATTGGTTCAGATAGCCTCTCGCAGACGCCAACAGCACATACTTTGCGTCTTTGTTGATTTTCGTTTTGAATGTTCCGTCGCGCCGTGCTGTCATCTTGGAGTTCGTCCCGTCATTGCCGACCAACCGCAGTTTCGCATCTGCAATAGGATCGTTGTTGTTGTCAACCACAATGCCTTCTATCAGAAACTCCATTTCCGGCAATATGAAACGGTATATCTCGTCATAACCCTTCTTCTGACCGCGGTTGGATGAGAAGTAGCCATTTTGGCTGTTGCCTTCAAACGTTATTCCGAAATCGTCGCCGTTTGTATTGAACGGTGCGCCCATATTATATACAAGCCACGCCACAGGAATACTGTCCACTGCTTCTGCCAGCGTGTCGCGTTCTGCTTTGAAAATATCCAATCCGCCGTAACCTGGATGTCCGTTTGACGCAAAATACAAACTTCCGTCCGGATGGATGCACGGATACATTTCGTCTGCCGATGTATTGATGCGCGGACCGAGATTCTGCGGATTCAGCCAGTTGCTTCCGTCCAATTCTGCCATCCAGATGTCCTTTCCGCCGTAGCCGCCGGGTGCATCGCTTACGAAATACATCGTATCGCCGGTCAGGCATATACTCGGATGTCCGATGGTAATTGTACTGTCATTGAAAATCTTCACTTCCTGTGGTTCTGCCCATTCTCCGCTGGCACGTGAACTGGTGAAAATCTTTGCGCCCAAATCCTGTCCGTTCACAGGGCAAGAGAACGTGAAGTACATTGTTTTTCCGTCTGCTGTAAAGCAGCACACGCCCATTTCCGCGGTGCCTGTTTTGTTGGCAGTGCTGTCATTCTCGTTTTCACCTTCTTCGCTCTCGCCGTACAAACCTTCAGCCAACTGGATGTCCTGCCATTTTCCTGCTGCGTCTTTGCGTGCTGAATACAGATTGAACGATTGTGCACCGGTTACGGGGCTTGGACGTTTCATCTTCTTTTTACTGCCGCTGTTTTGTTCCTGGCGGTTGCTTGTAAACATCAGTGCATCACCGCCTTGTCCGATATACGCAGGTGCGAAGTTGGACGTGCGTTTGGAATTAAACTCCTTCGCATTGGCAATCTTATATCTTGAAGTCTCTTTTTTCCACTCGGGAATTTGCTGGCAGGCATACTGTCCCGCCTGTGCGACATAATCATCAGGATGCTTTTCCAGATAGATCGCATAGTTCTTTTCCGCGTCTTTGTATTTGCCTTGATACATGAGTGCCTGTGCATAATGCAGATATACAATCGAATCCTGATATTTGTATCGCACGGCATTTTGGTAGCAGTTCACTGATTTGGAATTGTTCAGCACCCGATAGCATTCTGCCTGATAAAATGCCACATGTGCTTTCAGGTCTTTTTCCGTTTTGGAAGACACGCGTCCATAGCATTGTTTGTAGATTTCCGCCGCATCGTAGTATTCGCCGATGGAGAATTTCTTGTCGGCTTTTTTGATGCGTGCTTTGATGCTGCATGACGACAAACCGCCTAAAAGGCAGCCCGCTAATAATATATAATATATAAGGTGTCTCTTCAAATCTTCAAATTTTCAAATCCTCAAATCAACTCATGCACAATAAGTCCGCTTCTCAGCTTTGGCTCGAACCATGTGGTCTTGGGTGGCATGATATTTCCGCTGTCTGCGATGTCGATGATTTGCTGCATCGTAACGGGGTAGAGTGCCAACGCCATTTTCATTTCACCGCTGTCTACGCGTCGTTTCAGTTCGCCTAAACCTCGTATTCCGCCAACGAAATCTATTCGCTTGTCTGTTCGTAAGTCTTTGATTCCCAATATCTTGTCTAATATCAGATTCGATGAAACGGTCACGTCTAATACGCCGATAGGATCATTGTCGTCATATCGTCCTTCTTTGGCGGTCAGCGAGTACCATTTTCCGCCGAGATATATACTGAAATTGTGCAACTTGTTCGGACGGTATTCCGCCGCGGAAACTTTCTCCACCACAAAAACCTCCGCCAACTTTGCCAAAAACGCTTCTTCCGTCAGCCCGTTCAAATCCTTCACAACGCGGTTATAATCCATCACTTTCAATTGGTTGTCCGGGAAGCAAACAGCCAGAAAATAGTTGTATTCCTCATTGCCGGTATGATTCGGATTCTGCAGTTTCTTCTCGTTTCCTACTAATGCTGCAGCTGCGGAACGGTGGTGTCCGTCGGCGATGTACATGGCAGGAATTTCCGCAAATATTTTTGTGATTTGCGCAATAATATCTGCATTTTCAATCACCCAGAATGTATGCCGGAAGCCGTCCAAATCGCTGATAAAATCATATTCCGGTGTACCGGCTGTCACGCTTGATACGATGGCATCCATATCGTCCCGATGCGGATAAGCGAAGAACACCGGCTCCATGTTGGCATTGTTCACACGCACATGTTTCATGCGGTCTTCTTCTTTGTCTTTGCGCGTCAACTCATGCTTTTTGATGCGGCCTTCCATGTAATCTTCCACCCACGCGGCAACCACTAATCCATACTGGGTTCGTCCGTTCATCGTCTGTGCATACACATAGTAATTCTCTTTCGAATCCTGCACTAACCAGCCGTTTTTACGGAATTCCGCAAAATGCTCCACGGCACTTTGATAAACACGTTCATCGTGTTCATCTGTTCCAGCTGGAAAATTTATTTCCGGCTTGATAATATGGTATAATGACATCGGATTGCCTGCAGCTTCTGAACGTGCTTCTTCCGAATTCAGCACGTCATACGGACGACTACTGACTTGTTTTGCCAGTTCTTTCGGTGGCCGTATGCCCCGAAACGGTTTTACTCTCATAAAATCTCAATTGTCAATTATTTTTTCGCTTGTTGTGTCGGGGCATTTTTGCTCATTGAGCATGTCCCGTTGAATATTGCATTCGGTTCCACAATCAGCGTTTGGGTTGTCACTTCGCCTTTTATATTGCCTGTTGCGCGAAGGGCAAGCGTGTGGTGTGTCTCGATTTTGCCTTCCAGTTTGCCCATGATTTCTGCGTTTTGGCAGATAATCGTACCTTTGATGATTCCCTGTTCGCCGATTACGACTTTGCCGTTGGATTGTACATCGCCTTCAACGGTTCCGTCAACACGGAAATCGGAATCGGTAATTACTGTACCAATAATTTTGCTGCCCGCGGTCAATGCGTTGTACAATGCCCCGGGTTGTTGCTGTTGTTGTGCTGCCATATTTCTAAAAATATTCAAATTATCAAATATTTAAATTTTCAAATTTCCAATTAGCCCGCAAAAGTACAATATTTTTTTCATATATGCAAATTCTGACGTCATTTTATACACTTTTGTATAAAATATCACAAAAAATTTGCAGATTTCGTTTTTTTGTTGTACCTTTGCACCAAAATTTGCATGTGTGCGTGATATGGCAAAAACACAATCAATAATTGTAAAAGATACAACCATTCGTTCTTTTGTCCAAAACGGAATGGATTATATTTGTATTACGGACATCGCAAGACAAAAGAATGCTCTTGAGCCCAAAGATGTAGTAAAGAATTGGATGCGTCTAAAGAATACTATTGAGTATCTTGGTATGTGGGAGTATTTGAATAACCCCAATTTCAAAGGGGGCGAATTCGATCCCCTTTTGCATGAAGCAGGAAGTAACGCTTTTACGCTTAGTCCGTCTCGATGGATAGATTTAACAAATGCTATAGGTATTATTTCCAAGAGCGGCAACAGTGGCGGCACATACGCGCAGCGTGATATAGCTTTTAACACAGCAGGAACGTCTCTGTAAACTCAATCAAATTGCCATCCAACAAATGACCGTGCTGGAAAACGTAGAAAGCAAGCATATATTGAAAGCATAAATATCGTCGCATGCAGACGTAAAATCGCAAAAAAAGCGCAAAGCGTTGCGCTTAATATAACATAATATAAACGCATTACTATTATTCACATTCAAGAAAAAAGTCCGGAAAACTAATTCTTGTTGAATTGGGTAAATGCATTTCACGGAAGCCCCCAAAGGCATTCTGCACTACACACAAAGTTCATATGATTGGTGTGAGCGTATCTCGTGTGTAGGCGGGTTTTATCTTTCCGGACTTCCCGTGAATGTGAGAGAATGGCTCACGCCTTTTTCTTGCCCATTTTGCGATTGATAGTAAGCAAAAACTAATTACTATCAATCATGAAGAATAAAGATGTCTTTTTTAGTTGGTTAAGCCTTGCGTGTTTGACAATTGTCCCCGTCTGTCCCAACATCGCTTATGCACTTGTTCACGATTCTGGCTTGAGTTATATGCTTACAAGCTTGATCTTCTCTTTGCCGGTAATAGCACTTATCTCGCTTTGTCGCCATAAATGGGTCTATTGTGTCTTAACTTCCATCCTAACCATCCTTGCACTCATAGACCTAACCATGGTTAATTTATACAAAGACTACCTTTTGCCAGGAGGCATCATCTCGACCTTCAAGACAAATCCGCAAGAAGCTTCAGAATTCTTCAATACCAACTTTCGCAAAATAATCCATTGGATCCCTCTATTGCTCATTTGTATCGCGAGTTGCATTTTATACAAACCATCGAAAAATCGCAGAATGTCTGCATGTATAGTGCTTGCTGCGATTCTTGTAGCACCAATATTTGTGACTTACAAGTTAGTTGGTTTTTATAAAGGAAAAATAACGCCCCGATATTATGTGGATAACCGAATCTGGAATCGTCCTCCTTATAACGTGCCTTACCAATGCATTAATGCCTACAAGAGTTTGCATCGCAAAAAAACAATGGGAGAACATGAAGAACATCAATATGGGCGCTCATCGAACAATTGTTCCTTCTGACCAAAAAGAGATATACATTTTCGCTATTGGTGAATCCTTGCGTTACGACAATGTATCCCTTAATGGCAAATATCATCGTTCAACAACTCCACGCTTGGAGGCAAAAGAAAGCAACATTATGATTTCCGATGACTACTTCTCGCAGGCATGCTTAACAATGTATTCTGTGCCACAATTAATAACTCGCGCAACTCCTGACAACTACGAACTCAACTACGCAGAACGATCTATTGTGGAGCCGTTCAGAGAATGTGGCTTTAATGTCTTCACAGTTGTCAGCAATACCAATCTTCTCTCATATGAGAAATATTTGTCGGATGGCGTTGATTCGTTAATAATTGTGCCGAATGTAGTCAAAGATGGAAAGATTTTGTCCGGCGACAAGACGATGATTCATATTGTAGATTCATTAGTGCAACACCACGACAAGTTGTTCATAATGATGCAATTTCTTGGCAATCATAGCTTCTTTACCAACTATGAGAAAGAGTTTGAACTTTACAATCCGAATTCCAATAATTGCAGCGCAGACATGGTTCGTGATAGTACCATGCTTATCAACGCATACGACAATAGTATTCTCTATACCGATTATATCCTGTCTTCTATCATAGAAAAAATCGACAGACCAAATACTACTTCTGCATTTATTTTTGTTTCCGACCATGGCGAAAGTATCGGCCATGGAGGCGCACGTCACGGAGGAAATTGTGCACCCGTAATATGTGAATACCATGTGCCATTTATTTTCTGGTGGTCGGATTCCTACAATTTTCTCTATGCTGACAAGGTCTCCAACGCTCAATCTCATAAACAAGCCAAACTGAATGGTGATAATATCTACTATACTTTGTATGATTTAGCGGATATTCAATTGTCCGAGCAATACAACAATCTTGCATGGAGTGTCCTTTCTTCCTCTTTCATAGAACACAAACGTTTGATTCTTGTTCCAGATGGGGTTACTTGTATTCATCCCGATGCCCAATAAATTGTGATGAAATATTAACAGGCATACATTTCCCATTTTCAAAAAGGCACTTCTCCAATTAGCATATGTTAAGCATCTCTTAAGCGTCTTTTTGCTTGATTTTGTGTTAATTTTGTGTCAAGGTTTCCGTATTTGCCAAAAAAATGCAAAATAATTTGCATATATCAAAAAAAAAACGTACCTTTGCACGCTTATTTTGTGAAAATGTAAAAAACAATACGGAACTATCATAAACCATCCTGAACAACATGAAACTGATTATATCTATTGTTTTGCTTTTGGCAGCGGTGAGTTTGCTTTCCGTCCGCGTGATTTTGAAAAAGAACGGACGTTTCTCCTCGCAGCACATTTCCCAATCCAAAATCATGCGGGAGCGCGGAATACACTGTGCCGTTTCGCAGGATCGTGAAGCAAAACAGCAAAATGAACAAAAAATCGATGTAAATGCACTATAAAATGACTAAACCAAATACGAAACATACACGATAGATTCTCGATAGATTCACGATAGATTAAGCCGACAGAAAGGGGAGGAAGACCCGAGAGTAAAAAACAATAAAAGAAAATCATAAAAATCAACAAAATACAATTATGAACAAAATTCAAATCATTATCAATTCAGTTCTCGCTGCCGCTGTGGTGGCATTGTTTATCATCTTCTTTACGGTTACTCCCCGTGCAAAGAAGCCTGTGACGCAGGAAGTGGTGGTTGACGGAGACTTGCTCCCGATTGCACTTATCAACACCGACTCCATTCTCAAGCACTACACGCTTGCTGTCGAATCCACCGACAAACTGATGTCTGCTTACGAGGCTTCGACCGTACAACTGGACACCAAAGGCAGAGCGTTCCAGAAGGAATACGAAACCTTCCAGCGCGACGTAATGGACTTCCAGCGCAAGGTGGAGGCGAATGCTTTCCTGAGCCGCGAACGTGCCGAAAGCGAACAATCCCGCCTTCAGAAGAAAGAGCAGGAACTGATGAAAAAACAGCAGGATCTTGAAAACCTCCGTCAGAAACTCAGCAATGATTTCATGGAGCAGCAGGCGGAACTGACTGCACAACTGGCTGACTCAATCCGCCAATACCTGCACGACTACAATGCAGACGGTCATTATCACCTCATTCTCAACGATGCCGCGTTGATGGACAAAGTGGCTGGCTATGACATTACGCTTGAAGTCATCGACGGTCTCAATGCCCGCTATCAGAAGTGATAAATGCGAAAATGAGAAAATCGCTAAATAAATCGTCCATACAGCGAAGCAGATCGTTCGACTGTAAGGAGATAAGAAATCGTAAATCGCCAAATCGTAAATGAAAAAATCCCTCCTTGTCCTTGCTTTTTGTTCTTTGCTCCTTGCTCCCGCAATGGCGCAGAACATTCCTGTGCCCTTGAACTATTCCAAGGTCTATGACTTTCTGGACGAATTGCTGACGGATGGTGTTATTGTGCACCAGACGGCTGTACGTCCGTATTCGCGGATGCAGGTGGCACAAATGCTTGTCGAG
>CAJOFT010000026.1:0-18652 GCA_905234025.1 Paludibacteraceae bacterium
TCGCAAAAAAGTGACATTGCCGATGAATGAGAAACTAAAAAAAAGTACGGGGTGACCGCACTTTTTTTGTTTTATATTATAATAAGGTGTTGCCTATATATAATTAAGGTGTTGCTATATTATAATAAGGTGTCGAAGAGTTTCTGGAGGTCGGGTTTGCGGCAGGCGCCGACGTGACGGTTCACCAATTCGCCGTTCTTGAAGAAGAGCATCGTCGGGATGTTCATGATTCCGAACTGCTCGCAAGTGTCGCCGTTCTCATCGACATTGAGTTTACCGACGTTCACGCGTCCGTCATACTCTGCTGCCAATTCGTCCACGATGGGCAGCATCATCTTGCAGGGCCCGCACCAGGGTGCCCAGAAATCTACTACGAGGGGTTTGCCCTCCGCCAACAGTTGTGCAAAGTTGGCATCTGTTACTTCATAAACCATAGTCTTATATTTTTAAAGTTTTTATTTTCGGGTTAGCGAGGAGTTTTTCCGTTATTTTGTCCTCCAGATAAGTCTGTACCGCGCGTTTGACGGGTCTTGCGCCATACTGCTTGGTGTCCGCTTTTTCCAGCATTTGCGCTTTTGCTCCGGCAGATACTTGCAGGTGGTGCCCCTGTGCTTTGAGGCGTTTGCGCAGTGCATCAATCTCAATGTCCAGAATGCGCTCCATGGTCTCTTTCTCCAGCGAATTGAAGACGACGACGTTGTCAATGCGGTTCACGAACTCCGGCGGGAAAGTTTTGTTGAGTGCTTTGAGCAGCGTTGCTTTCTGCGTTTTGGGATCGGGTTCTGCGGAATCAAATCCGATGCCGGATCCAAAGTCTTTTAGTTGGCGCGTGCCTACGTTCGAGGTGAGGATGATGATGGTGTTCTTGAAATCGACAGAATGTCCCTGCCGGTCCGTCAAACGTCCTTCATCCAGTACTTGCAGGAGGATATTGAAGATGTCGGGATGTGCTTTCTCAATTTCGTCAAAGAGGACGATGCTATAAGGTTTGCGCCGGACTGCTTCGGTGAGTTTGCCTCCGTCCTCATGTGCCACGTATCCCGGAGGCGCACCCACGAGCAGGGAAACGGTGTGTTTCTCCATATATTCGGACATGTCGAAGCGTATGACGGCGTCCTTGCTGCCGAACATCTCTTCCGCGAGACATTGTGCAAGGTGCGTTTTTCCGACACCAGTCGGACCGAGGAAGAAGAAGGTGCCAATCGGCCGTTTCGGGTCCCGTAGTCCGAGCCGTGAGCGCTGAATAGCCTTGACGACGGTATTCACGGCTTCATCCTGTCCGATCACGCGTTTGCGGAGCACGTCCGCCATGGTACGCAGGCGTTCCGTTTCGGCTTTGCGTACACGTTGCACGGGCACGCCTGACATCATGGCGACCACGCCTGCTATATCGTCCGTATTGACCGTGACACGCAGTCCGTCGGCGGTGTGTTTCCTTGCACCTGCTTCGTCCATGACGTCGATGGCTTTGTCCGGGAAAGCGCGGTCGGTGATATATCTGTCCGCGAGCGAGACGCAGGCATCCAATGCTTCGTCGAGGTAGTACACGCGGTGGAAATCCGCATAATGCACGGCGAGACGGTGCAGAATCTCCAGTGTCTCTTCTTTGGTAGTCGGGCGGATGGTGATTTTCTGGAAACGGCGTTCGAGGGCTCCGTCTTTCTCAATGGAGGTGCGGAACTCATTGGTGGTGGTGGCACCGATGCACTGCACTTCTCCGCGTGCGAGAGCCGGTTTGAGGATGTTTGCGGCATCCAACGACCCCTGTGCGTTTCCGGCTCCGATGATGGTGTGAATCTCGTCAATGAAGAGAATCACTTCCGGATGGTTTTGGAGTTCGGTGATGACGTTCTTCATGCGTTCCTCGAACTGTCCGCGGTAAGTTGTTCCGGCGACCATGGACGCGACATCGAGTGTGATGATGCGTTTGTCCTTGAGTGCTTCCGCCTGATGGTTGACGATGCGCAACGCCAGTCCTTCGACGATGGCTGATTTGCCGACTCCGGGTTCTCCGATAAGAATCGGGTTGTTCTTTTTGCGACGCGAGAGGATCTGCGTGACGCGTTCAATCTCGGTCTCTCGTCCCACGACGGGATCCAAACGTCCTTCGGCGGCTTGTCTGGTCAGGTCGCGTCCGTACTTGTCCAACGCCGGTGTTCCGGACGGGGACTTGCGTTCGCGGCTCTTGCGTTCCTGTTGCGGTTGCTGCGGCGCGTCTTCCACATCGGAAGACTGTCCGTTTCCGCCGCGCGGAATAGTCTGTTGCCGTGGATAGAGTTTGGCAATCGTGTCATAGGTTATATCCCAGGCGGATTCCAGATACACTGCCGCACCGTTTATCTTCTCGTGGAGAATAGCCAACAGCAGGTGCACGGAGCCAACGGCTTCTTCGCTGTACCGGCGTGCTTCGTTTTCGGCTATACGCAGAATACGTTCCACTTCGACACTTCGGCGCAGCGGTTCCATGAGGTCGGTTTTGGACTCATTCAATGCTTCATCCAGATGCAGTTTGGCATCACCCGGGTGCAAGCCTGCACGCACCAAGAGGTCGTACGCTTTTCCTTCTTCGAGGCGCATGATTCCCAGCAACAAGTGCTCCGAGTCAATGCAGGGAGATTGCAAACGTTCCGCTTCTTCGCGGGAATAAATCAAAATCTTATTTAATCTGACTGTTAAAGGCATGGATATATTTTGTCATTTAATCATTTTCACATTTTCTCATTTATGCATTTTTGCATTTTATCTGTAGAACGACCATGCTAATCCTGCCCGGAAAACATCGGGGTTATAGGGATAGAACGGCATAATCTGACAGTCTGTGTTCTTTCTCATAAACAGGTGGTTGAAATGCGTGTAGTGTGCAAAGAACTTCAGGTGCAGTGAGCGCACGAAGAAGTTGAGATACACGTTCATAACCGGATAGTTGCCGATTTTGTATTCGGTTTGCGCGCAGAACTGCCCCGTTGCGGGATTCAGTACCGGCGCATAGTATTTTGTATGGTAGCGCAGATCCACACCGATTTGCGCGTCCAGCGCTTTGAACCACGTCCCGTGATAATACAGGTTGTGGTAGAGCGTTAATGCCGGTAGCGCGATGATGTCCGACGTGGAGTGCTGCCAGACGATGTTGTTTTCAAGGTTTATCCACGGCGTTGTGAGGTCAATGCGTCCGTCCACGCTGATGATCTGCACATTGCCATCGTATTGTTTGATTACTCCGTCTTTGGCATCATTCCAAAGCGGATTCGTTACGTTCTCGAAGCCTACTTTCACTTTCGGTTTGACCCATTTGGTCGGGTAGGCGACGTGTCCGCCGACAAAGAACCGCATCGGTTTGGAGAAGTCGTTGTCCCACCAGAAGTGATTCGAGTGGTAATGCTGCTGGTAGTAGGTCGGCGTTTCATTGCGGAAGAACGCGGCTGCGACAATGGACATCGTGTCTTTGCCCAACGGAATGTCACTGGCAACGTGTCCGTTCACCTGGAACTCGCCGAGTTTGTAGCCCAACAGACAGACTTCGCCGTCCACGCCGTAACGGATGTACGTGCCTTTGTTCTTGTAAATGGCTCCGCCGACAAACGTGTTGTTGTGCCACTGATATTTGAGCGTGTCTATGCGCTGGAACACCACATCGTTCGCCAAGATTGTGTCGGAAGAGTTGCCGAGCAGCGGCAAATCGTTGTAATTGACGCCGATAGGATAGCCGTAACGCTGACATTCATTGGTGGCATAGACGGTGGCTCCGAAGCGCAGCAGTTTGTTGAATTCCTCTTCGAACGTGACGGACAAGGTGTTATGGATGGTCAGCACATCGGTCGAGTCGCGTGTCTCCGACCAGTTGCGGTAGATGTTTTGGTAAAAGTCTTCCACCGCAGGTTCTTCGATATAACGTCTGGTCGAGTTGTTGAGGTCGAACGTGTGCGCAAACGTAATGACCGGAATATACTCAATCCGGACGGTGTCTTTCTTCTCCTTTTCGCCGAAGTTGTTGGTCACTTCAATTGTGTCGTGGTGCTCGCGTTCGGTGGTGATGGAGTAGTAATGGTTCAGCAGGGCACTCAGGTAACGGTAACCGGACATACCTTTCATGTTGGTCGGGATGTCTTCCGGCTCCAGTGTGCCCGTCAGGTCGTCAAGATTCTGTATTCCTCCGTTCTCGAAGTTGCTCAATGTGGCAAACGTGAACGCCGCCTGCAAGGAGTAGTGGTCACCGTTGTACGACCCGAAGACCGCGCCGTTGAACAGTTTGTTCTCCATGTTCAGGTAGTGTCCCGCTGCATTGTGGTAAGCCGCCTGAAGACCGAGATTGAACCGCCTGCTCACATTGCCTGTGAACAGGAAGTCCAACTCGTTCTCTTCGTGGTAAGTGGTGAAGCCTTTCATGTACGAAATGGTCGAATAGGGCAGATTCGTCCGATAGAACTTCACGTCTTTGGGCGTGATAATAAACGGCTGATACTGCTTGCCGAATATATCCTCAATGTTGTTGAGCCGCGAGAAGTAAATCTTCGACTCGACAGGCGAAATAAGCGAACCTGACCACGCATTTGAAATGCTATACCTGTTCAGCGGGTCTTGCATGGGCAGGTTAAGATAACTGGTGTCAATCCGGGACGTATCAGCCAAATATGCGGGAGCAGACAACTGCCAAGAACGGATATCCGTCTTGACAGTGTTCTTTTTAGGCTTCGCGCCCAAAGTGCTGGCGACGAGCACCAGCACACAGACTATCACACCAATCTTTTTTGTCACGTTTATTTCTTTGCCTTGGGTTCTTTGGCAGCTTTCTTTTCTTTGAGTTCTTTTTCGAGGCGTGCGATTTCCTTCTCCTGACCGTTGATGGTCTTGAGCAGCGAGTTCAGTTCCTCGTTCTCAATGGTGGTCGGGTACTGTTCGTCAACGAGTTGCAGGAAGTCGGACAAGATGTTCATATAGTTGATGAACGCGTCGTAAGCCGATTCGTAGTTTGTTGCGCCCTGGTCGATGTGGTTCATGAAGTGCAGGTAATTCACGTCCTGCAGCATGAGCCAGTCGCGTTTGAGACGTTTGTCCGAGCACAGGTGCACGCGTTCTGCTACATTGTACAGTTTGTTGATCGCTTCCTGTTGCAGGTCGTTTCCGGCGTAGATGCTCAGGTCTTTTGCCTCGCCTGCCCACGTCAGCGGATAAGGAACGGACAGCACGTCTTTGGCAGGCATTTTTTTCGCAGCCTCCGCAGGAGTAACAAATCCTATTCCGTTCTCAAGCGCATAGTAAGGCAGTGCTTTGAGGAAGTCAAAAATGCCTGTTTCAGCACGTTGTCTTCCGCCGAAGGTCTCTGCGCCGAGCCAGATGTTCACCAGTTCTTCGTCTTCCGGCAGGGCAGCTAATGCTTTCGCATATTTCTCTGCGTCCATCGGGAAGTTCACCCAGTTCGGGTCCGAGAAATGGAATGCCAGTTCGTCGCTCAGAGCCGTGTTGCGCACCAGCACTTTCATCTTTGCCGAAGCAGCGGACTGGTACATATAGTTCGGAGACTTCCAGCTGAGCACGTGTTTGGCGCCTTCGGTCATGGCTACTTTGTAGCCCCACTTCTGCAAGTTGAAAGCAATCTCGTCGGAGTAGAGCAACTCGGCATTGCAAACAGTGGTCGGTTTCACGCCGAAGAGGTCGGAGATAACCTTCTCCTGTTTCTCCAGTTGGTCGCGGAAGTCGTTCTCATTGTACTCTGCCACCAGCGAGTATGCGTACGGCGTAGCAAGGAACTCCACGCATTTGGACTCGGCTAATTCGCGCAGCACGTCAATCATTTCCGGCGTGAACTGTTCGAACACTTCGAGAATCGAACCCGAGATAGCCAGTGCACAGTGGAATTTGCCTTTTGAGAGACGGATCATCTCTTTCAGGGTTTGGCACAACGGCATAAAGGAGTTTTCTACTAACCACGATATACGTTCTTCCGTTTCGGAGTCGTCGTAGTAGTAATGGTCTTGACCGATTTCAAAGAAACGGTAGCGTTTCAGACGGTACGGGGCGTGCATTTGGATGCAAAAACAAATATTTTTCATAATGCTTAAATTTTACCAATGGTTAATAACTTTGTCATAAATGGCACGCACTTTCAGACCTGCGTCGTACCACTTGATATTGTTCACTTCCTCGATGCCGAGTTCGTGCAGTGATTTGTACATGGCGGGATATTTCACTATGGCGTAAATAGCGTCTGCCATGGCGTCAATGTCCCAGTAGTCGGTTTTGATGGCATGTTGCAGAATCTCCGCGCAGCCGGACTGGTGTGAGATAATCGACGGACATCCGACCTGCATTGCCTCCAGCGGCGAGATTCCGAACGGCTCGCTCACGGACGGCATGATATATACGTCCGAATCCGCGAGGATCTCCTGCACTTGTCTTCCGCGCATGAATCCCGGGAAGTGGAAACGGTCAGCTATGCCGCGTTGTGCTGCCAGCTCAATCATCTTGTTCATCATGTCACCGCTTCCTGCCATCACGAACCGCACGCCGTCAGTCTTGTCAAGCACGCGTGCTGCGGCTTCAACGAAGTACTCCGGACCTTTCTGCATCGTGATACGTCCGAGGAACGTCACCAGTTTGTCTTTGCGTTTGTGTTTCACAAACTCTTCCGGATGAGCCAGCGGTTCAACGGCGTTGTGTACGGTGGATACTTTGGACGGGTCTTGTCCGTATTTCTCAATCACGGTCTGGCGGGTCAGGTTACTTACGCACATGATATGGTCTGCTTCGTCCATTCCGCGGCGCTCAATGGCATAAACCGTCGGATTGACATTGCCGCGGCTGCGGTCAAAGTCCGTTGCATGCACGTGGATAACCAACGGCTTGCCGGAGATGCGTTTCGCAAACACGCCAGCCGGATAAGTCAGCCAGTCATGGCTGTGGATGATATCGAAGTCCAGACTGTGTGCCAGCACACTTGCCACGGCTTCGTAGTTGCCGATTTCTTCGACAAGATTGTCCGGATAGCGACCCGAGAAATTGATACAACCGAGGTCGTCCGTACCGATTCGGCGGTAGTCGTAACGGATGCCGTCGCGGTAGTGGTAAAACTCTTCCGGCGACATGCGTCCTTCCATGCGTTGCCGCACGTATTCGTAATCAGCGTCTTTCCACACCACGGGAATAGAGTTGGCACCGATAATCTTCAGAAAAGACTGGTCCTCGTCGCCCCACGGTTTGGGAATGACAAACGTAATCTGCAAATCCTCTTGTTGGGACATTCCGCGCGTCAAACCGTAACTCGCCGTGCCCAAACCTCCGAGAATATGGGGAGGAAACTCCCAACCAAACATTAGTGCTTTCATGTTATTCTTGGAATTTCTTTAAAGTGTCAATTACTGAAATCACCGCAGCCACGGACGGCGCATAACTCATGCCTCCGTGTCCTTTGTATGGCGGGTTGCCGTCGTACAACTCGTTGAGTGTGCCGATGCACAGCTCACCCATTTCAACCTCAAAACCGACCAGCATGCGTTGCATGAAGCTTACGCCGCTATGTTTATAGACGGTCATATATGCCCGCGAATATGCCGCAATCGTGAACGGCCAAACCGGTCCGTTGTGGAAGTTCCGGTCACGCTCCAACTGACCTCCGATATAAACCGGACGGTAGTCGCCGCTCTTCGGTGACAGCGTACGCAGACCGCGCGGCGTAAGCAACTCCTTCGTGCAGATATCCACCACGGCTTTCATCTGCTTTCTGTCCAGCGGCGAATACGGCAAACCGACTGCCCAGACTTGGTTCGGACGCACTTCCTTGTTATGGTAGTCGTTAATCACGTAGTCATCCAGATAGAATCCGTTCCAGAACGTCTTTACGAACGCATCCTTGCAGATCTCCGCCTGATACTCCATCAGGTCGGCGCCGATTTCCTTGCCTGCTTCGCGCATCAGTTCCGCGGTGAAACGCATGGCATTGTACCACAATGCGTTAATCTCCACCACATAACCCGTACGCGGCGTGATCGGCCATCCGTTCTCGGTGGCATTCATCCACGTGGCAGGTTGCTGCGAGCCGTCCACCCAAATCAGACCGTTCTGGTGCACGACGGCACGCGGATGGTTCTGCTTGCGGTAGTACGAAATGATGTCCTCGCACAGCGCAGCATATTTGTCTGCTGCCTGTTTGACGGTATATTTATGGGCATACTTCTGCAATGCGCGCACGAACCACAGCAGTGCGTCCGGCTCGTCCATACCGTGAATCTTCGACGGATGGTTGCTGTCCTCCATGAACGAACGGACTTCGCCAACCGCCGTCTGGTCGATGATTGCGTCCCAGTATTCAGGACGGTCGATATCCAATGTGCAACTCGGAACGGCAAAGAACTCCTCGCGTGCCGAAGCATGGAACCACGGATAACCCGCCAACAGATAACACTTGTCACCTTCGCGCTTGTAGAACTGCGATGCGGAGTTCTTCAGGCATTCGAACAGGTTGTCGCGCACGTTACGGCGTGCCACTTCTTTCTTCCAGAGTGCTTTGAGATTCTTGGTTTCCATCTCGCTGATTCCGGCGGCGAAGATGATACTTTCGCCTTTGCGCATCGGCATCTCGAAGTAACCCGGAACGAGCAGGTCTTCTCGGTAATCGTACCCGCGTTCCTGTTCTTTCTGGTACTCGATGTTCTTGTACCACATCGGCTGATGGTGGTACTCCATGTTCTTGGAGAACTGCATGAACAGCTGCGGAAACTCCGGATACATCTGGTTCACGCGTCCGTTCTCGCAGTCGTTCATGTCTGCGTTGGCGCGGCTGTTCTCATGTGTCAGCTCGTTCACGCTGCGGAACGCAAGGAACGGACGGAAACGCATGGTCACGGGTGAACCGCATTCTTCCAGCGTGTAACGGATGAGTACGCGCGGCTCGAAACTGACCAGCAGACGTTCCTTCGTCAGGATCACACCGCCAACGCGGTAAGTCGTCTTTGCGATTACTTCGCAGTCGAACTCACGGATGTACTTGTGTCCGTTCGGAGAGAAGTTGTTCTCGCCGTACTTGTGCAGACCAAGGTTGAACTCTGCGCCGTGCTGGATGACGGTCTCGTCCAACGAACTCAGCAGCACGTAATTGTCCTCACTCAAATGAGGCAGGGGCAGGACAAGCTGCCCGTGGTACTTGCGGGTGTTGCAATCGACCAGCGTGGTCGAGTTATAGACACCGGCACGGTTCGTGCGGATCATTTCTTTCTGCAATGACCGCTCCAGGTTTACCAAAAGTGCTTTGTCAAAATTCAAATAACTCATATCATGATATTGATTTGGTTTGTTTACGACAGTGGATTCATATGTTTACAAAATTAGCGCGCAAAGATACAACATTTCGCGCACACACGCAAATAAATATCAAAAAAAATATAAAAATTTATCTTTTTCGCCCGAAAACTTGCGCGTTTGCAAAAAATACACTACCTTTGCACCCCCAAAATGAGAAAATGGGAAAATGGGAAAATGTGCAAATGTGCAAATGTGCAAATGTGCAAATGATAAAATATCCAAATCACCAAATAAATGATAAAATCGTAAATGACAAAATCGTAAATGATATGATTATCGACAAATTGGAAAACGCCGACTGGTACTATGACGCAGTCCCCCGCTTGGAGCAGTTCATGCATTTCTTCAACAACAACGACCTGGAGGAGTTCGCTGCCGGAAAAGTCCGTCTGGACGGTGACGACCTCTTTATCAACATTCTGGACATCAAAGGCAAGGACGAGAAATCGTTGCCGTTTGAGGCGCACCGTGATTACATCGACATTCAGATTCCGCTCACTTCGGACGAGCAGATGGGATGGAAAGCATTGGAAGACTGCCAGAACGTAACTGCCGAATACGACGAAGGAAAGGACGTGGAGCTGTACAAGGAGAAAGCGACTGCGATGCTGAACGTTCCTGTCGGACATTTCGTAGTCTTTTTCCCGTCTGACGCGCATCAGCCCGGCATTGCCGAAAAGGGCAAACCTTTCCGCAAGCTCATCGTCAAAACCCGCGTCGAATCCTAACCGCTGCGCGATTTTTTCCGTCTCGGTCACAGACCGCGCCCGCGATTTTTCCCGTCTCGGTCACTGACCGCGCCCGCGATTTTTTCCGTCTCGGTCACTGACCGCGCCCGCATTTTTCCCGTCTCGGGCACTGACCGCGCTCGCATTCTTGCGGGCGTTGTATTTGCATGCACTGTACACCGTACACCATACACTGTACACTGTACACTGTACACCATACACCTAAATTTCACCTAACCTTACACGAACGATATACGAAGGATAAACGAACGATAAACGAACCGTAAACAACGCATAAGTATAAGAGCACCGTAAGAACACCGTAAGAGAAGCGTAAGCAAAACACTTGCCAAACGCAATTTTTTCCAAAAAACACCGCATTTATTTGCACAATCCAAAATAATGTCGTACCTTTGCAGCCCAAAGTTGCAAAGACATGAACGAAGAGCAACTCATAGAAGCAAGAAACCGAAGCATGCGGGAAACTGAAGTCCGATTGAGGGCGATGGGACGAAAACCAACTCCCGTTACTAGAGAACAAGCAGAAAAACAAGTCGCTATGCTTCTAAAAGCGAAAGAAGAGTTCTTTGCGAAGCAAAATAATAATATAAAATAATCGGGGTATTAGCTCATCTCATCTCCCTTTCGAGTCCGCTATACTCCACAAAAACAATCTATCGGTCAAGCTTGACCGATCTTAAAGCGCAAAGCGTTGCGCAGACATATTGAAATAACGAAGCGTTTGCTTTATTTGAGGATACGTTCATTTCTCGACAACTTGAATTATAATGTTCCGAAAATATTGCGAAACGCTCACGCGTCAGCGTGGGCTTTCTGCATATTTGGACACTATGGGAGTCGAGACCCGAACGTACTAATAGCAGTTGGCTCACGTTTTTTATGTACACATTCACAAACAATCATACCAATTAAAAACCGATGTGGCGATGGAATATAACTGCCAATAATTTAAATGAAAAAAATATTTTTATCAGCATTGATGTGTCTAATGGCATTGTCATTTTGCAATGCGCAGAAATGCGCTGTACTTGAATTTAGCGGCTCTAAAAGCATTTCTGTATCGGATGTAGATGGTATTTCTGAAATGTTTATGACATATTTTCATCCATCTGGTTATACATTAGTGGAGCGAGCACAAATAGACAGAGTAATTTCCGAACAGGGATTTCAACGTTCAAGTATAACAGATTCACAAATGGTTCGCATAGGCAAGATTCTAAATGTATCCAAAGTTGTGGTTGGAAAAGTTAGCATGTTAGGTGGGCAGTATCAAGTAGATGTACGCGTCGTGGATGTAGAAACAGGTAATAATGTGGCATTTGAAGGAGCTTCTTTTTCTGGGAATTATAGAACAAATGTACAAAACTTAGCCCAAAAACTCGCAGGACAAATTGCGATACGTCCCCAAGCATCGGTACAACAAACTATTCCTAATGGATATGTTGATTTGGGTTTACCAAGTGGAACGTTATGGAAGCAGAATAATGAAAAAAAGTATTTGACAATTAATGAGGCGATGAATATATATGGATCTAGCCTGCCATCAAAAGCACAGTTTCAAGAACTATTAACATTTTGTTCAAAAAAGTGGACTAATCAAGGTTTGATATTAACAGGAAAAAATGGTAAATCCATTTCATTTCCTGCAATGGGAATGATTTTACAAAATGAAGATTTAGCAGACGAAGTGCAAGCTATTGGTTCTCGAGGATATTATTGGACAAGTTCGTTTATTGATGGTTCTGGCTTTTTCTTTGCATTTGATGCAAAAAATACCATACTTGATGAAATGAGTGGTGGTCATAAAATGTCTATTAGACTAGTGAAATAAAAATAATAGTCTTATTGGATAATTCATTAAGTCACTATTATGCGAGGGAAAGTAGTCGCTCCCGTGCTTAAAAACATACTTATATGAAATATCTTTATCGCGATGTTTCAATATATCATCGTCAAGCGCGGAGCATATGCCCCGCGCTTATTCTTTACTTCGTCTCTTACAGAGCGATATTATCGCCCGCTTCCTGTTTCTTTTTCTTCCTATCGAACTCCTCGGCGGTGGCGGTAAAGAACACATCGCCGCTGCTGTTGAGGGCGGTTTCGACGGAGTCTTGGACGACACCGATGATGAAACCGACAGCGACTGCTTGCATGGCGACATCATTGCCGATACCGAAGAACGAACATGCCATGGGGATGAGCAGCAATGAACCACCGGCAACGCCCGAAGCGCCGCAAGCACCGAAGGCAGCAATCACGCCCAACAAGAGCGCCGAAGCAAACGTCACTTCCACGCCTACCGTGTGTGCGACAGCAAGGGCAAAGACCGTGATTGTCACCGCCGCACCAATGACCAGACCGATAAAAATGCGCAACATCAAACTGACTTGCGTATAATTCTTGATTATGTGGCTGAACTGTTTCATAACGGCTGCAAAGGTACAATTATTTTTCGAATTACGCAAGAATAACTTTCATTTTTCAAAACTTTGTGCCGTTTAGAGTAATAAAAATTGCAAAATAAGACATTTATAATAAGATTTTTGCAAAATAAGACGTTTTTGCTTGTATATATAATTTGTTTTTTGTACTTTTGCGCCGTAAACGACGCAACAAAGAGAAAATGAGTTTGTGAGAGGGCATTGTATGGCACAGAAGATACAGAAAACGAACGTATGTCGGTTGCTGGATGCAGCAGGGATTGCATATGAACTGATTGAATACGCAGTGGACGAGTCGGACTTGAGCGCGACGCATGTGGCGGAACAGTTAGGCGAGGATGTGGATGCCGTGTTCAAGACTATCGTGCTGGAGGGCGACAAGACCAAGCATTTTGTATGTGTCGTGCCGGGTGCGTGTGAGGTGGACCTGAAGAAAGCGGCTCGTGCCAGTGGCAACAAGTCCTGCAAACCGATTCCGCAGAAAGAACTGCTTCCGCTCACCGGTTATATCCGTGGCGGCTGTTGTCCGATAGGTATGAGAAGACCATTCCCGTCGTACATTGACGAGACTTGTCTGCTGCATGAGAAGATTTACGTCTCTGCCGGTCAGCGCGGCATGCAGCTCCGCCTCACTCCGCAAGACCTGATAAACTATGTACCATTAGAAGTAAACGATTTGATATGAACAAACTATTCACCCTTGCACTGGTTACGACGAAGTTCGCGGAATGCAGTAACAGAGAAATCAATAAATCAAAACAACAAATAATTATGAGAAAAATCTTACTTATGATGGTCGCAATGATGCTGACCAATGTTAGTGTTTGGGCAAATGAAGTGACCAAACTGGACAAAGTGCCGTATGAGACGTACATGAAGAACATCTCCTTCGACACAAAGACCAAGAAAATCACATTTACCGACACCTATCAACAAGGAACACCGATGGCTCGTAAGTATACCATCCGTTTTGCTTCCTATGATCCGGTAAGTATTTCCGGATCTCCAGATTTAGAGTATACGATCTTCAAAGACTATGGAAACTACTACTTCGGGATAGTAGGATGTAACCAGTACAAATGTACTGCGAATAGCACGGCGACCATTGCTGATAGCACGGGACAAGGAAAATTGAAGGCAACAAAGGTCGCCCCCTATGGATCAGGAGGAGAGTTGACCTTCGATCTTAGCCAAGAAATCGATTATTGTTGTAGGATAGGCGAGGGCAAACTCCGCCTCTTCATCTCGGGTAGCAGACCGGTTGGACAAGACAAGGAATATAGGCCCTACGAGGTTGCCGAAAATGCGAAAAAGGTACCGGAAGGAACATACCTCAATAACTATATCGATGTGAGCTTCCCCGGTATATGCAAGAATAATCTGATAACCCATAAGCCGTATGCTATATGCGGGCAAGATTATAATGTGCTGTTGGAGATTCAGGGTTCCGGCGTGCTCAAGTACAACTTGCAAATCCTCAGTAATGCTGAGAAAAACAGTTGGAATACAGTCAAAGCGGGGCTTCTGACTATGAAAGAAAGTAAGTATGGCAAAAGCCTTAATTTTGTGTATCCGTTTGATAGGGACGGGATGCCGGAGCTGATCCGGTATCGCGCCATTGTGGAAGACACTATCTCACATCTGAAAGACACATCGGACGTGCTCGAAATAAAAATGCGTTATACCAATTTGTGCAATGGAGCAGAGGGGCTTCACCGCGGAGGAGACACCATACGCCTGCCTAAACCTGCGGACTGCATGGATTATGTGATTAAGTCAAACAGCGTGTGCCGGTATTTCGATGAAGATGGCTATCGCTATTTTGTCATGCCGGCAAGCAACGTCGAGATCAACCTCAAGCAGAAGAAATATGAAGTACGCTTCTTGGATGCAGACCGGACGATACTTAAGATTGACTCCGTCTTGTGCGGACATGACGCCTTTGCTCCGGAAAAACCGAGCATGGAAGGGTATACTTTCAAAAAATGGGACAAGGACTTTACCAACGTTCATAAAGACCTCATTGTCATGGCGCGGTATAAAATGGGCGACGATTATTATTTCGAATCCGCTATTACCGGTCATACCAACACCCTTTATCCTGTGCCGGGATTTGCAGACACCGAAGATCGGGTAATGGTTGGTGACTCAATAACCTTTATGGCGGAAGTCCGGACGCCGGGAGCGGCAACCTTATATTACCAAAGAGCAACTACCCTGAAATCCGATGGTAAATGGAATTGGGAAGACAAGGTGTTTGTAGGCGAATTTACAGCCGAAGACGCAAGTAAGAGACAAATAAAAGAGTTCCGTATCACCGTGCCGGTTGCCTACGATTATTATAACGAGATTGCCAGATGTGACGGGTATTCATTCAGTTTCCGTCTTGAGAGCGCAGGAACAACGCTGTTCTCCAAGATCTACAAGTTGCCCGTCTATTACCCCATAACGATTCAGTCGCTTATCCCGGAAAGTGAGACGGTACAGGGCGACACACTTTACGAAGGACTTCTCTTTGAGGACACGAACGGAGATATTTATGACGGTGTTTTCGCTAATGGTTTGATGCCTGCGCGCCACAAAGATACGATCCGTATCTATCGCATAAACGGAGGTCCCGGAGCGTGTCTGGGATTCGAGCGCGTCAATAGACCGGAACCTCAGTACGCGGTCACCTCGGGACTCGACAAACAAGGAGTCGCGTATTTTATCTGTCCCGGCGAGAAAGAAACCGTCAAAGTGACATCCAGTAAGAAAGTGGTGTGGTTCAGCAATACCCAGGAGACGCAGAGCTATGATTTCTCGGATCAGGGATTAGGCAAATACCCGCACGCATACTATGCCGAAGTGGTGAACTGCGGAGGAAGTATCCAAAATATGCCGGAGGACCCCGTTTGGGAAGGACGAATTTTCGCAGGATGGTTCAACAACTCGTGGGACCCATATGCCGACGACGCGTATAATAATGTGCCTGCGATTGAAAGTACGAATCTGGAGTTCGAAGCCCGCTGGATTGACCCCGAGGAAAAGGCTCTTTATGATGTTGCCTTCTACGGGGGATTGGACGGAACAACCAAACTGAGTCCGGAATATTACCAAGTCCATGAAGGCGATGCCGCGAACCCGCCGGCTGTGCCTGCAATCGCAGGATATAGTTTCATTCGCTGGAATGGAGACTATAGTTGTATTACTTCGGACACCGCTTTCTATGCAATCTATAGCAAGGATGATGCTGAGTGGACTGTCACCTATAAGTTTAACACGGATTCTGTCCTTGGCACAGAAAAGGTCAAAGACGGATATGATGCACTCGGATTGACCCCCGAGAAAGTAGGGTGTACCTTTACGGGATGGGACCAAGATATCCATCAAGTGCATAAGGACATAACGACGACCGCTCAGTTTGAGCCGACGATCTACACCGTTCGGTACTTCGTCGAAGGTGTTGAGACCTATTCAATCCAAGCGATACACGGAATGAATGTAGCGTCTATCTATTACCCCAAAGGAACACCGAAGAAAGAGAGTACGAACACAACGGTTTATACCTTCAAGAAATGGGCAGCTTCGCCCGATATAGAAACCGTTACCGCTGATATGGTTCTTGACGCTGTCTTTGACGAAACGCCGCGCAAATATACGGTTCTCTTCCAGGATTGGGACTATTCAGTACTGTTATCAACGCAAGTTGAGTACGGAGCAACTGCCGAACAACCCAATGCGCCCAAACGCGAGAATTTTAAGTTCGTAGGATGGGATATTGATTTCTCGAAAGTCTATTCAGACCTCACGATTACGGCATTGTATGAGGAATGGCCTACCTACCATGTTACACTTCTCACAGAACCTAGTCGAAGATGGTATAGACCTCGATTATGTGCTGGAAGGTACTACATTGCATCTGATGGCAGTCACATACGGCGATGGGTATTTGTTCACAAAGTGGTCGGACGGCAATACGGATAGCTCTCGGGAAGTGACTATCAACGCAAATGCCACTTACACGGCTGTCTTCGAAGAGGAAAAATTAGGCTTGGAAGAGCTCTGGTTTGTTGGCAATGATGCAAAAAAGGTGCTCCTCGACGGCTCTCTCTACATCGCGCTTCCCAATGGCCGCACTTATAACGCCAACGGCTTGAGAGTAAAGTAAAAACAAAGACACCCGCAGACCTGTGAACAATCCTTCACCGCCGAGCGTATCGGCTGGGTGATGGGGCATAGTAAACAATAATATGTACATCGATGAATACAGAGAATATTGCCTGTCTTTAGGCGCAGACGTGGAAGAAAAACTTCCGTTTGTGAAGTTCAAGAATGGCGAAAGCGTGCTTGTCTTCTATGTCTGCGGACATATGTTCGCCTTCTTCGATTGCAATGACTATCATGTCGTTTCATTGAAATGCCAGCCCGAGCGGATTGACGAATTGAAAGCGCAGTACGCTTGTATCGGCAATCCCTACAACGAGTCGCCCAAACATTGGATCGGAATCGACCCGAATACCGCACCGGACAACTTGCTCAAAGACCTTACTCGCAATTCGTATGAAATCGTGAAAGCCAAATATAGTAAGAAAAAATAACACCCAAAATCTATTAGTATGATTGACCAGATTATTGATTACAACCGCTCTTTCGTGGCGCAGAAAGGCTACGAGCAGTACATCACCGACAAGTACCCCAACAAGAAACTGGCAGTACTCACCTGCATGGACACCCGTCTGACGGAGTTGCTTCCGGCAGCGCTTGGTCTGAAGAACGGAGATGCCAAAATCATCAAGAACGCCGGCGGACTAATCATCACGCCCTTTGACTCAGCCATGCGCAGCCTGATAGTGGCTATCTACGAATTGGGTGTAGAGGAAATCATGGTGGTGGCACACTCCCAATGCGGTGCATGTCACATGAGTTATGACCATTTCCACCATATCATGAATGCGCGTGGCATCAAGGAAGAGACGCTGGATACCATCCGTGAGTGCGGTATTGACCTCAACCATTGGCTCGAAGGCTTCCACGACACAGAGACTTCTGTGCGCAAGACTGTCAAGACCATCCAAACTCATCCGCTCATCCCGAAAGACGTAACCGTTCGCGGCTTTATCATCGACTCCGTGACAGGAGAATTACAGGAAATCATATGATGGAAATAGTTGATTTGTTGGAATTCAGCGAAAGGGCGCAACTGCGGGAGTGGTTCGAGCACAATGCATCAACCGAAAAATGCTGCTGGATCGCGATGTATCGCGGAAAGAACAAACCCGAAGGCGTGTGTCTGCCGTATCTCGATGTCGTGGAGGAATCGCTCTGTTTCGGATGGATTGACTCGACGCTCAAGCGTCTGGGGGATGGTCGATTGGCGCAACATCTCTCGCCGCGGCAGAAACGGAGTCACTGGACTGAACTGAACAAACAACGTTGTGCCGACTTGGAAGCACGCGGTCTGATGACCGACCTCGGTCGTGCCGCATTACAAAGAGCAAATGGGTAAAAATGAGAATGAAAGCAATCTTAATCATATTAGGTGTTATCTTGCTGCTTGCCGGAATTGGTCTGGCGGTTTTTTCACATCCCGCATTCGGACTGTGGCGACATGTGTCGAAAGAACGGATACAGGCGTCTCCGAACTTTAGGGACGGGATGTTTCGAAACCAAGAACCAACGCCGCAGTTCACAGGTGATACCGCAAGCACAACCGGCACTTTGTGGCGCTTCCTGACAGGCAGAGATACCTTGCGCGTGCCGCAACAACCGATACCTGCCGTCAAGACCGACCTCAGGAACTTGCCGACCGATAGCGATTGGCTCGTGTGGTTCGGGCACTCATCGTATCTGTTCTGCTTGAGCGGTAAGCGCTTTCTTGTTGATCCGGTTCTGAAACCGGAGTGGCCGGCAACGCTGATGATGAAACCCTTTCCTGGCACCGACATCTATCGACCGGACGACCTGCCTGACATCGACGTACTCATTATCACGCACGAACATTGGGATCATATGGAGTACGCAACCTTGCGTGACATCCGTGATCGCGTGAAACACGCCGTTTGTCCCCTCGGCATCGCCGATTACCTGCGTTATTGGGGCTATAAGGATGAGATTATCACGGAGATGGATTGGTATGACAAATCACCAATTACCAATGACCAATTACAAATAACAGCTCTGCCGTCCCGA
>CAJOFT010000026.1:18715-21304 GCA_905234025.1 Paludibacteraceae bacterium
CTATATCGGCGGTGACGGAGGCTACGATAAGCGGTTTGCCGAGATACACGAGCATTTTGGGCAGACAGACCTTGCTATACTTGAGAACGGTCAGTACAACGCCAGTTGGAAATATATCCACACTACGCCCGAAGACCTCGAAAAGGTCATCTTGGATATCCAAGCCAAGCAGGTCTTCACCGTTCACCATGACAAGTTCGCTCTTTCCGTTCATTCCTGGTCCGAACCGTCCACCGTGGCACATGACATCGCAGATAAACACAATATCCACCTCTTGGACGCTCCGATTGGAACAGTAGTAAAATTTTAACATATGTTAGAGGTACAATACGAGCGGGAGAAACAAAAAAAAAGAAAAAAATCATTTCAGGTGATAGATTAACCCTCTTTTTTGTCTTATATTATGGAGGGGTACATTAAAACTGCTCAAAAGCCCCAAGATGTCCCGGTGATATCCCGAGATGCTACGGGAATTGGCAGCCTGTTAAGACAAAAAAAAACGATTGCTGCGCTTTTTTATTTCCTAAATCTTAATAAAAAGCGTGTTTTTCGGAACCATAATTGCATGCTTTTACGTGCAGTCTTAATAATCGTGCACTTTTTCATAATGCACGCTATTGTGCGCGTGCGGGAAAAGATGTACTTTTGCAGCGTTTTTTGTAATATGGCAAAAAACGGCATAACGAACACGCTAAAAAGAATAAATAAAATCGCAAGAATGAGTACAAAAAAGATGTTTTCCAGCCTGCTGACGGTAGTGATTACGGTCACGGCATTAACGCTTTCTGACGCGGCAATCGCGCAGCAACTTCCCGACCCGCATTTTGAGAATTGGTCAGACGAATTCAACAAAGATATCCAGCTCAAGGACTGGCACGGCAGCAATGTCTCGCAGTTGGGCTTCAAGTTCACGTTCCTCTTCCAGCGCGAAGGCAGGACAGGCTATTGCGCCTACGTGGCAGACCGTGAAATCGGTGCTCCGAAGCTGGGACTGGTGGAAACAGGTCCGGGTTACTTTGGTTTGGGCACGGCATGGCAGTATTTGAAAGGTTTGAGCACGGGTTCAGCCACCGCAGGCACCTGCGGCGGTATAAACTTCAAGTACCGTCCGGATTCAATGGTCGTGTGGATCAAACGTACCGGCAACAACACCGATAAGGAGGATTTTCACCTGCTGTTCTACTCATGGACGGGTACATCCAAAGGCACGCAGTACAAGAACAAAAAAGGTTCGAGCACGTCCACAGAGCGTATCAACGAGGAAAGTGATATCCGTCAGGCAACGGACGGCAACGAGTTCGGAACGGATGTCAAGGCGACTCAAATCGCTGAAGGTTGGTACCGTGCCCGCGCAAAATACGACAATTGGACGCGTATGTCCGTGCCGGTTTACTATTTCAACGATAATGTCCCGACCATGTGCAACGTCATTTTCTCGGCGGGTAACTATCCTGCCTTCCGCGCCAACAGTGGCTTATATGACGGCAACGCGCTGTATGTGGATGACGTGGAACTGGTTTATTCGTCGAAGATTCAGAAACTGTTCATCAACGGCGAAGAATGGACGGCATTCAACCCGAACAGCTCGCAGGTACAGACTTACCGTCTGCCCGCTGATGTCCGTGAGTTGCCGACCATAGAAGCGGTTCGCGGTGCAGGAATGCTGACGAACATCAAAGGCAAAAAAACAATCCTGCCCGGACGGCATCTTGATGCGAAGGAAATGACCGTTACCAACGGCACGATTAACGGTACGCCGACTACAATCACCGTCAAATCCGAAGACGGCAAATCAACTACCACCTACAAGATTAAATTTGTAAAGTAAGATAATGAAAAAGTTTTACACTTTGGTGCTTGCCTTTGTGGCAGCCATTGCGGGCATGAACGCCCAGCAGCTTCCGGACTCTCACTTTGAGAACTGGTCGGAATCATTTAACGGTGATGCACAGTTGAAGGACTGGCACGGCAGCAACGTGGAGCAGTTAGGCTTCAAGTTCACGTTCATGTTCCAGAAAACAGGTCGTTCCGGCTATTGTGCTTACGTGGCAGACCGTGAAATCGGTGCCCTCGGAATAACGGAAGAAGCTCCGGGATATATGGGGCTTGGTATCTCATGGCAGTATATGGAAGGTGCCTCTACGGGAACGGCAACGGCAGGAATGTACGGCGGCATGTCGTGGAAGTACAGACCCGATACAATGGCTGTGTGGATCAAGCGTACAGGCAGTAATACGGACAAGGAAGACTTCCATCTGATGTATTACGCATGGAGCGGAACAGCCAAAGGTTCCAAATACAAATGCAAATGAGGAAAGTGATGTCCGTCAGGCGTTGGACGGAAACGAATGCGGAACGGATACAAAGGCAAACCAGATTGCGGAAGGTTGGTACCGTGCACGCGCCAAATATGACGCATGGACGCAGATAAAAGTGCCGATCTACTACATGAACAGCGATGTGCCGTCCATGTGCAACGTCATTTTCTCGGCAAGTAACTATCCGAACTTCCGCGCCAACAGCGGCTTGTATGCAGGGAACGACTTGTATGTGGATGACGTGGAACTCATTTATTCCTCGAAGATTCAG
>CAJOFT010000027.1 GCA_905234025.1 Paludibacteraceae bacterium
CGACCTACGGCGTGACAGGCCGGTATTCTAACCAACTGAACTACCGCACCAGTGGTCTTCTTTTCAAAAGCGGGTGCAAAAGTACTGCTTTTTTTTGAACTGACAAAATATTTTGGCAAAAAAATGCAATTTTCTGTCATTTTTTTTGAAAAACACCCAAAAATGCACGAAAAATGAAGAAAAATTTGTGAGTATAAAATATTTGTAGTACTTTTGCACGCTTTTTCGCGAAAGCGGAAAACGAAAGAACTTTGTTTTATTGTAAACCAAATGCCCAGATGGCGGAATCGGTAGACGCGCTGGTCTCAAACACCAGTGGAGCAATCCGTGCCGGTTCGACCCCGGCTCTGGGTACTTTGTAACATGTAAAGGTCAGGCGGGAGACTTAAACATCCGCTATCCACTCGCAACAGGCTGACTGCCCGGAGAGTAAAAAAAGAAGGAGGTGTATGCAATGATCGTAGTACCGGTAAAGGAAGGTGAGAACATCGAGCGCGCGATTAAGAAATTCAAACGCAAATTCGACAAGACTGGCGTCATCAAAGAGCTGCGTCGTCGTCAACAATTCGACAAACCCAGCGAAATCAAGCGCGTCAAGATGCAACATGCGAAATACGTTCAACAGTTGCATGCGCAAAAAGAGCGACTCACACGAGCCGCTCTTTTAACAAACAACAATATACCATGAAAAAAAACATTCTTATTGCAGCACTCTTGCTGTGTGCTATGGCGGGCTACGCCACAAGTACTACCTATCAGTTCACCTCGGAGAAATGGAAAAGCAAAGTCGGCTCCATCGTATGTGACGGCACGACGGACGGATGGACAGGCGAAGCGGACGGCTATGCCTACAGTGCCGGACGGACCTATACGGACGGGACCTTGCACGATGCTGGCGTACAAGTAACCAAAGACCTGAGCGGAAAAAAAGTAACTTCCGTCATCGAATTCCAGAAAGTACGGAAAGTGATAATAAACTTCTGCCTAAGCAGCAAAGGCGGAGGCGATCTGGTGGTATCAGTCGGCGATACCGAATTGAGCAAGCCGGTGAGCAAAAGCATGAAAACCGGCGAAGAAGCCAACCTGAACGAAGATATCGAGTTCGTATTCACTGGCGAACCGACAGGAAAGGTCGTGCTTCGTGTCGATAATGCCAAAAGTTCAGTCTTCATCAACACGGTCACCATCAAGGCAGACAACGGCAGCGGAGATGTGTTCAGCAACAAAGTGTATCACCTTGTCACGGACGTCAGCCAGTTGAAAGACAGCGATTTGATCATGATTGGTATCGCAGACGGCAAGACCAACAAAGCATTAGGTTACTTCGACGAAAGCATCAGCAAGAACAACATCCATGCCATAAACGCAAAATATGACAACGAGCGGGAGTATATCAATGCAAACGAGGAAGTGACATATGTACTGCGTACCGCCGTTTCGGAAAAAGGCAAACAAGCCTGCTTCACGATTATCGACCCATACGCAGAGGCATTCCTTGTAGCATCAGGCGGCAAGACGAAGAACGCACTGCGCCTTTGGGACAAAGCATATGACCCGAACACATACGGCGACTACGGCTACTGGAAGATAAACGTGTCGGCGGAAGGCGTAGCAAGCATTATGAGTCTCGGCAATTCAGTGGGCAAATACATGCAGTACAACCCGACATTTGAACTGTTCGGATGCTATGCGGAAGAGAAAATGACTGCTGTAAGCATCTATCGTCAGGAAGAACAAAAAGACCCGGAACAGCAGATGATTGTAGCACCGATGGTACGTTTCGGTACCGCTGTTATGCGCGGAGTGACAGAGTTGGAAGGCAGCAAGACCATCGAAGTGAAAGCCAACAAACTGACGGAAGATATTGCCGTAAGTCTGAAAAGCGGAAACATGTTCAGCCTGAGCACAACAACATTAGACCGCGACGGAGACAAACTTACTATTATATATAAGGTGTCAGCAGTTGGGAAATATATAGACACGCTGGTCTTGGAAAGCGGTACGCTGAAAGAAGAAGCACCAATACAACTGACCGTAGCACGGGAATTGAGTATCGCAGAAGCCGTTAAGAGCGGTGACTTCGAATACATCTACCTCAATCCGGTCACCGTCACAAAGAAATATGACCGGCAAGTGTATGTACGCGACCAAAGCGGTGCGATGATGCTGTATGACGAAGGTCCCGATCAGGCACGCTATGCGAAAGACCTGGAGAACGGACATGTGCTGCGCGAAGTGGAAGGCAAGTTCCAGAACTACTGGGGCGTGCCGGAACTGCACCTGATGGCACAACCGAAACGAGACGCAAAGAAAACGGAGTGTCTGCCGGACACGATGACCGTTTGCGCCGACAGCGCGGACGTATGCCGTTATATCTTCTATGACAGTATTCCCGTTGTCTATGGCAAATTGGAAACAGAAGGAGGTACAGTGCCCTGGCCTGCTATTGAAGCAGAAGGAAAAACCTTGCTTTTGAGCGAGTGGTTCCAACTGCCCGACAAGAGCGAAAGCATGGCGATGGTGGAGAACCGTCTGAAAGCAGGGGAAAAGCACCAGTACAAAATAGAAGGCATCGTGTCGTACGACTATGATGACGTAGTACTCTACCCGACGATGATTACCCTCGCCGACAAGCCGGACGATCCTTCTGACCCGGGTGACCCAACTGAAGGGATAGACAAAGTGACCGGCAATAACAACGGCACACGGAAATTCATGTGTCACGGAACCATCTATATTTACCGTAACGGCGAGATATACAGCATTTTAGGAAACAAAAACCAATAAAACAAACATATCATGAGAAAACTAACAATCATCCTCGCCGTGCTATTTGCCGGCATTATGGGTCTGCACGCAGACGAAACAAACACGCTGAGTATCAGCAACAGTAAAGTCAGCTCATCCCCGGCAACCATCGGTAGTTGGACGGTCACATCCGATGCAGAAAGCTACACCACCGGAAACAACTATATCCATGCCGGTTCCGGCACAAAAAAAGTGAGCCATATCACGTTGGAGACGGATATATTCAACAGCAGGCTCATCAAGAAAGTACAGGTGTGGGGCTCCTCTTCCAAAAATTCGGGTGTTACTCCGAAAGTATATATCGGCGACAACCTCATCGGCGAAGGTTCGGAATACACGGAACAGACAGCAACCAGCGGCGGAACCGAGTTTGCCGTAACGAACAGCGAAGACAAGACAGGCGCACTGAAAGTGGTTATATCCCGCTCCTCAAAAACCAGTGGTGCCATCTATTTCAACAAAGTGACTGTTACCTATACGGATGGCGATGACCAAGTGGTAAACAGTCTGGATATCACCGAAAGCAGTATTGAAGTGGAGGAAGGCAAGAGTTCTGCAAAACTGACCGTTACCGTTGATCCAAGCGATGCATTCGTACACTGGAAATCACTGGATGAGAGCATAGCGACCGTAGCAGACGGCGTAGTGACAGGCGTATTAGCCGGTAAGACCCGCGTCGTTGCACTGGCAGGAGAAAAATCCGACACCTGCGATGTAACGGTTAAAGAGAATACCAGTGCTATATGGTATGTGCTGGCTGATGACAAAACAGAATTCAGCGAAGGCGACAAAATCATGATTGCAAAGAAAGGCGCCGCCATACTGATGAGCCAGATTGTCAGCTACAACAAAGACAAGACCACGGCAAACTTCTCCGCCGTAACCGAAGGCGTTGTATGCAACAGCACATTCACCAAGTGCCGTGAATTGGAAAGCGTCGTTTACACAATAGAACCGAACGGCGATAACTGGAGCCTCAAAGCTGCCGACGGACAATATTTATCTATCGAAGCGACCAAGAAAATACATCTGGTGTCAAGTGCAAAAGAATTAGGCATTGCTATCAACAGCAGTAACACGGCAGAAATAACCAATCCGAAAGCCAACCACGGCATTCTGCAATACAACACCAGTGCCAAGATATTCACAACCTATACAAGCGGTCAGGCTGACGTGTGCATTTACTACTTCCACGACCCCGATGCAGGCAAAATCGTGTGCGAGCCGCAGAAAGCGGAACTGCCGGACAATGAACTCGTGGACAAGAAAGCAAGCGGAAGCCTGAAAGTGACCGTAACAGGCACTAATATCACAACAGATGGCATGTTGATTGGCTTGTCGAAAAACGAAGCATTCTCCATTACGCCTGCCAGTGACCTGCCCGCAGAAGGCGGTGAGATAACAATAGCTTACAGCGTAAACGGAATGGTTATCCAGGCAGCTGATACAACGCTGTCTGACATTCTGACGATTATAGGTACCGGCAAGAACGGCAAAACGCTTGAGGTACAAGTGCCCATCAACGTCAAACTGATGAAAGAATACTTCCCGCAAAGCATCGGAAGTATGCTGACCGACTCGATTGCACAAATGGGCGGCGTACACATGCAGAACAGCACGAAAGAAATCACCGGTAAAGACCTGTTCCTGCTGAACGAAGTGACCGTAGTCTATAAAGGAAGCTACGAGACCATTGTCAAGGACGCAACAGGCTTCCTGTCTGTCAATAGTTCCCTTGCAGATGTCGCAGCAGGAGACGTTATCAGCGGATTGCGCGGACGCTTGATGGGCGCATACCGCCGGTATTACTTCAAGCCCGAAGGAGCCGTCATCAAGAAAACCGGCACCGCTACCATAGAACCGCAAGTATTCACGGCAATGCCTGTTATATACGACGATTTGAGCCGTTACGTGAAATATGAAAATATCCACTTCAACGCTTCCGGCAATATGCTGTTCAGCGAAACGACACTTTACTGCCAAGACTCATACGGCTTCAGTGCCCCCAACGACACAGATGCACCATACAGCGTAGAAGGTATTGTTAGCATCAACGGCAAATATGTACAGTTACTGCTGACAGCAGCACCGGTAATCGACCCGAACTACAAACGTCCGGCATCCGGCGTGAAACTTGACAAGAACGAACTGACGCTGAATGTCGGTAAATCCGAGACACTTATTGCGACTGTTAAGCCCGATGACGCATTTAACAAGAACGTGAGTTGGAGCGTTGACAAGCCGGAGATTGTGAAGATAGAGCAAGACGGCAAAGTAACCGCCATGCGCGAAGGTACAGCCGCTGTAACCGTCACAACCGAAGACGGCAACTTTACTGCCACATGTAATGTGACCGTTACCGACATCGTCACTTTGGTTTATGAGAAAGTAACGGACATCAACGACCTCGCAGAAGGCGATAAAGTGATGATTGTCAGCGACAACGCAAAAGGTCAGTTTGCCGCAGGCAAGTTCGGAACAAAGAACTTCAGCGGCGTGGAAGTGAAGATTGCCGAAAACAAAATATTGAGCACAGACGCTGTTGGAGCAACGGTATTCACACTCGGCAAAGACGATGACTACTGGACGCTGAGCGACGGAGGCAAGTTAGTTGGACGCGAAGGAATCGAACTGCGCGAAGGAAGTGGCAACACACAATGGACGATTACCGTCAGCGCCAAATGCGATACACTGCTATGCTCCGTGGAGAGTTATGGCGACCGGTTCATTGTCTATAACAGCAACAGCGTCAGTCTCTTCGGTGCATACAGCAGTTATGACGAAAAGACCATGCACCCTGTCAAATTGTACAAGGAGACAGGCAAACAACTGGAAGACATCGAGCCGACCGGCATTATTGTAAATCCGTCTGTCAAAGAAATGGTGATTGGCAGTTCGCTGCAACCGGATGCACAGATTATTCCTTCCAACAGCAAATACCGCGATGTCATATGGGAGTCCAAGAATCCAAGTGTAGCCACCGTCTCCGCAGAAGGATTGGTACAAGCGGTAGCCGTCGGCGAAGCGAAGATTGTTGCCAAATCTGACCGCGACAACACGCTGACCGACACCTGCTATATCACTGTCCGCGATTCTATACACATCACAGATATTGCCATCAGCATCAGCGGAAATCTCCAAACGGAATACACGCTGAACGAGACCAAGACTGCACAATTGTCTGCTGTTATTACACCGGACAATGCAGACAAGCAGGACGTTGTATGGACTTCATCGGCAACAAGCATTGCAACCGTAAATGCGGAAGGTCTGCTGACAGCCGTAGAAGCAGGAGAAGCCATTATCACGGTTACTGCATTGGACAATGGCAAGAGTGCAGAACTGAAAGTGACCGTCAAAGGCGTGCCGCGTATTGAATTGGCGCCGACGGCAATAAACTTCCGTGATACGATCTACAAAGGTGAAGAACTCAAAGCCCGCGACTCTGTCTTCGTGACAGGCAAACACCTCGAAAGCGACATGACCGTAAGCGTAACAGGCAACAGCTTTAGCGCGACTCCGGCTACCCTGCCCGCTGGCGGCGGATGGATATACATTGACTACGCAGTAAACGCAGGTGGTGACTTCAGCGGCAAAGTAACCCTTACAAGTGGCAATACCACAAAGTCGGCAACGCTCAATCTGCACGTGACAGAGCAGTTCACCATTGCCAAACTGCTGGAGAAAGAACCTGAGAAAGGAACCGTAACCGGCAAAACCGAATACTTGTTAGGCGAGGTGACGGTTACTTATCAGAATGGCGCACGCCTGTATGTGCGTGACGCAACAGGCAGTATGCTACTGAACGGCGTGACCGGAGAATTCGCCAACGGAACAGTACTGCAAGGCATGACTGGTGTTGTGTCACACGTGAAATACAACCCGCAATTTGATGTTAAGACCCAACCGGCTGCTGTGGCAGGAGAAAGCGTTGATGCCGATACACTGCATACGTATCCGACCCGCAAAGACCTCAGCAACTATGTCATTGTGCCGAATGTGCAATTCAAGAAAGACGTGACGCTGAATACCGTTACAAAATCAGCAGACGTAATGTTCGATGGCGGAACGCTGACCGTATATAACACGTACGAAAAAGAGTTTGCCGCCGTGGATACAAAGCATGTATATAACATCCTCGGTACACTGATGAAGTACGGTCAGAATGTTTACGAAGTGTCACCGATTGCCATTTCCCTGTCCGATGAGCCGTATATGCGCGCCGAGTGGAACTCTGTTCTGTTCGAAGACAACGTGCTGCCCGAAGGCGGAAAAGCGACCGGTAGTGAAAGTATGGTGCTTGACACCCTCAACATCAAAGAGGTGAAGATTGAAAGCACCGGTATCTTCAGTGCAACATTCGCAGACGGTCTGCTGACAGTAAGTTACGAAACCGACAAGAGCGGCGCACAGGAAGGTGTTATCACCATCACCGGTGTTCCGACCAAAGCCGGTGCCGCCAATATCGTACTGACGATTGACGCATACGTGGACATAAAAGATATTCTTGTGCCTTCCATTGAGGTGGACAAAGATGAAGTTGTATTTGACTCCGTAACCGTGAAGTACCTCGAACACTCAACCGGTAGTGCCGTGGTGAACGTGACCACCAAGAACGTCAAAAACCTCAAAGTCAGCAACAGCAATCAGGATGTATTCAGCGTTGAACTGAAAGACAATAAGCTGACCATCACGTATGATGTTTACAAAAAAGGCGACTTCAGCACCATTATTACCCTTAAAGGCGAAGCTGAACAGGCAGGACAGAAAGTTGAGAATGTGACAATCCGTGCCCGCATTGCTGTCGGCGAATATCCCGAGGAAATGGGTATTGAGAAAGTAAATGCCAAAGAAGGTGACGGAATACGATACAATATTCTGGGACAACAAGTGGACGAGACCTATCACGGAATTGTGATAGAGAACGGGCAAAAGACCCTGAGATAACAAAAATGCGGCTCGAAAGAGTCGCATTTTTTTTGTACTTCATCGCTGAGGAATACGAGAGAACAGGATGATTTGTTTATGCGTACGCATCCACGATGTGTTTGACCAACGGATGCCGCACAATGTCCTTCTGATTGAACTCCACAATAGCTATTCCGCGAATGCTGTACAGTTTTTCTATCGCGTCCTTCAAGCCCGATCGCTGCGTTGGAGGCAGGTCAATCTGTGTGAGGTCTCCGGTGACAATCATCTTTCCATTGATTCCCAAGCGCGTGAGGAACATCTTGAGCTGTGCAGAGGTGGTGTTCTGTGCTTCATCCAATATAACGACCGCATCCGCTAATGTCCGTCCGCGCATGAATGCCAACGGCGCAATCTGAATAGTGCCCCGCTCAATATATTCGTTGAGTTTGGCGGTCGGAAGCATGTCAGCAAGGGCATCGTACAACGGCTGCAAGTACGGATCAATCTTCTCCTTCAGGTCTCCCGGCAGAAATCCGAGTTTCTCTCCCGCCTCAACCGCCGGACGTGAAAGAATGATGCGTTTGATCTCGCGGTTTTTGAGAGCACGTACAGCTAGAGCAATCGCCGTGTATGTCTTTCCGCTACCGGCAGGACCGACGGCAAAAAGCAAATCATTGTCATCATAAGCGGAGACAAGTGCTTGCTGATTAACAGAACGCGCAAGAATCGGTTTGCCGTTGACGCCGTGCAGAATGAGATTGTCCTGCGCAAACTCCTGCGGATGTTCGCCGTGCAGAATCTGGAGGATATGGTTCTCGGTAAGGGTGTTGTGCTGCACGCAGAACGCCTCCACGGAACGAAGGTTCTTCTCAAAACGTTTGATTGCTTCTTCCGCGCCGCTGACCTTAATCTGGTAACCGCGCGCAATGACACGGACATCCGGATGCTGGTTTTTGAGGCAGAGTATATTCTGGTTGTTCACACCGTAAAACGTGGCGGTGTCAAGGGATTCACGTAGTTCTATAATTGATTCCATGTTGGTATTTCCGGAGAAAAAGATATAGCTGTTTCAGTTATGTTGGCAATGACGGTTTGCGGACCGTTATGGAGAATGAGATACGGGACATGAAGCTGCCGGTTATATACAGCCACCTGGTCAAGAACCTTCTGCGTCAATGGGACCGTTTCGGCTTTGAACTCGATAAGCACCAGCGGTTGCAGATCCTTTGTATAAACGACCGCATCGGCACGCTTGCCACGAAGCGGGACTTCAACGGCGATAAGGTTCATCGGGTAGCCGAATTCATCCACAAGGCGATGAAGAAAACGCTGCCTGACCGATTCCTCGGGTGTCAGGCAGACGTATTTCTTACGCCACGGGCACAATATTTGGCTTTTTATTTCTGCCAATTGTCCTTAAGAGACGCCGTGCGGTTGAAGATGAGATGCTCGGCAGAACTATCGTCATCCACTACAAAATAGCCTTGCTTGAGGAACTGGAAGTGCTCCTGCGGTTTGACGCCTGCAAGTGCGCCTTCCACTTTTGCGTTCACAATCTTAAGGCTGTCCGGATTGAGCAACTCGCGGAAATCGCCTTCTTCGGCAGAGGGATTCTCCACAGCAAAGAGACGGTCATACAGCCGTACTTCGGCATCGATGCAGGAGTTGCACTCCACCCAGTTGATGGTAGCTTTTGTCTTGCGGTTTCCGCCTTCTGTGCCGGACTTGGATTGCGGGTCGTACGTGGCATAGACGGTGGTAATATTGCCGTCAGCGTCTTTCTCGCAGCCTGTAGCCTGAATGATATACGCCGATTTGAGACGCACCTCGCGACCCATCGGGCTGAGACGGTAGAAGTTCTTGTCGCCTTCTTCCTGGAAGTCCGCACGTTCGATATACAGTTCTTTTGCGAAGCGCATTTCACGGGTGCCGAGTTCGGGATTGCCGTCAATGTTTTCGGCAACAATGGTCTCTCCTTCCGCATCATAGTTGGTGATGACAAGTTTGACAGGATCAAAGATGGCACAAACACGCGGAGCGGACATCTTGAGGTTCTCACGAACCGTATGCTCCAACAGACCGAGATCAATCATGCCTTCCACTTTCGTGTAACCGATTTTGTCAATAAACTCGCGAATGGCTGATGCCGTGTAACCGCGTCGACGCAAACCGCATACGGTCGGCATGCGCGGATCATCCCAACCTGCCACAAGTCCTTCTTTGACCAGTTGCAGCATCTTGCGCTTCGACATGACGGTATAAGTAATATTCAGGCGGTTGAACTCATACTGATGCGGGCGGTAATCGCCTTCAGCGAACTGGTCAATAAACCAATCGTACAAAGGACGGTGTACCACAAACTCCAGCGTGCAAATGGAATGCGTTACTCCTTCGAAATAATCGGATTGACCGTGTGCGAAATCGTACATCGGATATACGTTCCAACGATGTCCGGTGCGGTGATGCGGATGCGACGTGATAATGCGGTACATAATCGGATCGCGGAAGTGCATATTCGGGTTTGCCATGTCAATCTTGGCACGGAGAACCATTTTGCCTTCCTCGATTTCACCGTTCTGCATCGCCTGGAACAGACGCAGGTTTTCCTCTATAGGTCGGTCGCGATACGGAGAAGCAACACCCGGTTCGGTAGGCGTGCCCTTCTGTTCGGCAATCTGCTCGGCGGTCTGCTCATCAACATACGCCTTTCCTTCCTTGATAAAGCGGATGGCAAGGTCGTAGAGCTGCTCAAAATAATCGGAAGCATAATAGATGTTTCCCCACTTGAAGCCTAACCACGCAATGTCGTTCGTGATGGAATCAACATATTCCGTGTCTTCCTTGACAGGGTTCGTATCATCAAAACGGAGGTTACAAACGCCGTTGTACTTTTCGGCAATACCGAAGTCCATGCAAATGGCCTTGACGTGACCGATATGGAGATAGCCGTTCGGTTCCGGCGGGAAGCGGGTCTGGATGCGACCGTCATTCTTTCCCTCGGCAAGATCTTTCTCTACTATCTGCTCAATAAAATTCAGACTTTTTTCCTCTTGTTCCATATTATATACCTTTAATTACGCCGCGTGGCGAAGATTTAACAAACTCTACTATCAGGTCGCGCTCAGGCGATTGGGGAACCTCCTCCAGAATGCGTGCAACGCCTTGCGACATATTGAGACCGCTTTGGAAGAGGATGCGGTAAATAGCGTGAATGTGTTCAATCTGCTCGGCGGTAAATCCGCGCCGGTGCAAACCAACCGAATTCAAACCGCAGAAAGCAATCGGGTCCCGTCCTGCGAGCACGAACGGCGGCACATCCTTAAGCACTTTCGTACCGCCCTGCACCATGACATAAGAGCCGATATGGCTGAACTGGTGCACGAGCGTTCCGCCGCCCAAAACAGCACAATCTTCCACCACGACTTCACCGGCAAGCTGGGTGGTATTTGACATGATGTTGTTGTTGCCGACAACGCAATCATGCGCCACATGGCAATACGCCATGATAAGATTGCCGTTGCCGATAACCGTTTTGCCCTTTGAGGCAGTGCCGCGATGCACGGTGCAGCACTCACGGAAGACATTGTTATCGCCGATAATGGTGTACGTCAACTCGCCCTTGAACTTCAGGTCTTGCGGAATAGCACCGATGACAGCCGATGGGAAGATATGGCAGTTCTTGCCGATTCGTGTATGGGCACAAACCGTGGCGTTCGCATCAACCACTGTGCCTGCCCCAATCTCCACATCGTCATCAATAAATGCGAACGGACCGATTTGGGCTGTTTCGTCAATTTTTGCGTTCGGATGAACACAAGCTAAAGCATGTATCATTTTATCATTCAATTATTTACTCATTTTATTATTTGGCGCAGTTGCTTGGCACAGGCGGTATTGAAACCGTGCCCCGGACAACGTGCTTCGATTCTGCCGCGGATGCGCACTCCGAGCAAGGCAAGGTCGCCCATCAAATCAAGGAGTTTGTGGATTGCCGGTTCGTTCTCATAGAGCAGCGGACTGAGATATCCTAATTTGGAAGCATCCAGACGCGGCTGGTTAAGCTTGTCGGAAATCTTGTCCATGACGCGTTGCGAAATCAGTTTGTCGTATATAACAAGGGCATTATTGATGTCACCGCCCTTGATAAGTCCGAGCCGCAGCAGCCATTCCACTTCACGCAGGAAACAGAAAGTCCGCGCTTTGGAGACCTGATCCGCATAATCAGCAATATTCATAAGTTCGGCATGCTGCTCATGCAAAATGGGCGAGGGATAATCCACATCCACGGAGACCTCATATTGTTCCGCAGGAAGGATATCCATCCTGCTGCCTTTACCGTTGTCAAAATGCAACGGTTCGGAGACAATCCACTCTTGGGCTTCGGCATTCTGCTCCGTGATACCGACACGCATAATCTGCTCCACATACGGTCTTGCACTACCGTCCAGAATCGGCACTTCGGGCGCATCCACCTCGATAAGAACATTCGTTATTCCCATTCCGTACAACGCCGACAAAGCATGCTCCACCGTGGACACTCGCCACTTGCCGTTTTCCAGAACTGTGCCGCGGCGGGTCTGTGTCACATAATCCGCCAACGCTTCAAATACCGGTTTGTCAGGCAAATCCACACGGCATATGCGAATGCCTGTATTCTCCGCCGCAGGACAGAAACGTGCCGTAATGACAATTCCCGTATGCAGCCCTTTGCCCGAAACGGTAAACTCCGATGTCAGTGTGCTTTGTTTCATTTCTCCCGGACGAGTTGGTTAACTTGTTTGATAATATCAGGCAATTGCTTGAAGCCGATGGTCGATTTGCGCCAGGCAAGTGCATCCATCGCAGGCGAACCCTGATAAGTACCGGCTTTGCGTACCGGCGCGGCAATTCCTGTCTGGGCACCGAAGATGCAGTTGTCCGCTATTTCGATATGTCCGTTCACGCCCACTTGTCCGGCAAGAATACAATGGCTGCCGATGGTTGTGGAACCGGCGATACCGACTTGTGCGCAAAGGAACGTGCTTTCGCCCACCTGCACATTATGTGCCACTTGGACAAGGTTGTCTATCTTCGCATTGCGTTTGATGCGGGTAGAGCCCATCATCGCGCGGTCAACGGTAGTGTTGGCACCTATCTCCACGTCATCTTCAATGACCACATTGCCTATTTGCGGAATCTTCCGGTTAATACCGTTGGCATCGGGTTCAAAGCCGAAACCGTCTCCGCCAATCACCACTCCGGCGTGAAGGATGCAATCTTTGCCTATTTCGCAGTTGTAATATACCTTGACACCGGCATAGAGGATGGTGTTATCGCCAATCTTCACATTGTCGCCGATGTAGCAGTTCGGATAAATCTGCACGCCCTTGCCGAGACACACATTCTTGCCGATATAGGCAAAAGCTCCGATATACGCATCTTCGGGAACATTAACGCCTTCGCTGACAAACGCGGGCTGCTCGATTCCCTGACGCGGAGGGTTCATTGCTTTGGCAGCCAGTTGCAGCAGTTGTCCCATCGCGCCGCGTGCATTCTCCACAAAAATGAGCGTGTTGCGTCTTGGTTGCGTCTCGGCTGCGTCCCGAAAAGCGTCCGTCACAAGAACAACGGAAGCGTTTGTCGTTTCCAACAGCGGAAGATACTTCTCTTCACAAAGGAAAGACAACTGTCCTTCATGCGCCGTTTCCAACGGAGCCACGTCACTCACTTTCTTATTGCCGTCGCCGACCAACTTGCCGCCAAGCAGCATCGCTATTTGCTGTGCAGAAAATTCCATTACGCTCTGAATTGAAATAAGTATAGTTTTTTCGGCTTGCGTATTAGCGACCGCAAGTCAAGAATCTCGCTTGCGGAAGCAATGTCACGCACCATGCCGTCGTTGTACAAAATATCGATTGAATCGTCCTTTTCGGAATAGGTATTGCTTGTTGAGACATGCTCAACGAAGAAGTAATGCGCATCTTCCGGCGCAATTCCCAGCACTTCGGTATAGTGGCGCGAGAGAACACCTTTTTCCTGTTCGGAAAGCGGTTCTGTCAGCAGGCGCGCACGATAGAGTTTGCGGTTGGTAAACGCTTCCGACAGCAACTCCAGCACTTTGTCGCCGCAGGACATCCATGCCTTGATTGCCGACAAGACATCCGAATCGTCCAGCAAAGCATACTGCTTCATCGCCTCGCTGCCGATGGCGAAATACTTGGCGGTAACGTGGTTGTAGAGGAAATAATGCAACGCAGGTGCGCAGAACAGTTCCACGCCGCGGTCTGCCAGTTCCTTGGCGCGGACAAGAATCTTGATAAGCAGTTGCTCCGCCGCCACGCTGGTCTTGTGCAGATAAACCTGCCAGTACATCAACCGGCGTGCCACCAGGAACTTCTCAACCGAATAAATGCCCTTGTATTCCACCACAAGACGGTCATCCACCACATTGAGCATCTTGAGCAACCGTTCGCTTGCCACTCGCCCTTCCTGAACGCCGCTGAAGAAAGAATCGCGGCAAAGATAATCCATCCGGTCCACGTCCAACTGGCTGGAAATGAGCTGGTGCAGGAAATGCCGCGAATACTGGTCACGGAAAATGGCAATCGCCAAATCCAGAGGTCGCTTTGCCCATAGTTGCTGCTCGGTTTTGGAGGACAAATCAAGGTTAATCTGCTCCATCATCAAGAGCGAAATCTCTTCATGAGTAATGCCTTCCACCAACGTATGCTCCAGCACATGCGAGAATGGTCCGTGACCGATATCATGGAGCAGAATAGCCGCCATGGCACCTGTCATTTCCGCTTCGGTAATGGTCACGCCTTTGTGCTTCATCGACAGCAAGCCTTCCTGCATAAGATGCATGGCACCAATCGAATGCAGAAAACGCGTGTGCATCGCTCCCGGATAAACGAAGTTGCTCAATCCAAGCTGGCGGATACGTCCGAGACGCTGCACATAAGGATGCTGCATGACATCAAACAGCAAGTCATTCGGTATCGTCAGAAAACCGAAGACAGGGTCATTGATTATTTTGCGTTTGTTCTGCATTACGATGAACGACGACAAGTTGCACAATTCCGCCAACGGTAAGACAAGGTCAGACCGATTTGGAAATAACCGTCTCCCCACTGGAATCTCGATGATTTCTCAACAGGCCATGCGTCCAGATTCACTTTGGTCATGTCCATCAATCCCTGATGACATGCCACCGAAATTCCGAGGAATAAATTGCCACCCAAATAAAAATTATAACCTATCTCTAATGGCAGTATCGGCAGGACACTGACCGTAGAATTTTCCGGATAACCATAGTTCGAAAAGTCATACTTGATGTAACTGACCGCCAGCATCAATCCCGCATAGACGTAGAACCCCGCACGTTGGAAAGGATAGATCTCCACACCGGCACTCAGCTCGCCGAAAATATTGCTGAAACTTCCTTTTCCCGCCTTTATGGTCTCTCCCCCTTTGTCAACCCGCGTTTCCGTCCGGGCACTGTCATTGCCGTGCAGATAGCCGCCACCCAAAGCAAAACGTCCGTTGACGATTCTGCCAAACGGGTGCAGATAACCGGCATGGAGACTGCCGCCAAGACTCAGGTTCTGCGGCTGGAATCCATGCACAAATGCCTGGTCAAGCATATCGACATCACCATAGTAGTACAATGCGTTGAGATTGACGAAAACGCCGTTGGCAACCGACTTGTTGCGAACCGTATAAAGACCGGTGTTTTGGTTCGTCCGCCTGCCCCAATAAGGCGCATACCGGTTCGCCACCGCCATGCTTGTACCAAGCAGTACAAACACCATGCACATCACTATACGATTCACAATTGCCTTCATACTCAAAATAAGCGCGCAAAGGTACTACTTTTTTTCCGTATATGCAAACTTTTTCCAAAATTATAGCATTTTGCATAAATTTTACCGGAAAAATTTGTGTATGTCATTTTTTTGTAGTACTTTTGCGCGCTTTTTCGTTAAAAGCACAAGTAATGCCACGACGTTGACATAGAAAATGCTGCGTTGGTGGTGATTGTACAACATTAAATTATTTAGGTCATGTATTTGACAGCTGAAAAAAAGGCAGAGTTGTTTGCCAAGTACGGCAAAGACGCCAAGAACACGGGTGCAGCAGAAAGCCAGATTGCACTTTTCACCTTCCGTATTAACCATCTCACAGAGCACTTGAAGCTCAACCGTAAAGACTTCGGTACAGAGCGTGCGCTGACTACGTTGGTAGGTAAACGCCGTCGTTTGCTTGATTACCTCAAGGCAAAAGACATTGAGCGTTACCGTGCAATCATCAAAGAGCTTGGTATCCGTAAGTAACCGGCGGAACTGTCAAGGAATACTTGACACTATCTGCTCACGAAAAAGCGCCTTTCGGGCGCTTTTTTTGTTGGTTTGGACAATATCCGATTTACTTATTCAGGCAACGG
>CAJOFT010000028.1 GCA_905234025.1 Paludibacteraceae bacterium
AATACACAAAAAAATGCAACTGCTTGCCGTTTTATTTGCACACATAAAAAAATAGTTGTAATTTTGCAGGCAGAAACGGAATTGCCTTTTCCTTTTTATGGGTTTTCCCGTTTCATCGGAAACACCCAAATCTTTGCCGCGTTTGATTGTTATGGGAATAAAGGCATATGTGCCATATTACAGACGAAACCTGCGGGTTGCCCTGCCGGTGATGCTCACCCAGTTAGGTGCAGCACTGGTCGGGCTGTTTGATTCCATTATGGTGGGTCACTACGGCACTACCGACCTTGCCGCCGTCAGTTTCTCCAACGCGATATTCTTCACGGTGATGGTGTTCGCAATGGGCGTGCTGATGGGCGTGACACCGTTAGTCGGTCAGGAAGTGGGGAGACGGGAAAAGCACTTTGAGAGAATAGCGGACGCGGGAGTTGAGCGCGGGCGGGACACCTGCATACCCAAAGAGGCAGAGCAGAATCCGGAGTGGGAGAAAGTGCAGGAATGTGAGGAACGGATTGCGGGACTACTGCGCAACGGAGTGTGGCTGACCATCCTGCTGTCCATCATCATGGGCGTGCTGTTAGGGTGCTGCATTCCGGCATTAGACCTGTTCGGGCAGGAACCATCCGTGACCAAGACGGCAGAGCCGTACTTCACCCTGATAGTGATTTCGCTGGTGCCGTTCCTGTTCTTCTGCCTGGAGAAGCAGTTTCTTGAAGGTTTGGGCAACACCACTGCCGCAATGCTGATTACATTCGGCATGAACGGTCTGAACATCTTTCTGAACTGGGTGTTCATCTTCGGTCACTTGGACTTTGAGCCGATGGGCGCAAAGGGTGCAGGCATAGCAACGTTGATTTCACGGACAATCATGCCTTTTGTATTTCTCACCGTGATGGTATGCAAACAGGAATGGCGGAAGTACCTAATCTCCCGCAATCGGGACACCCGCATACCCGGCACTGCCACGATAGGCGAATTATTGGAGGTGGGTCTGCCCATCGGAGGACAGACACTATTGGAGACCATCGCTTTTACGGCATCATTCATCATGGTAGGCTGGCTTTCCAAAGAAGCGTTGGCAGCCCACCAGATTGCCAATCAGATAGCAGACATGACGTTCATGGTGGCACTTGGAATCGGTGCGGCGACAACCATCCGCGTTTCCCACCAATACGGCAAAGGCGATATGCATGCAGTGAAAATGGCATCGCATGCCAGCGTGCACCTTGTGCTGCTGATGAACACCATCGGCGCAGGCTTGATGATTGGATTACGGCACTATATACCTTATTTATTTACGGAAGACGAAGCAGTAGTAGCCATTGCTTCGCAACTGATACTGTGTGCGGGACTACTGCAATATGCGGACGGTTTGCAGTGCGTGGGTGCTGCCATGCTACGCGGCATAACTGACGTGAAACGACCGATGGTTTATGCGTTTGTAGCGTATATATTGGTAGCACTACCTATTGGCATCGTGTGCATGTTCCCGCTGCAAATGGGTGCTGTGGGCATATGGATAGGCTTCATCTTCGGTCTGGCAACCGCTGCGGTGCTGTTCCATATACGATTCAGGAGACTAACCAATCATTATACGCAATATGATACAACTACTGCTTGTCGGGAAGACGACTGACAAACATCTTGAGACGCTGATAGCAGACTACCAAAACAGGCTGACGCACTACGTACCGTTTGAAGTGAAAGTCATTCCCGACCTCAAACAAGGCAAGCTGTCATTCGAGCAGCAAAAGACCCTGGAAGGCGGAAAGATTCTTGCTGCGGTACCGAACAACGCACGCCTGATACTGTTGGACGAACGCGGAAAAGAATTCCGGTCAGTGGAGTTTGCAGCATGGATAGAGAAACAGCTTGCCACAATGCCGAACATTGTCTTCGTCGTGGGCGGTCCATACGGCTTCTCACAGGCGGTGTATGACCGCGCGGACGCGATGCTGTCACTGTCAAAAATGACGTTTTCGCACCAGATGATCCGGCTGTTGTTCGTGGAGCAATTATACCGCGCCATGACGATTTTGCGGAACGAACCATACCACCATGAATGAAAAATCCCCATTTTTAGGTATTGTGGGAACGAAAAAAAAGCAGTACTTTTGCAGCGTTTTTCGGAAAGAAGGCATTTATATGCACAAAAAACATATTGTCAAACTAAAAATTCAAAGCGTATGAGAAAGATTTTCTTTATTGCAGCACTGGCAATCAGTGCTAGTCTGATGGCTCAAGAGAGCATCAATTGGTATTCGGCGATTGAATCGAATGCCACAACTGACGGAACAACGGCAGTCGGTAGTAACACCTTAGGCAGTATTTCCGCCTATGCAGACGGTAGCGTAGTAGCCGCCGGTTCATTTGCAAGCTGCCAGTTAACGCCTGCGGCAGCGTCGTTCTTAGGGAAATCGTTTACCGGAGCTCCTTACACGGTAAACATGCAAACGAGCAACAACAACATTTGGGTAAGCAAAGTCAACAAAGCCGGTCAAGCACAGTGGCTGCTGCACAGTACTCGCGGCAACGGAGAAGCCATTGCTATCGCCACTCCCAACGGCGGCGCATTAGTATTTGCCACCACAGGTCACACGGACGAAAATGCCCAAGCAGACGACAAGACGCTCGTACTGATGAACGGAACAAGTGAACTGCTGTCCATCACACACACTTTTGTAAATAAAAATGTGAAGTACGGTGCTTTATTCGCCGTAGCAGCAGACGGTAACAGTGTCACCTGCACCGGTGAATTGCTCAACCAGGGTACCACTCATGATTTTACAGCATTAAACTGGAGTACTGACGGTTCGTACTACTACCTGTTAGTCGTTATCAAGAAAGCCGTGAAGTTCGGTGAGACGACCCTGACTCCGTTCACAGGCGGAAGCTTGGCAGTACTGAAATTTGACCAAAGCGGTGCACTGCTCGGCTCGGTTCTGACGGACCAAGTTGCCATGACGAGCACGACAAGCAATATTGCATGCAGCAGTGACAAAGTGTATGTAGGAACGGTGGTAGCCATTGACGGGCTGCAAAGTATTCTGATGAAGACCTATAGTACCGACCTGACCCTGTTACGCAATGACACGATTATGGGCGCAAAGGAAAACAACAAGAACGTTGTCCAAGTGAAACGCGTTTATCCTTCAGCCGACGGCAAGGCACTATACGTAGCAGGAGCTGTGAACGGCGGTCTGAAAATGGGCGCAGACACCCTGCATAATGTAAGCGGAAAACTGATCGGTTTTGTAATCAAATATGATTTTGAGAGCAAACTGATGACAAAAGCCTACATGTACGGAAACGGAGCAAACATCAGCACAATTACCGATATGTTTGCGTACAAAAATGAGCTGTATGCATACGGCTATGACTGGCAGAAAAAGGACGGCAACGGCATTTGCATGATTCAACTGGACGCCAATCTGGCAGCCATGGACACCACCGGTTTGTTCCTGACTTCCGGCTCCGAAGCGACATGGAATGCAGTTGAAGCAGACGGAAACATCGTATTTGCAGCCAACGTAGCCAAAGGAAAAGAGCTGAAGTTCGCTGCTGACAATACAAAATCGGTACAGACCAGCACGCTGTCCCGTATTCTGGCAAGCGTAAAACTCAGCGATCCCGTTTCTACAGCCATTGAGACAGTTGCTCCGGCTGCAGTGAAGGCACAGAAGATTATCCGTAACGGACAAGTGCTGATTATCCGTGACGGCAAGACGTATAACACACTCGGCGCAAGAGTAGAATAATGAAACGGCTGTTATTGATAGCAAGTGTCACTTTTGCGACCAATTTGATGGCAGGGAACGGTGTCAACTGGTTCTCTGCCATTGAGAACTATACGGAGTTCGGTGCGTCATCCGTAACCAGCGTATTGGCATACGCAGACAGCAGCATACTGATTGCCGGAAAATTCGCCACTTGCACCGAACAACCCGAAGGAGCGGATTTCCTCGGTGAGAAACTCATCGGTGCTCCTTTTACGCCAACCATGTCACAGACCAACAACAACCTCGTGATTGCCAAAGTCAAACGTACCGGTGAGGTGGTGTGGATGATACACAGTGACCGCGGCAACGGTGAAGCTGTTGCCGTTCCGACGGCTGACGGCGGTGCGTTGGTGTTCGCAAGTATGACCCACACGCAGAAGAACGCGTTGGGCGACAACTACGTGCTGCGCATGAAGCATCAGGACGAAGAATTGTGCTCCGCCAAACGCGATTATGACGGCGTGAACACCATTCAGTATGGATTCGTGCTGAGGGTAACGAAAGATGGCAAAGCGTCTGTTTCCGCCGAAATAAGCAACACCGGCGACAACAAGAACGCATTCGGTGCCATCAACTGGGCAAGCGACGGAACCAATTATTACCTGCTGCTCAATGACACCGCAGCCATGAAGGTCAACGAAACCACCATTACACCCGAGAATGGCGGCAGTATGGTTGTCCTGACATTTGATCAGGACGGCAATTATCAGGGCGAAAGGCACTCTTCCGGACAGGCTGTCAATTCCCGTTCCGGACAATTAGTCTACACAAAGAACGCCTTGTACGCAGCAACCGTTGTCAATGCCGATGACTTGCAACATATCGGAATCTACAGTTGGTCACTCACATCGGACGCAGCAGCCTGCGGTTATGTCCGCGGAGCACTGGATAACGACAAAAACATTATCCAGGTAAAGGCGTTGTACGTGGACGAAGACGAACAAACTGCCTATATTGCAGGCGGACTGAACGGCGGACTGAAGATTGGCGAAGACACGCTGCATCAGATCTCCGAAAAATTAGTGCCGTTTATTGCCAAGTATGACCTCGAAAAGGCAGAAGCTGTGGCAGGCTATTTCCACGAAAGTACCGGAATAGGCGGTGCGTCCGCCATTTTCGAGCGCAAGGACACGCTGTATGTCTATGAGTATGACTGGGGTACACAATCCGGCAACCGCATCCGTCTGGAGGCGCTCAACACTGCCCTTGAACCGCTCAAAGAGATCGGTTTGCTCAACACCCAAGCCATGGAAGTGACCAAAGACGCCATACTTGCAAGCGATGATATCGTGTTCAACATCAACACGGGCAAAGGCGCCACGCTGTCGTTTGTAGCAGACCCGAACATCACCCTCACAACACCTGCCATTTCCGGCTTTGTGGCAAGCGTAAAAGTCTTTGTCTCCGAAGAACCGCAGGGTATAACGGCAACGGAAGCCCGCCCGTCAGATGTCCGCAAAGTGCTGCGTGACGGACAGGTGCTGATTATCCGTGACAACAAAGAATATACTATATTAGGACAAGAAAAATGAAGAAAGTATTCGTTATTTTGGCAGTAGCGTTAGCAGCGTTTACTGCCTGTCAGAAACAAGCGCAGGAAGCGCAAGTCATTTACTCCATCGACGAAGTCTATGCGCAAGCGGACTCGTTGGTTGGCGATACAATCCTGTTCCAAGGCGTATGCAGCCACCTCTGCAAGCACGGTGGTCGCAAAGCCTTCCTTATGGGAAGTGACGAGAGCCGTATTCTGCGCGTGGAAGGCGCCAAAATGGGCAACTTCGCACCGGAGTGCATTAATAATCTCGTGCGCGTGCGCGGCATACTACATGTGGTAGAAGTTGTTCCCGAAGAGAACGTGTCGGACGACGGCTTGAAGCATGGCGAGGATGACAACGGCTGCGAGACCGAGAAAAAAGCCATCCGCAAATACTTTGCAGAGGCAGTCAGCTACGAAATCATCACGGAGTAATGGAACGCGGAGCACAGTTTCGGAAGTGGATGCGCACGATTCACCGCGATCTCAGTTATGTGTTCGCGGGTGCGTTGATAGTGTATGCCATCAGCGGAATCGCATTCAATCACAAGGCGACCTACAACAGCCAGTACAAAATCGAGCGTACTGAAATTGATTTGTCGCCCGAAGGCAGTCTGAACGACTGGTTAGCGGCGTGCGACATGACAGGAAAAGAGATTCAGCACTATCATCCTGACAGTACAACGCTCAAGGTTTTTCTGAAGGGCAACAGCACGCTGACCGTTGATTTGACCACTTATCGCGGTGTATTGGAGCAGGTCAAAAAACGCCCGGTTATGGGCGGATTCAGCCAACTGCACTATAACAACCGCGGCAAAGCATGGACATGGTTTTCGGACATCTTTGCAGGCGCCATCGTGCTTGTGGTGCTGACCGGCATCTTCATGCTGAAAGGCAAACACGGATTATGGGGAATCGGCGGCATAGAATTTGCCGTCGGAATACTGATTCCGTTGCTGTTTATGCTCCTGTAAGACGTTCAGAAACAAATACCCGTACTCAAAACAACCTGCCAACTCTGGTGGGTTGTTTTGGTATAGCGCGTGTAGTCAAACTGCGGACGGAAGAACCACGACAGGTTCAATTTCGGCGTCTTATGTATCGGGAAGGCATAACGTACTGCCGCGTTAATCCCCATTTGTGGGGATAGCAGTTCATCTCCCAATTCCTTGAAACGCTGCGAGCTTGTCTGCTGTCGGACAGCAGAAGCCTGCCAATCCGCTGTTGCGGCAAAGGTCATCTTGCCGACAGGCAGCGCCAGCGTATAGGAACCTGCCGCACCAACGCTGTAATACTGCTCTGCATAGCGCTGTTCACGCATCAGCAGTTCGTAGTTGTTACTGGCTGCATCACCATAGACTGCCTGCCACACACCGCGTTGCAGCCATCCACCGGACACCGAGACACGCCAAACCGGGGTCGTGTAACCGAACCGCGCCGAGACACCATGTGTCCGTAATGTGGCGATCGGAATGGCGGTGCTACTGCTCAGTTCCTTTGTGACGGTCGTGTAGTTATATGCCAACTCTGCCAGAAAGCCGCGTTCAAAAGGCTGTACGGCAAAGCACAAACCTGCATTGTAGCCGTGATAGTACGCCGACTTGAAACTGTTGAACCGTGCATACTCGCCGTCTGTGGTAATGAGGTGATAGACCATCGCTTCTCCGAGTTCCGAATAGAACTTGATGTCATTGTTCTGCTTGTACCGTCCGACCTGCGCTACCCATGAGAACGCATGCTCTTTCGCCGTAAAGCCGACTGAAGCATCCAGTTGCAGATCCGCCACTTTGTTCTTGGGACGCGGGTCTTTCGTGCGGTAAGCCTGCCGCGCCGAATACTCTAACGCGATATGCCAAAGCACGTTCTTCCTCAGCATCCTGTAACCGCCGCGGAAATGATACGTCTCCGTGTGCATGTCTCCGCCGACGGTGTCACAGGTCAGCAGCGGGTACAGCCGTTCATAATCGCAGTTCTCCACCCAATGGTTGTCACGGCTCTCGTTCCATGTATAGCCTGCTTCGCCGAAGACGCGGTGCCCGGAATCCTGAAAGTCGTAGATGGCATTCGCCTCAACGGCAAAGCCTCCGTTCCGCACGCCTGCAACCGCCATCATTGATTGTCCGTACGTGCCTTGTACGCTCACTTCCGTTGCTGCCGTATCAGTCAGCAAGGTGGTCAATATAAAGAGTAGTTTCAACATCAGTCAAAGTAAAATGGGTCAGCTGTTTGTGCTTTCAGAAAGTCATCATCCGAATTGTTGGTGTCCTGCAAGACGCGTCTTCCGTCAATGGTGGCTGTCGTCTTCCGGCGTACGGATTTGCCGAAACGCGTCTTGTCACTGCCTGTCGCCGCCACGTAGGTATAGCCTGCGTCCAGGGACAAGTCCAAAACTAGCCACTGGTACGTGTCTGACGGACAGAGATTCACTGCGTCCAGCACCCACTCGTTCGGGAAGAGGTACGTGGTTGCAGACATATTGAATGTACCCGCCGAGGTGACGTTGATATAATCGTAATCCAGTTTGTAGTCCGACAGGTAGGCTTCTATCGTCAAGTCCTCCGGCAAGCGTCCGATGGCGAATGAAGTATTGCCCTGATTGTTCGGGCCCCAGATAGTCAGCGTGTAGCAGTAAATTTTCTCCAGGTTCGGCACATCCGGATTGTCCACGTCCGTCACGTTCGGATTGGTTGATTGGTCGTACCACTCCCAGTCTGCGCCGCTCAAATCAAAGGAGTTGCTGTTTGCCTGCTTGTGGTTCATGGCGTTGTCCACCAAGAGCACGCGTTTGCCCGGAGCCACAGGGTATTTGCCGTCTGCCGGAATACGGTACAGCGCGTCTGCGCCGATATATTGCTCCCGGAAGTCCGGCGTCAAAGTGAACTTGCTGGTATTTTTCAGTTTCGATTCCACAAGTACAAGCCCTGCTGCATCCAGCGTATCGGAGGAGTTGTTGTACAGCACCACGTATTTGTCGCCGATGTAGTTTTTGCCTTCCGGCGTCTGTGTGCCGGCAAAGAATATCTCCGCGATCACCCACCCTGCACTGCCGCTGCCAAGCGTACAGCGGAGCGAATCACGTGTGACGCCCGTGACCGGCAACCCTTTGCGGTAACCGCGCAGTAGCATTTCCGTTCCCTCAACCAGTACGGACGCCCGCAACTCGATGTCGTAATATCCCCGCGGCAGAGACACTTGCAGGTTTTCCAGTGCAGGCAGCGCAAACGTTTTTGTTCCGCCCATATTCAGGTCTTTGGCGGACAACTGTCCTTCCACAAAAGTCAGTTTCCCGTCCACCTTCGGCAGCGTCAGCACCAAAGTCACTTCTTGCAGTTCCTCCACCTCCTTCGGCTGACAAGCCGCGAGTGCACAGAGGCACGCCATTATGTACAGTATTTTCCTCATATGCTCAGATTTATTTCCATTCCGAAATACGGACTTGCACTGCGGTGTATGGTCACGCCGTCCATTTCGTAATCCGGCAGGTAATCCAACAATTTATTGACAAACAACGCCACGTTGGCGAATTTGGTAATTGATTTCTGCACGCGCAGGTTCAGGAATCCGGCAAACGGCACCACTTTCCGCCGGAACAGGTCTGCGTTGTACGTGAACACCAGCCACTGCAAGTAGGGATCGCTTTTGTCCGCTTCCGTGTAGGGTTTCAGTTCGCCGGACGTGTCCATATATGCCATTGGCGTGCCGTCTTTGTACAGCGTCTGTGATGCCGAGTACCAGTTCAGTTCAAACGTGGCACTTACGGTCAAGCCGATTTTGGCAATGTGCACGTCCGCAATAATGTTCGTATTGAGGTTCTCGCGGATAGTTCCGTCCGACCAGTTGTAATAGCCGACATACAAGTCCTTCACCGCCGTGTTCCCGACCGTCTGCGTCAGTTTGTCCGTCGAGAACATCGCCTGCGAGTTTTCATACACTGTCCGCAGCCATGCGCCGTTCACCGTGAAGCGTGTGCAGATGGCCTTGATTCGCGGACTTTGGTACTGCCACTCCACCCCTTGCTTGCTGATGCGGCTGCCATTCGTCGTTATGCCGTAGGTGAGCAGTTTGGTGTAGTCCTTGCTGACGCCCTCACTGACAATCGGATACGTATAGGCGATGCAGTTCCGCCACTGCCGGAAGCCGTCCTTCATGTTCTCCTGGAAATAGGTCACCGAGAACTTGTGCTTGTTGATGTCGCCACCGAAACGCACTTCCCACTTGAAGTTCCGCGCGGGTGTAAGATTATAGTTCGTGGCGTCAATGATGTGCGTGTAAATGTTCATCGTGCTGTCCGTCGGTGAAACATGCACTTCCGGAGCTTTGAGGTCTTCATAAATCATGTTCGGGTACAGTTGCAGCAGTGTCGGCATCTTCGTATGCTGTCCCACGGCTCCTGCAACGTGCAACGTGCCGCCTTTGACCGGAATATTCAGCCCCAGGTTCGCCCGCGGGTCAAGATAACATTTGCCGTGCATGGCGTATTCCTTGTCCAAGCCGAGCAGGGATGTCCCGCGCAAGCCGATTTCCAAATCAAGCGACCAGCGTCCTACGGTCAGTGTCATGGCGTCCTGCGCATACCATGCGAACTGGTTCGTGGCGGGAATGTCATAATAGGCTCTCGGACGCAGGTTCGAATTGTAGTTCAGCGGACGTTTCATGTCGTAAACCTGTCCGTCGCCGAAGTTCTTGTCATACTTCCATTCGACGCCCGCAGAGGCTTTGTGGTTGATTTTCCAAGTGTCGAAGAAGAAATTGACCTTCGGCCGTATAAAGACGTTCAGCGGTCTTCCGTCCACCTCGTGCTTTGCAGTATAGCGGTACGGCAGCAAACCGACATCGCCGTTTCCCTCCTCCAGCCTGTCAATGGCAGGTTGTATCGGCGTCGTGAGCTGCACCAGCCGCGTTTGGGAGATCCGGTCGATGGAATAGGCAATGTTCGTGGTGAGTTGCGCCGCCCACCAGCTCTGTTCCGGCGCGCTCCAGTTCAGCGTGTTCGACCAGCTGATTTTGTGGTACTCGCTCTTGTAGGAGTCCTCTTTGTTGAAATGAATATCGGGGTCTATTTTATCGTTGTCGATGCTGCCCGTGTAGTCCATGTTCGTCTGCCAGCAGATGCGGTAGCCATTTTTCAGCCATTCGTTCAGCAACCGCACAGAACCGGTGATACGCTGGTAGTTCTCCAGCGTGTTCGTCGGGTCGTTTTTGGCGTTCAGGTAATCAACGCCGACATTCAGCACGGTTTTGTTGTCCCGCCATCCGACGCCTTTTCCCGCGTAGAACAGTTTGGAGAAACCGTCTGCCTTGAAGCGTGCTTTCCACGGAGTCGGTTTCATCGTCCGCTCAATGCGCACAACGCCGGAGGTCACATCGCCGTATTCCGCCGAGGCAATGCCGCGGATGATTTCGACCTTCTCTATATCGTCCGTGGAGATCGTCCGCATATCGACACCTTTGTTCACAACCTGCCGCGCAGCATCCTCACTGCTTGTCGAACCCTGAATGTACTGCATGTTGGCATCCGTCGAAACCGGTGCACCATCCACCACGAAGCCCGTTCCCAAAGAAGATGCCGCATACTCGTCCGCCGTGCTGCCGTTGTCGGCTTCGCGCAGTTTGATGACGTTGGCGGTGGTGAGGTTCGGGTCTTTCGTGTTTGCGCCCGGAAGCATACTGACGATGTCCGCGAACGAGGACGGTTGCAAGTGTGTCATGGCTTCTTTGTTCACGACGGAAGCACTGCTTTTCGTCAGGCTTTCCTCCGCGGTAACGACCACTTCCTGCAGCACGAACAGCCGGTCAAGACTGTCCAACAGCGCCTGCTGCGCCGAATCCAGCGGAATGGGTTCGCGGGTTTGTGCGTCGCGGTCACTGACCGCCTGCTGCGCAAAGCCATTTGCCGCGCCCGAGAGGAACAATATGAGCAACATCTTTCGCATTCAGCCTGCAAAAGTACAGAAAAAATTTGATATATGCAAATTTTTTCATGTGTAATGTGTAATGTGTAATGTGTAATGAACAAAAAGTGCGGTTTTTGCCGCACTTTTTTTGTTTAACGTTTAGCGTTTAGCGTTTAACGTTATTTTACTTCTGCACCGGTGGGGGTGTACATTTTGCCGTCACGGAGGATAAGAAGCTGACCGTTGCGGAAGACTTTCGTGCATGGTACATCATCACTATACACATTGCTTACTCCTGCACCAACCACCTGGCTTGGCAGGATCTTGATGCCGTACAGTTCCACCTTCTTCTCCGCGTCGTTTACCTGTTGCCGTACGCAACGTCCTGCTACACCGCCAAGCTCAATGCTGATGGCGTGCATACATACCAACGTCGGCTCGGGTATGTCGTATTGCACGACAGCCTCGCCGCGTTCGTTCTGCGTCAGGTGTGCTACGGCGTTACCGACGTGCACACTCAGTTGCAGTCCGTACGTGCGGATATCCAGTTTCACTTCTCCCTTTCCAGCAGGCAAGAAGAATGAAACGCCACTGAATACAGACGAGAAATCTTTGGATGTATTTTGCAGGATTTGGTCGATGAGGTTAGTGACGAACGAATCTTCGAGCGGTGTACGCAACAGCAGGCAGCTGTTGTTGTTATCGAAAGAATCATCTTCCTGAAGCGTCTGCAGGACGGAAGAAGATGACGGACCGCTTTCACTGAAAGTGATTTTGGTTTCCTTGTCCGTGTATCTACTTTAAGAGGATCAAGTTCTATGACGGGATTGTATTCGCCGTTTTCGGTGACAAGCCGCACGGACATACCGGTATAACGTTTATCGCTAATATCACAATTCCGGTAAACATGCGCTTGACCGGCGGGGTACTGAGCTACGCCAAAGGTTACATAATAGGCACATTCCGATTGGTCCTGCACAGGCATGGACGACCAGTAATATCCGCAGCCGACACCTTCAGAAAGAACCGCATCCACTTCTGTCGCAGAAGCCGAAGAGGTCGTGCGGTAATAAGCAGCCGGCAAAAAGACTGCGCCTAACTTTTCCAACACCTCCCATTGTTCAACATTGTACTCATTGTCGGTAAAATAGGTGTTTTGGCTCTGGATACCATAGATACCTTTCTCCACTACGGTAGTCCATTGATCCTCTTTCTTGTTGGACACGAACGTCAGCCCTGCCTTTTCCACGTCCGGCATTATTCCTCCGGGAAGCAGGATCAGTCCTTTTTTCCCAGCGACCGTACCGAAACCTACTTGTGCGGGAGAACTAAACAGCAGGTATTCCCATTCGTCTTTTGTCAGCGTACGCCAATTGGCATCATTGTCCGCATTGGACAGCGGGTAATCGCCCCACTCTGTGAACGTCGCATAAGCAGACAATTCTGTGGTATATGTTCTATAGCTCTGGCCCCATCCGAAAAGGTCGAAATAGCCGCTGTAGGTCAAACTGTTGGATATTCTTCTGTTGGATGCGCCGATAAAATCGTACTGGTGTTCGGCAAGACGGTTGCCATTGCGGCAACTTTGGAAATTGCCCGAAGAGAAATGCACTTTCTTGGTGGCAGACACGTAGAATTCACCCGGCAGAACGCCTTTGCGCCAATCCGCAAAAGACGAGATACTTACGCTGCAAACAAGCAGTAAAGACAATAGATTTCTTCTCATATGTTTAAGTATTTGTTGTTAATCTGGCGCAAAAGTACTGTTTTTTTTTCATTCCACCCAAAAAAAAGTGCGATTTTTCTCATTTTTTTGCCGACAAATTTGAATCAAAAAGGGTGCGGCAGGATCCTGCCGCGCTTTTTTTTTTGCACATGTTTTTCACGGTCACAAAAGTACTGTGCACCGGCATAGCCAAAAACGGCAAATGGATTCAACAATTCACTCATAATCAACAATTTATGTATTGCGCAATTTGCGCTACGCAATTTGCGTTTCGCAAATCCGCTGCAAAAGTGCTGCTTTAAAAATAAAAAACTCGGGAATAATTCCACAATCGCACATTAAGGTGCATTTTTTGTGTAAGAATAGACGGTTTTCGGGTCGATTCCAAAGAAATCGGCGGTACGTCTGGTTTGTTTGGGAAATTGGTTTAGGCGGTCATAGAGTTTGTTGACGGCTGATTTTTTTGCATCGTCAAAGTAGAAATGCTGTACGTCAATGAGTTGTAGGATTGGTTTGATTCGTTCGACAGGCTCAACGTGTTCAGAAATAGCACAAACAATTCATCCAATTGGGCATCAAACCATGCATCAAATGCTGCATTAAAATCTTTTTTTTGTCATACCATTTAGATTTTAGATTAATAATATAAAAAAGCATTTAGTGGGCAATCCACTAAATGCAAAGTTACTACATTATTTTGAATGATACAAGTTTTTTTGCAATTTATCATCAAATTGCGTCCACATGGACTATTACTGATTTATTTTTACCATAAAATCGGACAAATACAACCGCCAGTTGCGCCACGTGTGACCGCCGATGGTCTCGGTATATTCGTGCGGGGCTTGAGCTTTATCCAAACGACGATTGAAACGTTTGGCGTTCGCATGGAACATGTCTTTCTTGCCGGAATAGACGTAATAGGTCGCGCTATCTTTTGGTAGCTGCTGTTTGTGTACCACCGGAGAAAAGAGCCCGACCGTAGAGAAATAATTCGGCAACAGATTGGCGGTGTTGGCAGCCATGCGTGCGCCATCCGAAAGACCTGCGATATAATGGTCATCCGAAACACGAAACGTTGAATCCACAAATGCTGTCAGTTCTACCACCGCCCGTTCGATATCGTGATCATGGCACAGGCGCGAGTAATTCATGATATTATTAAACAACGATCGATGAGTCGGCTTGCCTTCTTGCGGTTTGACATTTACGTCCGGCATCACAAGAATCATCGGTTGGCACTTTCCTTGCGCTACCAAATTCTCCAATATCTGGATGGCTCTTCCTCGTTCGCTCCATGAACCCTCATAGCCACTGATACCATGCAGCAAGTAAAGAACAGGATAACGGAGTGTATTGCTGTACCCCGCCGGTAGATAGATATTCACCCGCCTGTTTAACTTTTCTGTAGAACTATACCAACTTGTATGTAGGATTGTGCCGCGTTGTGCAGGTTGTTGGTAGAGTGCAGTTTGTGCCGTTCCGCCTACTGTTACGATGTTCCACTTATGCGTCATCTGCCAAGCCGTGTCGTTATTGTACGAATCGGGTTTGCGCTTGCCATTAATGCGAAAACAATAGGTGTACGTCTCCGGCACAAGTTGTTTAGTGGTTGCATGAAAACATCCGTCACTCGCGCGGTGCATTCTGATTTTGCGCGTCCGCATATCGTTATACCTTGTGCTATCCTTGCCCGAGTACTGAAAATCGCCCAACACAGACACACGTTTTACGGGACTGCAGTAGCAAAACAAGACCGTACTATCCTCATTTACCACGAATGACGGTTGGTCATAAGCAGAGGGCAACGCAATCTGGTGTTTCCTTGCCCAGCAAGGCATGAAAGCACCAAGAATCAGCAGAAGAAGCAAGTTATAGAACCCTTTATTTTTCATGAGCTAATGTTGGATTGCTGTACGCTAATTTGATATTATCCACCCACAGAATGTTTCCCGGACAGCCGGTAAAAGGCGGCATACAACCTGCCGATATCTGGATGATGATATGTGTTGGTTGGAGATCTTCTCGGAAATCCACCTCCTCAATAAACACCATTTGGCCCTCGCTGTTATGGGTCTTATGACGGTTATAGATGAGCTGTTGGTATGCCTTACCTTCTTCACCATACACAATAGGCAATCGAAAATCATTCTTCCATTCGGTGGTTTGGTCGATGTCTTGCACAGCGGTTCCCACACGGTACGCATAGACGTGGCCGTTCTCCTCCCAGCGATGTTGGAGGATGAGTGTGATGTTTCCTTTGTCTTGACCAGCAACCTCTGTGACTTTGGTTTTGGCTGGCGCATAAACGGCTTTGGCATCTTGAATAAGAGCTTTGTAATCAAGGATGAGTGCACTCGGTCTTCCCGTAAACGGCACTCCCATATCTATCGCCGAATTAGGATCGCCGCTATGTTTCATTCCCACCACATCGACCATCTTACCGGTGTAGATAGAGCCTGTGGCAAGAGCTTTGAAGTTGATGCCGATAGCACTAACTGTTTCCAACACGCTCTCCATACGGCAACAATACCCGTCTCCTCGTTTCTCCGGAGTAACAGACACCGACACCTTGTCAATGCCGAATGCTTTAGCGTGCGCGTTGCTGCAATCCCATGTGCCGCCGAACTTATAGATGGTCTTCGTCTGACCGTATCATTGGACTTCCAATGCTCAAAATCTCCAAACGGAAAAGGTTCAATCCGCTCCTGAGCGTGCGCGCCAAGCGCAATAAACAAAAAGGTTATCACTAATCCTGCGACTAATGCGCCGACTAAAAATCTATTCACATTCATATCAAAAATACGTTCTAAAGGTAATCATTATACTGGAGTTACTTTTGGGAGCTGTATAGAGTTCGCTGTACGGACATGCCGTGGGGCTGAACATGGCAAACCATCTGGGTGCCATTCCTATTACGCCGTGCACTTGCGACATACTCATTCCCACATCTATCAGCAAGTTGGGCGTAATCGCCGGCAGAACGATGTCGAAATACATTCTTCCTTTCCCCACCGGACCGCCAAACAGCCCTTTGTCCAAACGGACAGGGCGCATGACAAAACGCTCTGACCAATTGGGTATTTTCGGCTCCAAGGCGTAAGCCATACTACCACAAAAAGAAAGGCAAACGAATACTATGATGTGCAACCGCTTCTTCATTTCTCTTTTCCTGTGTCTTTGCGCAATCGGCTATTTCTTCTTGCAACATCTCCTCAAACTGCGTTACCGAGTTCTCCAAAGTGTATCGTTTGGCGGATTGGTAGTACAACTCGCCTATGTATTTACGCTCGTTGGGGTGGTCCAGCCAGTAGTCTATCGCACGTGCGAGATCTTTGGGATTCCCGGGTATAAACAGACTCCGTCCATCCAGCGCGAACTGCGGCGTGGCACTCACCTCACTATTCGCTATTACCGGCACCAAGCCCGTTGCAAACGCCTCGATGCAAGAGATGGCCTCACTCTCCATATCACTGGCATGCACATACAAATCGGTCATTCCGAGGTGGTGAATCAACTCTTCTTTGCTTAGATACAGGAACATCGGTTTGTTAGCCAGTTTCTCGCCCAGCGCAACATATTCGTCATATTTAGGCCCCTTACCTGCAAAAACCAACTGAATTCGGTCTGCATACTTGCTATACGGCACGGCATTGATGAGCACATCCTGCCGTTTCTCGCCGGACAATCGTCCGACCATCGTAATCACTATTTTTCCTTCCAACTCTGCACTCTTTGCGGGACGCCCGTGATCGATAAACTCCTTTCCCGCCTCCAGAAACTCGTTCTGGATTCCGTTGCTAATGGGGTGAATCTTCGCCGTGTATCCGCGTTCGGCTATCATGTTGCCCATGAATTTAGACGGCACATGCACATGACGAACGCGATTATATACTCCTTGACGGAAGGTCTTGTAGAATAGTTCATTAAACCACTCCACTTTACCCATGTTCACCGACGAAGTCATGTTCTCCGGCTGGATATGGAAAGCCGCCGTAACGGGTTTGCCGGTTTCGTTGCAGTAGTTTACCGCCTCTATCGCTATCCCGAACGGCACATAGATATGTACTATGTCCGCCCAGTCGCACGCGTCATGGACTATATTCTTATTGTTATAGGCAAAACTGAAGTCATGCTTATCGCATAGCGGTTGGAATACCGGAATATGGAACTTTTTTGTGGTGAAATCACCATCTGTCAAATTGTTCTCTTTGTACTCCGGCGTATCCCAGCATAGCGCACATACCTCATGCCCTCTTTTACGCAATTCTCCGGCAAAACGCTGGGCGGAAATACTTGTCCCGTTATTCGTCGTATAGAAACTGTCTATGACAAATAAAATCTTCATAATTTTTCTTGTTTCGTGAGTCGTTTTTCAAAATCGGCTGCAAAAGTACTATATTTTAAATATAAATCATTTTTCTAATTCATACGAATATTGTTCTAATTCTACTAATCCGCTTGTATATATGAAAATTTTGTTGTACCTTTGCACACAAATTGTTTTAATTCGTACATCTAATACCGAACATTATGGAACAAAAAACACATGTAGAAGTAGAAAAATGTGAAACTAAGAACACTATTCTAAAGGATTTCTCGGGCTTCAAATGGATGAGTTTTATTCCCGGTAAAACATCCATAGAAGATGTCTCCGTCATGGAAATCAGAAGTACTCAGGCGCGATTCAGTACGCTGATTCTGCCGGATCACTATTTCACGCCCACCTATTGTATTCTGATTGTAAAAAGCGGCTGTCTGAGAATTCTTATTAACAATAAGGAGTATGAGATAACCGCCAACCAAGGATGTCTTGTTTCTCCTGAACTGCTTATTCAGAAACCGGATAAAATGGATAATTATGTGGAGCTACTGGTGTTATCTATGTCCCGCGAGTTTATGCTGGAACTCAATTTGAATTTCCCGCTTGCATACACAGCCTATATTTACGTACACCCGGTTTGGAATATT
>CAJOFT010000029.1 GCA_905234025.1 Paludibacteraceae bacterium
CTGCATTGAACGTTATGGTTACGTCACCTGCCTTCGCCAATGTGAAGTTGATGTTGTTGTCCTTGTCGGTCGTTACTCCGGCAGGAGCTTCACCTGTCAGATCACTGAAGCCTTTCTTGTTCGTCCAGCTCTTGTCCAGAAGAACGAGCAACTGATAGTCTCCGGCGGGCAAGGCTTCAAACTTGTAACTGTCTGCCGTTGCGGCTATCGCCTTTTCAGGATCCCATGCATTACCTTTGCCAAGCAAGGCCTCATTACCTGTGATATAATACTTGGGGGCGACAGGAGCATCTGCAGCAACACCAAAAATCTGAATCTTGGAAATTTGTGTGTTTGCAGCAGATGTAACCTTCAATTGGTAGATAGTACCGGCAGCTTGTTTACTCTCCGATATTTCATATTTATTCGTCACATTTTTAGCGCCTGTTGTTTCTGTGCTAACTGCATCATCACCTACAAAAATATTCTGTTTAACGGCTTCAGAAGCACTGGAACTTCCGGAAACACTAATTTTGGTAGTTTTCCATGTGAACGCAGGGAAAGTCACTGTCGAACCGGATTTACCAATAAGCAGATAGCCGGAATTTTGTTTGTAGTTGGTTTGCGCGGCAAGTGTAATTCCGTAACCATTCACAGTATACGTTTCAGGTCCCTTATTGTCAGAGCCATACGTCGGTATTCCCCAATCAGTGGCACCTGACAAGTCAAGTACCGCCATCAATTTCGGAGATTGTGCGGACCATGAACCAACGCAACCAGGGTCTCCCCAAACAGCAGACGAAGATGTAATTGTAAACAAATCCTTTCCGTCTGTCGGAATAGTCTGGTCTTGGGTCTTTGCTCCCCAATCAGCAATCGTACCGGAAGCATTTACCCTTGTAAAAATCACTTTTTTGTACTTGGTGTCAAGATCGATGTACCACAGACCGTCTTCACCGGCGACCGCATTCATGCGGACACCCGGCCAAGCGGCATTAGGGTCAACACCATCTGTCCAAGCATAGGCAGCAACAGCAGCAGCATCTGCCGTCCACCAAGACTGCGTCATTGAGCAATAGACGCGCTGAGTCTCTGCATTAGCCGTTGTCCACACTACCGTGCATAACAATAATGCACCGAGAATTGAAAATAATTTTCTCATAAATGTTTGTGTTTTAAGTTATTAATAAGGTTAATTACTATTACTGTCTGCTTGAGGGACGACTATTCACCGTCCCTCAAACAGGTAGCATATTATCGGATAAATTTATGTCCGTTTTGAATAACGATTCCGTGGAACGTTTCATCCACTTCAACACCCAATACGTTGAACATCGGCGCATTGAGATTGAGTTCGATAGAAACGTTGCCAATAGCCTGAACCATCACATAGTGAACAGCGAGTTGTTCCGTAGCCGGAGTCCAAATGAAAGTACAAGGAGTTCCAACTTCGGGAGCTACCATATTATCACCGAAGTTCATTTCCTCGTCTTTGATATATTTGGCATTCTCGTCCTCGGCTTTGGTGTTGGTGTTAGCACCACCGCCAATCCAGTTTGCATTGTACGTCCATGTTGCGTCAGCTTCCTCGACCATTTCGTGCCAAGCCCATGCACCACCTTCATCCGGCAATTTGATATACCAAGTTGCAGCAGGTTGTACAGGCTCTTCTCCGCACCAGTAAACCACGAATTTGCCGTCTTTGCCATCCCAGGAATGGAAAGCAGCTGTGTCGCATTCTGCAGAGATATTCTGGTCTTCGGATTGGTTCCAGACGTTCTTGTTCTCACCGTCCCAGATAAGATCATTCCATCCATTGAGACCGTCTTTAGCACGTACGAAGATAAGTGAATCCAGTTCTTTTGGGATTTCTGCGATATAAGCAACCGTATCTTCGCCCTCTTTCTTCACCTGCATAGTTGCATCAAATGCCTCTTTGCCCTCCGTGAAAGCAAATACAATCATGGTCGGATTATTGCTCTTGAGTTCTCCCGGAAGAAGTACGATCTCACGTTTCTCGCGCATATCCGGATCGGGTTCAGGAATATTCACGCTGAACTTCGGAGCAATCTTGTCATCGACTTTGTTGGCTACATCAACAGAGAAAGTGTAATCACCGGCTTTGGTAGAGAGAAGTCCGACGTTGGCTTGGTTGGAATTACCTTCGGATTTGTAAGCTGTCCAGTCTGAGCAAGAACCGTACTTCATTACGTTTCCTTCGTTGGGCAGACCATACCAGGTGGAGTCGTTGCCGACAACAAGGAGAATTTTGAACTCGTAGTTCTTCTTGGCTTCGAGTTCGATGGTTGTATTATAGGAAGCGTTCTCGTCTTTGACAAGTGCATAACCGGCAGACCATTCGTTGAAAGAGCCGATAATGTACCATGCCAGAGTTTTGAACTTAACGACTACATCGATAGGATTTTTGTCATCGTAGGTGCGGTTTGCAACGGCTTTGCCATCAATTGTCAATTCTTCGTTGTCCCATGAAGCTGCAGAGCAGTATTTGTACACAAAGGATGCATATTGTTCTTTTGCCTCATACTCGAACTGGTGGTCAACAGCATCAACAGCGGTCATCTGTTTGAATACCCAGTTGCCGTCACCGTTCCAGTCACCGGCAATATAACATTCCGTTGTTCCTTCGGGCACTTTTACCTTATAGATAATATCCTTTTTCTCGGGAGCCACATATTTAGACCATGTACCACCGAGATTATCCCACTCTGTTGGATAGAGGGTAAAATAGTCACTTTCAGTGGCCGGCACGGTAAGGTCCGTCGTCTGATTCCACTTATTGTCCCAATTAGGTTCCGTAGCATCGTTCTTGATACGAACGAAAATCACCATGTCGTAGCCGTCAGGTATTTCGCCTTTGTATGCGCCACCGGGTTGTTCCTCCATAAAAGCGGACCAACCGTTGTTGTTGTTGTCAGCACTCTTGAAATAGTACATGGCAAATTTGGCATTTGCCTGCTTCCAGTTGGAATTGGGCGTAAAATAAAGCGTCTTTGCGGCAAACATCGCTGCTGTGCAGCAAAGTGCCATTGCTAAAAACAAAACTTTCTTCATAATAATAGATTTTTAATTATTCTTCTATAATATATAAGAAGGCGTATCTATCCTCTCGGTAGATTAACGGATAAATTTGTGTCCGTTTTGGATAACAATACCATGGTATTCTTCCGTAACCTGACGACCAAGTACATCGAACATCGGAGCATTGATGTTGAGAACAGCAACATTTTCGATGGCTTGCTCTTCTCCGCCACCTTCGCCGCCTTCTCCGCCTTCGCCGGAACCACCTTCTCCGCCTTCACCGGATCCGCCGCCTACAAGGGTCTTGCCTTCCATCGGTTGTGTGGAGAGTTCGAGTGTGCCGTTTCCGTTGTCATAAAGATAGAACGTTGCAGAAGGAGCGGGAACACCCATTTTCTCTTGGTGCGTATCGTCCTGTTTGAACAAGGTGCAATGTGTGTCTTCCGTATAGGCAGCTGCCATATAGCAGTCACCAACCACTTGTCCTGCTTCGCAAACCAATACGAAGAAGTAACCTTTGCCTTCTTTTCCTTCAAAGGAATATGTCAGGACACCGTTCTCGAATTGTTCTTCAGCCGTAGGAGTAGTAATATCGCCCTGGGTTGGTCCGCGATAGCCTTTGAGGTAATAATCCTTGCTGTTGCCAAAGCCGCTTCCGCCTTCTCCGGAGCCACCTTCGCCACCTTCACCTTCGCCGCCACCGTCATAGTGAGCCCATTCACCGACACTGACACCGTCATTTCCCCAACCGGTGATGTTATACTGCGCACCATCACCTGGAATTTCGAGGTCACCAGTTTTGTTCCAGTATTTGCCTTCTCCATCCCATACGATAGATGTAGATCCCGCCGGCATACGGACAAAGAGGCAATTGGGATGTGCGTCTTTGATTGCTTCGGAATAATACGTTTCGCCGTCCGGAAGTTTTGTCAACTGAACGTCGTCAAAATCAGTCTCACTTGCCCAGGTGTGGACAAAGAAAACTGCATCATCCTGCGTCCACATATTGGGACTGAGATAGAGTTTTTTTGCACTCAACGACAGCGCGCAAACTGCGGCAGCCGCAAAAAGAAGTAATTTTTTCATAAGCGTTAAATTTTTTAGTTGGTTAATTATTTTATTTTTGTTCCTGTTACGGTATAAATACTGCCGTCACGAAGAATGTACAATTGTCCGTCACGGAAAATTTTCGTTACTAAAGAGGATTGCTGTGAATCTCTTGTTATATTCTCCACGGCTTGTTCACCACCCGGTTGTCCGCCGTCTTGCGGTCCGTCACCGGTGTAATACATGGCATAATCAGCACCTTTGATTGCTTCTTTATATCCTTGCGGCGCAGCCTTGGATGCGGATGAGCCGAGATAGAGGATAACCGAACCGTACTTGCCCTGCACGGTCGCTTCGTACCAGTCTGTTCCGGAATTTTCGGTTATGGCACTTTCGGAATGAATACCCGCCATTCGGCGCGCAGTGATCATCTTCTGAATCTCGGATTTGTACTTCACCCAGTGCGGATAGAACACACACGGTACACCCGGCATGGAAAGCAGATAGGCGTTGCAACGCATCATCAGACTCTTGTCGTTGATACTGGAGCCGTCCCGTTTGTTGGCAACGTCCTCATTTTCGCTTCCGCGGTTGAACGTGTCGTGGTTGTCAATGAATGTCACGGCATACTTGGAATAGCCTTTGCCGCGCAGACCCGCACTCTTGCAGTTGTTGTAGTTTTTGTTGAAAATTCCGTCACGGAAAGCGGTATATTTGGCGGCAAAGTCAAACGCCAAAGTATTCTTTCCCGCCTCGTCAATACGCTGTTTGAGCACGTTGGCATCTCCCAACCAATATTCAATGACCGAGAAATAAGGTTTCGAAGCCGTGTTGTAGTCATTGATATGACTTACATGGAAACCGCCGACATAATCATAACGGAAACCATCATACTTCATTTCGGCTTTCATCCATTTGAGATAGGCTTTGCACATATTCTGCACCTGCTTGCTCTTGTGATCCCAGTCGCGTGCAGATGGATAGTTGGCGTCATGCTGTCCGTCATCCTGATTACCGCTCGAACCACAATTGCCCTCGTCGTTGGAGGTCAGCCAGTCCTTGTTCGGCGTGAATGAACCGAACGTACCGAAATTCACCGACTCCAATTTACAATCGCCTTCAGGATTGCCAATATGGTTAATCACAATGTCTGCCATAACACGTACGCCGTTGTTATGGAACGCACTTATCAGTTTTTCCAGCGAGGCACGTTTGCCCATCAGACAAGACTGGCTGCTGTAAATCAATGGGATATATCCCAGTCCGCCCGCCGAGATACCACTTGCCTGAGCCGATGGCGGCAACCAAACCATGGTGAATGATTTGCTTATCTCCGAAACCTGTCCATAAAGCGTTTCCCATTTTGTATCACCGTAGCCGCTGTTGACATTACTTTTCCAATAAAATCCCTGGAGTATGACATCCGTACATTGTGCTGGCACAGCGGAATCAAAGTCCTCTCCGGCAGGGATTTCTCCGCCACCACCGGGAGTATCGCCGCCACCCGGATTGTCGCCGCCGCCCTGACCATAAACAGACCAGACTCCGTCACCGGGATTCCAACCGGTAATCGTATAAAGATTATTGTCTCCTTCTATTGTCAGGTCATCCGTCTTGTTCCATGCCTTTGACCAATCCAGCGTACCCGAACCGCCCGGCATACGGACAAAGATGACAGACTTATTGTCGTCGGGTATATCCACTTTGAACACATCATCGGACACAGAACTCATCTGCCTGTCAGACTCCGCTACACCACCCCACGAATGAATATAGAATGATGCTCCGTCCTTGTTCCACAACTCACTGCCACCTGTGTCCAGGTAGATAGTTCTTGCACTTACGCTGAGCGCCGCAAATATGGATAATATCAAGAAAGATTTTCTCATTTTCTTATTTATTGCAGTAAAAATTTGTGTCCGTTCTGGATGATAATACCGTTGTAGGAAGCATCCACACGTTGACCGAGGATGTTATACATCGGCTCTGTAAGGTTGAGAACAGGAAGTTCTGCACCTACTTGCTCAACCGCTTCGTCACGCTGACCGTCGCAGTTACTGTCTTTGACAGCCTTCCAGCAGTCAGGATTCCACAGATAGCAGGTGTTTTCATCAAGGAAGAGGTCCTGTGTCTGCGGTTTCTTGTCGCCTTCCGTGAAGATGACATAAATCTCCTTTATCTCATCCTTCATGGTATGCGTGTGCCACTGACCATCCGTCTGCGTCCATTTCATTCCCGGCCATTTGGAGTTTTTGCCGTCCAGTGCATAAGGTGTATCTTTGTACTGGTTTCCGACCTTTACGCGCGTGAACGCGTATAAGTATAGGTCTTCCCACTCTTCGGGTTTGATGAACTTCACCGTGATAGCACCTTGCTGCGGAGCCTTGTAGGTGTAGGTCGCAGTATATACCGGCGTGCGGTCTGCGCCATTCTGCGCAAAAGCCTTCACCGTTGTTGTCTGCTTGATAGTGAAGGAAACCGTACCGGGACTGTTCTGTGAATCAGCAGTTGGCTCCGAACCGTCAGTCGTGTAATAAATCACCGCCGTTTCCGAACCTACGGTGTTCATATTCACTTGCAGTCCTTCGTTCTGGTCACGGAAGAAGCCTGACTCCGGCGCAATGACAAGGTCAAATGCCGGATTCAGATTGGTATCACAATCCGCCAACTCTTCTTCGTTGCTTTCTGTTTCTTTTCCCTCACGCCATTTGTAGCAAGCATCGTAGGAAATCTCCAAGTCATTCGAACGGACATTTACACCGCCGCAATCGTCACCGGAGTTGATACAGAAGTTAACCGTCTTGAGTTCGGGGTCAAATTCATAGGAGTACCATCCTTCAACATCCTGATAAACACGTTGTCCGGGATAAGCACCCATAACATTTTCGGAGGTCGGATTACCTTGCCCGTCCGTTCCGGGTTTCCATGCATAGAAATATACCTTGCTCCACTCTTCCGGTTTGTTGAAGCGGACGCGGATTCCGCGTTGGAGCGGCTCACGATAGGTATAAGTGTATGTTTGTATTCTTGACTGCGCACTTCCGCAAGCAGCCATAACTTTGAGCGTTGTCGTCTCTTTGAAAACGAGCGGCGCCGAATACTGCGCAGAAGAAGTAGTAGGATCGGAACCGTCCACTGTGTAGTAAATCTTGGCATTTCCGCTACCGCCAACTGCCTTGATAGTAACCTTTATACCGTTTTCCTTGTCCTCAAAGGTCGTACTCGGCGTAGCAATAATACCGGGAGCAGCATCGCCGGTAGCATTTACCCAAACCGAATAACCGTTACCGCTTGCCGCCAATTTATAGGAGGAATCCCAAGCCGTTTTGGTAGCTCTGTTACCCAATTGGAGAATCAGCCACCCGTTCTTGCCTTTAACAGTACACTGATAACCGTCTTTGTCCGCACTCTCGTTGCTAACCTCACTCTCCGAATGAACACCTGCAAGGTGGCGTGCGTTAATCAGCGGCTTTATTTCCTCTTTATATTTTGCCCAGTGCGGATAGAATACGCTCGGAACACCCGGCATGGAGAGCAGGAATGCATTTGCCTGCAAGAGACGGTCCTTGAGTTCGCCTGTCATGGACTTGCCTTGACCGCCGAACTCCTGATCATTACGCATGAACCAGTCGTGGCTGTCAATGAATGTCACCGCATATTTGGCATAACCGGCTCCCAACAGACCGCTGCCTTTACATGCCTCGTAGTTCCATCCGGATATACCGTCAAAGGCACTGTATTTGGTCTGGAAGTCCAACGCCATCGTGCGTTTGCCTGTACGGTCAATCGTCCACATGATATCATCCGTTCCCGACCAGCGTTCCACGAAGGAGATATAAGGCTGTGCTTCTCCGTTGTAATCGCCGATGTGCGCAGGGTCAAAACCTTTTGCCTCATCCCAACGGAAACCGTCATATTTCATTTCGTCAAGCAGCCATTTGAGGTATGCTTTGCTGAAGTCCTGTACTTCTTTCTTCTGGTGCGCAAAATCGCGGGCACCGACATTGTTGTCTCCGTCATCATCCGGACCGGTGGCTTTGCCATAACAATCACCCATTTCTTTTATTTGGGCAGGGTCTTTCTCCGTATTGATCTCGTCACCTTTGCAGATCCATGACATTTCGGGTGTGAACTTGCCGTATTTGCCGAAGTCCATCGTACCGAACTCACACCATCCGCTCATGGCAATCATATGGTCAAGCACCACGTCCGCAACCACTCTTGTGCCGTTGTTATGGAAGATGGCTATCAGTTTCTCCAGATCCGAACGGCTTCCCCAGTCACTGTTCTGGTTGCTGTACTGACGCGGATAATAGCCTGTTCCGCCTGCCAGAGCACTTGGCGGCAGCCAGATCAAATCAAAGTAAGCACCTATCTCATCGGCTTTGCCAAGCAATGATTTCCAGCGCGTGTCGCCATAGAGGTTCGTTCCGGCATCCTTGTCATCTACTTTGTAGCTGTCCCAATAGAATCCCTGCATCATAACGTCTCCGCATTCCGAAGGAACACCCATTCCGCCGGGTTTCTTTGTTTCGCCATTGACCGTGACACAGATCAATCCGTTGGACACCTTTATAGCAATGTCGCCGACACTTAACAATGTGATACACACATTTCCTTCACTGTCCGTGCCATATGCATCCGCAGTGCTGCAAGAAGCAGAAACAGCACTATAGCCCAAGGAATAGCTCCATGTATTATTGGTGATTTTGAATTTATACGTATCCGCAGCCAAATCCTTGAAACTGATTTCGCCATCCGTCATCTTCAGGTGTTTGCCTGCATCCCAGGAAGCATTCGGGAATTTTTCACCTGCCAGGTAATACTCCATCGTTGTCGGACCGTCGTATTTGCTCCATTTACCGGTACTCTTGGCTCCTTCGCCTTCACCCCAACCGTCGATGGTGTAACAATCCTTCTCGGTAGGAATCGTCAAATCCGCTGTCTGATTCCACTTGGTATCCCAGTTCAGCGACTCACTGCCACTCGGCATACGTACGAAGATGATGTTCGGGTTCTCGTCCGGAACGTCCACCGAATAGACTCCGGCTGTTACCAAGCCCATCTTTACATCTTTGATGTTTGAGTCCGTTCCTTTCCATGAATGAGCGAAGAACACGGCGCCGCCCTGATCCCACAACTTGTCACCGCCTGCATTCAAATAGATTGTTTTTGCCTGCATTCCGACTGCACAGATTGCCGCCAAAAAGAAGAAAATACATTTTTTCATGATATATACATTTTAACTGTTATTCAATTTCTCAAATTCGATTTACCCAAAAATCGCGCAAAGTTACACATAATTTTTCGAACGTGCAAGAAAAAAATGATACTTTTTTCATTTTCTATCACTTTTAGTGATATTTTGGACATAAACTTTTCCGCTTTTGACGCTAAATGCCACACAAAATCCGGCATAATCCAATTTGTAAATCCTGTCAGGGTCATCCTGATAGGCTGGACGCGGATCTTGCGACAGGATTTCACAGAGTTCGGCACACACGGAAGCACTGATATCAGGGCTTTCCGACGAATCAAGACCACAAACTTCCAGGCGGTAATCCTTGGTCTGCTCGGCAAAACCGTTTGTCGCATCCGGATGGCTGTCAGAATACGGAAGATAAGGCTTTATATCATATATAGGTGTGCCATTTAGCAAATCCGCGCCGGAAACAACAAGCACTAAACCATCGGCACTATTTTCAACACGCAGAAGTTTGACCGAAGTCAGTCCTAACGGATTCGGACGGAAAGGACTTCTGCTCGCAAAGACACCGACACGTGTATTTCCTCCTAATCGCGGAGGACGGACAGTCGCAGACCAAGCCGGTTCTTCTTTGGGTCGGCGTTTGTCATTCTCCGAAAATCCCCAAATCAGCCATAGATGCGAATAACCTTCAATGCCACGGATGGCATCGGGATTGCGATAAGCGGACTCAAAAACAATCCGCGTTTCGATAAGTGAATTTTCCCGACTCTGGCGAGGTATTCCGAACTTGTCCTGAAAACCGTTTCGCGCCACCGCAATTTTCTGCAAAATCATTCCTTTTTCAGCCATTTTCTGATAATTTTTCACGAATTTGGGCGCAAAAGTACAAAAAAATGACAAAAAATGCAAAAAAATTTTGGTATTTCAAAAAAAAGCAGTACTTTTGCACGCTTTTTCGCCCGAATGACCTTGCGAGGTACGGATTTTAGGATTGAAAAAGCGCCAGGTACCTTAGCTCAGGTGGTAGAGCAATGGACTGAAAATCCATGTGTCCTTGGTTCAACTCCAAGAGGTACCACAACGCGGTCGATTCGACCGCTTTTAATTTACTTTTTACTATAGTATGACACAGCCAAACGTATGTGAATCGTATGTGATTCATATGTGATTCGTATGTGATTAAACTGCCAAGACAGGGAGGTGAAGGGCACGCGACAGGCAGAGAATCATCATTCCCGTAAAATCCCGAAAAATGCGAAAAATAGGAGAAAATGACGGAATTTGGCGGAAAGATTTGCACATATGAAAAAAAAGCAGTAATTTTGCGCGCTAATTTGGTGTAATGTGCGCGCAGGCGTGCAAATTATGCTATGGAATATAAATACCTGAATGACATCAACAGTCCGGCGGATTTGAAGAAATTACCGGTGACAGCACTGCCTGAAGTATGTGCGGAACTGCGGGATTTCATTATCCGGGAACTCAGCCACAATCCCGGACACCTCGGTTCCTCGCTCGGCGCCATCGAAATAGCCGTGGCGGTGCACTACGTCTTCGACACTCCGAATGACAAAGTGGTCTGGGACGTGGGACATCAGGCATACGCCCACAAGATTCTTACAGGCAGACGCGAACGTTTCCATACCAACCGCCAGTTCAAAGGACTGGCGCCTTTCCCTACTCCGTTGGAGAGCGAATATGACGCCTTCATCGCAGGACACGCCAGCAATTCTATCTCAGCAGCTCTTGGCATTGACTTGGGTAATAACACCAACGCCAAGAAACCGCATGTGGTGGCAATAATCGGAGACGGCGCAATGACCGGCGGACTGGCGTTCGAAGGACTGAATAATGCGTCCATGACCAAGAACGATCTTCTGATTATCCTCAACGACAACAATATGGCGATAGACCCGCTGAAAGGCGGAATTACGCAGTATTTGGTGGATATAACGACCAGCAAACGCTACAACAAATGGCGCTGGGACATGTACCGTCTGATGGTGAAACTGCACCTGATGGACGAACACAAAACCAGCCGCATGCGGCGCTTCAACACGAACCTCAAAACCATTCTCACACGCCAGCCGAATAATATCTTCCAGGGCATGAACCTCCGCTATTTCGGTCCCGCAGACGGACATAGTGTGGAAGATCTGGTGCGGATTCTCAAAGAGATAAAAAACCACAAAGGTCCGAAGGTGCTGCACCTGATTACAAAAAAAGGCAAAGGCTATGCACCTGCGGAAAACGACCAGACAACATGGCATGCTCCCGGAGAGTTTAATGTGGAATCCGGAGTCCGCAATCAGGATTCAGGACAAAACAGCACGCTTCTTTGGCAGGAAGTGTTCGGCGAGACGCTGTTGGAACTGGCAAAAGAGAATGAAAAGATTGTGGGTATCACACCTGCCATGCCAAGCGGTTGCAGCATGACCATCATGCAGAAAGAACTGCCGGAACGGGTGTTTGACGTAGGTATCGCGGAAGGACACGCAGTGACATTCTCCGCCGGTCTCGCCAGCACGGGAGCTATTCCGTTCTGCAACATCTATTCGTCTTTCCTGCAACGCGCATACGATAATATCATTCACGACGTAGCACTTCCCAAACAACATGTCATTCTGTGTATTGACCGCGCAGGCATCGTCGGAAACGACGGCGCAACCCACCACGGACTGTTTGATTTGGCATACTTACGCCCTGTGCCGAACATGACTATCGCTGCGCCGCGGACAGCGGAAGACCTGCGCGCAATGATGCGCTTGGCGGTGGATTACAAAGGACCGATTGCCATTCGCTATCCGAGAGGAAGAAGCTATGAGTCCGGCACCAAAAATCCGGACATGCACGTCGGAAAAGGAATTTGCCTGAAAGAAGGAAAAGACCTCGCAGTCTTAAGCATCGGCGCTATCGGAAACGTTGTTTCGGAAGCAATAGAAGGATTACAGGTGGCACACTATGACATGCGCTGGCTGAAGCCTATAGACACGGATATATTGGATTATGTGGGGACACACTTCCCAAAAGTGGTAACCGTGGAAGACGGCGTAATCAGCGGCGGATTAGGCAGTGCCGTTTTGGAGTACTTCGCAGACAAAGGCTATGCGGCACACGTGACGCGCCTCGGCGTCAATGACCAATTTGTAGAACACGGCAGCACGAAAGAACTGTATTCGTTGCTGCATTTAGATAAACAAAGTATATGCGAATCATTATTGCAGGAGCTGGAGAAGTAGGCAGACACTTGGCAAAGTTGCTGTCCCGCGAGAACATGGAAATCAGTCTGATGGACGAGAAAGCCGAGAAACTCGGCGACCTCGATGCCGAATATGACCTGCTGACAAAAGTCGGCAGTCCGACATCCATTCACGACCTGAAAGATATCGGTGTGAACGGCTGCGACCTGTTCATATCGGTAACACCACATGAGACGGAGAATATGACAGCCTGCCTGATGGCAAACCAACTCGGTGCCAAGAAAACACTGGCACGTATTGACAACTACGAATACCTGCTTCCCGAGAACAAGAAGTTCTTCGAGAAAATGGGTTTGAACCATCTTATTTATCCGGAAGTACTGGCGGCAAACGAGATTGTGGAGTCGCTGAAAATCAACTGGATGCGTTATCATATCATTCTGTGCGACGGTGCACTGGAACTGTGCGTGATAAAGATCCGCGAGAACTGCGAGGCTGTAGGAAAAGCATTCAGTTCGGGATATTTCGGACACGGCAAATACCGCATAGTCGCCATCAAACGCGGCAATGAGACCATCATCCCGACCGGCAATGACGCAATAGAACTGAATGACATGGTGTATGTGGTATGCACGAATGAAAACCTCGATTTTATGCGCGAACAGTTGGGCAAGAAGGAACAAACCATCAAGAACGTAATATTCTTCGGCGGCAGCCGCATTGCCCAGAAAGCCGTGCAGAGCCTGCCGCGGGAAATGAATATCAAGATACTGGAGGTGAACAAAGAGCTGTGCTACAACTTGAGCCAGAAGGTGAACAACGTGCTCATAATTAATGCAGACGGCTCGGACATGGAGTCGCTGAAGGAAGAAGGCATACAGGATGCGGACGCATTTGTAGCCGTCACGGAAAATAGTGAAGCAAACATCTTTGCCTGCCTTGCAGCCAAACGTTTCGGTGTGCGCAAAACCATTGCGGAAGTGGAGAATATCGACTACATCCAGATGGCGGAAGGTCTGGACGTCGGCACCGTGCTGAACAAGAAAACCATTGCGGCTTCGTACATCTACCAGTTGCTGCTGAATGCAAGCGTACTGAACGTGCGGAACCTGACAAGTGCGGACGCACAGATTGTGGAATTCAGTGCCGAAGAAGGCTCACGGATTACACGCTGCGAAATCAAACGGATGGGTCTGCCCAAAGACAGCACCATTGCCGGAATAGTCCGTGCAGGCGAAGGAATATTGGTAAACGGTGACACGCAGATTCTGCAAGGCGATAAGGTCGTAGTATTCTGCAAGAGCCACGTAATAAGGAAGTTAGAACGATTCTTCAAAGAATGACAAGAGCATTTAACACACGATTGGTAGTCAAGACGATGGGCGCACTGCTGCTCATCGAATCGGTGTTCATGTCCATAGCAACCATTGTGTCTTTCTTCTACAAAGACCCTGATGACGGCGCGTTCCTTGTATCGACGGTACTGACGTTGTCAGCTGGCTTATGGGGATTGTACTTCGGACGCAATGCAGACAGCCGCGTGGGTGAACGGGAAGGTTATGTCATTGTGGCACTTGTGTGGGTTGTGTTCTCGGCGTTCGGTTTCCTACCCTACTTCCTGAGCGGACAGATTCCCGATGTAACAGACGCATGGTTCGAGACCATGTCCGGCTTCACGACCACCGGCGCAACGATATTGACCGATATAGAGTGCCTGACACACGGAGCCCTGTTCTGGCGCGCCATGACGCAATGGTTAGGAGGTATGGGAATTATCGTGCTGTCCATAGCCCTGCTGCCAATGTTCGGATTGGGCGGAATGCAGCTGTACGCCGCCGAAGTAACAGGTCTGAGTTACGAGAAACTTAGTCCGCGAATTGCCGACACAGCCAAGCATTTGTGGATAACATATATATTGCTCACAGTCATTGAAACCGGACTTTTATGGTTCGAAGGCATGCCTATATTCGACAGCGTATGCCATTCGTTCTCTACTGTGGCTACAGGCGGCTTCTCGACAAAGAATTTGAGCATTGCATATTACACCAGTCCAGCGATACACTATACCATTGCAACGTTTACCATGCTGGCAGGTATAAACTTTGGATTGATTATTCTCGTGTTCCGCGGCAAGCCGGGTCGTTTGTGGCACGACGAAGAGACGCACTGGTATCTCGGTGCGGTTGCAGCAGTGACCTTCGTGCTGATGGTCGGCTTGATGGCACAATGGCTCATAGCCAATCACTGGACCTGCGGAACAGGCGAGTTCTTCCGGCATCTGGAGACAGCCTTCCGCGAAGGATTCTCCACCACCGTATTCACCATGACCAGCTGCGGTTTCGCCATAGCGGATTATATGACGTGGGCACCGTTCCTGTGGGTGGTAGTGTTCTTCCTGATGTTCACTGGTGCCTCATCGGGCAGTACGTCCGGCGGTATCAAATGGGTGCGCCTGATGATATTCGCGAAGAGTGGTTTTGCCGAGTTCAAACGGCGCATACACCCGAACGCCATCGTGCCGGTGAAACTGAACGGCAAGCCTATTACGCAACAGACAACAAACAACGTGATGGCATTCATGGTGTTCTATCTGCTGATATTGATTGCCACGACGTTAGTATTCTGCGCGACAGGCGTGGACTTTGATGAATCGCTGGGTGCAGCCGTTTCTGCTATAGGCAATATAGGTCCGAGTATCGGACAATATGGTCCCGCAGGCACGTATGCACTGTTTCCTCCTGTTGCCAAATGG
>CAJOFT010000030.1 GCA_905234025.1 Paludibacteraceae bacterium
ACAAGTATGCATTCGAGTATGCAGAGAAACGCCGTCACGCTAAAACGGCTAATGTTGAACCTAAAGCAGAGGAGGCTTAATCATGGCACAAGAAGAAGTTCGCTACCTGACACCACAACAGAATCAGGAGAAGAAGAAAAAGTACTGCCGTTTCAAAAAATCCGGCATCAAGTACATTGACTACAAAGACCCCGAGTTTTTGAAGAAGTTCCTCAACGAGCAAGGTAAAATCCTGCCCCGCCGTATCACCGGTACCTCGCTGAAGTTCCAGCGCAAGGTCGCTCAGGCTGTTAAGAAAGCACGTCATTTGGCACTCCTGCCTTATGTAACGGATATGATGAAATAATAGTTAAATGCTCAAATTATTAAGATTATGGAAGTCATTCTGATACAAGACGTAGCAAATCTGGGCTACAAAAACGATATCGTTAAGGTGAAAGACGGTTACGGACGTAACTATCTCATCCCCAATAAGTTGGCTATCATCGCAAGCGAAAGCAATGTGAAGCAGCTCAACGAAAACTTGAAACAACAAGCCAAGAAAATGGCGCAGCAACTTGCTGATGCACAGGCTCTGGCTGAAAAACTCGCTGCTACCGTTATCAACGTGGCTGTTAAAGCTAACGAGGACGGCAAGATCTTTGGTACAGTTACCACCGCACAAATCGCTGATGCACTTGCTGCACAGGGATTCGAGATTGACAAACGCATCATCTCCGTTGAGCCCGTTAAGGAGCTTGGCGAAGTTATTGCTAATGCCCGTCTCCACCGCGAGGTTAAGGCTGAAATTAAACTCAATGTAGTAGCTGAATAATTGAAAGGAGATTTATTATGAAGCAAGGTATTCATCCCGATAACTACCGCGTTGTAGTTTTCAAAGATATGTCGGACGGCACACAGTTCTTCAGCCGTTCCACCGCGAACACGAAAGATACCATCGAAATCGACGGCAAACAATATCCGCTGATTAAGCTGGAAATCTCGAACACCAGCCACCCGTTCTATACCGGAAAGTCCAAACTCGTGGACACCGCAGGTCGTGTGGACAAGTTCATGTCTCGTTACGGCGATCGCAAACGCAAGTAATGAAAAATCCAATACGGGCGGGCAACTATGTCCGCCCGTATTATTCCCAACCGAGCCAATAGTTAGTTATTAGTTAGATATTGACCCGACGGAACCCTGATTGAACCCCAATTGAAAACCAGAAAAATTATAATAGTATGAAAAACGCAACTCTTTGGCGTGCTACTGGCATCAACACGCTGATTTCCATTGGACTTTTTGCCGTTTTGTTTGGACTGCTTTGGTTGGCTGAACTGATTTTCCCCGAAGCCAATCTGCTTAAATGGCACGATCCCGCATGGTGTGTGGGCATTCCTGCATCCATTATCGGCGTGGCGTATATCTTGACCATCCGCGACCCGCAGAACTTTACCGGATTCTATGCAGGTATCGTCATGTCTATTCTGCTTGGCGTGCAGTTTACCCTGCAAGGCAGTTATGACAGCACCTTCCTCTATTTCTTTGTATTTATCCCGTTCCAGATGATGTCGATTTACAAATGGAGCCGCAACAAAGACGATGGCGGAGCAAGTTTCGAACCGAAGTTTCTTGACGTGCCGCGTTTCTGGCTCTCAATCGGTATAGCTTTGGCGGTGACGGCTGGCGATTATTTCATTCAGACATATGCCTTCCAGCACAACGGCTTGGACGAAAACATTGCCGTCAAACTGTTTAACGGCTTGATGATTTCGTCGTCGTTCCTGGCGAACTACTGGTTGATTTACCGCAAGAACGATTCGTGGATTTACTGGTTCATTTATAGTGTAGCGGGAATAGGCTTGTTCATTATTCTCGGCAACATGTTCTCGCTCGTTCTCTTCTGCTTCTTCCTGGTGATCAACTCCATGGCAGGTATTGCTTGGATCAAGAACACCAAGCCCGAAAACTACGGCTGGCTGCGCAGAAAATAAGCCTATTCAAACCCAAAAACGAAATATACGGCGAGAATAAGAAACGCTGCGGCTGCAACATGATTCCAGCGCAAGTGCATGTGGAAAGCTATCATCGAGAACGCGATAAACACCACAAGCGTAAGAACCTCTTGCAACACTTTGAGTTGCATCAGACTAAACGGACCGCCCGTGCCCACAAAGCCGAGGCGGTTCGCCGGTACTTGCAGGCAGTACTCGAAAAAGGCAATGCCCCACGAAAAAACAATCACGGCGAAAATAGGCCATTTCTGAAACCACGGGTATTCCGCCAACTTGAGATGCGCATACCATGCCAGCGTCATAAAGATGTTCGACGCCAATAATAATCCAATCGTTTGGAAACCTTGTATCATAGTGAATGAGGTAAATATTGCTGTTTGATATTTTCCATTGCCGCCCACAACGAATCCCGCACTTCGGGATTGAGCTTGCTCAGTTCGCCGATAATGTTCTTTGTCTGGCTGCGCGTGGATTCGTACTCAAACGGACAGGTCTTGAGTTGTTTGGGATAATTCCGCATCGTGGCATAAGTGCGGATATCGCTTTCGTCAATCAGGCACAGTGGACGGATGATTTGCAACGGCATTTTGTCAAGTTGCAGCATCGGTGGCATGGTGGATATGTTTCCGCCAAAAACCATGTTCATCAGCAGCGTCTCCAAGATATCGTCGCGGTGATGCCCGAAAGCAATTTTGTTGCAGCCGAGTTCCTTTGCCGTGTCAAACAACGCCTTGCGGCGGTACCATGAGCATAGAAAACAATGATTCTTGTTCCTGTGCTCTGCCGGCAGTTCCTCATATCGCGTCACTTTGTGCACAAACGGCACGCCGAGTGCATCGCAATAGGCTTGCAGATAGGTAGTGTCCGTCTCATAGCCGATATTTTCGACAGAGACATAAACTGCTGTCACGCGGATGGCAGGCTTGTATATCTTTGCCTGCTTGCCGAGCAGTTCGGTAAGCAGAAGTGAATCTTTTCCGCCGCTTAAACCAACTAACACATGGTTGCCGTCTTCCAGCAACCCGTAATTAGCACAAGCCATATGAAACCGGCGCGAGAGGCGCGCATACTGTCGGTCAAGAGCAATTTGTTCGGGAGTTTTCATGCCGTGCGGAAGTGTTTTAATTCAATGGCAAGCATGATTACTGCCGTAATTGCGGAGAGCGTGTCGCTAATCGGAATAGACCACCACACACCTAATATCGGTTCACTCACAAACAAATACGGCAGAAATAGTGCCAACGGAATGAGATAAAGCACTTGCCGCGTGAGACTGAGGAAAATGGCTTTTCCCGCACTGCCAATCGAGGTGAAGAAGTTGCCGGTTACCATCTGGAAACCGATAATCAGCATCGTTGAACAGATAATCCGCATCGGCGTAATGGTAAGATCAATAAGTTCCGGATCATGCGTGAACATTTGCGTCACAAGCCGTGGAAAGCATTCGCCCAGAATAAACACCACGCCCATAACATACGTGGCATATTTGCTGGTCAGTTCGAACGAACGCAACATCCGGTCGTACTGCTTGGCGCCGTAATTATAGCCCGTAATTGGCTGCATTCCCTGATTGAGACCCATTACAATCATCGCAAAGACGAATGTCAGACGGTTAATCACGCCGTACGAAGCAATGGAAGTATCGCCGCCGAAGGTTTTGAGTTGGTTGTTGATGATGATGACAACCACACAATGAGCGATGTTGTATAGGAACGGTGACATTCCGATTGCTAATGCACGGAGTGTAATATGGCGGTTAAGACGCCAAATGCCGCGGTGGAAACGCACAAGTTCGTTCTTGTCGGTGAACTTGGTTACTTGCCACGTTACGGCAATCGCCTGGCTGATAATCGTTGCCAGAGCCGCTCCGCGTACGCCCATATCTAATGCAAAAATGAAAATCGGGTCAAGGATGATATTAACCCCGACAGCCACAATCGTTGCCACCATTGAAAACCGTGGATGTCCTGCCGAACGGAGCATGGCGTTAAGCCCGAAATACAAGTGTGTGAGGATATTTCCGTACAGAATAATCTCCATGTATTCGTGCGCATAAAGCAGCGTGTCTTCACTGGCGCCAAAGAGCATCAGAATCGGGTCAAGCCAAACCAATCCGACAATCATCACTAACGCGGAAAGGATAATATTCATCACAATGACGTTGCCCAACACACGGTTCGCACGGTCGTAATCTCTTTCGCCGAGGTACATAGCCAAAAGTGACGAAGCTCCAACGCCGACAAGGCTGCCGAATGCGGCGCAAATGTCCATGAATGGCTTTGCAACCGTCAGCGCGCTGAATGCTAATGTCCCGCAGCCATGACCGATATAGATCGAATCCACGATGTTGTACAGCGACGTTGCCGTCATTGCAATGATGGCGGGTAGTGCGTACTGAAATAGTAGTCTGCGGATAGGTTCTGTGCCGAGTTCGGTGGCTTTGGTCATAGTTTCTGGGCGATATTATCGAATATTTGTGCAGCAGGGTGACCTGTCTGCAAGGCAATCGGTGTGCCGTTGTCACCTGCTTCGCGGACTGATTGCACAAGCGGCACTTGTCCAAGCAGTGGAATATTCAGTTCCTCCGCAAGACGTTTGCCGCCGTCATGTCCAAAGAGGTAATATTTGTTCTCCGGCAGTTCTGCAGGCGTGAACCACGACATGTTTTCTATTATTCCGAGCACAGGCACGTTCACTTTCTCATTGCGGAAGAGATCTATGCCTTTCCGTGCATCAACTAATGCCACGTCTTGCGGTGTCGTCACCACGATGGCTCCTGTCAGTTGCAATGCGGAGACAAGCGTCAGGTGTATGTCGCTCGTTCCTGGCGGAAGGTCTATCAGAAAATAATCCAGTTCTCCCCAGTTGGCATCATCAATAAGCTGTTTGACGGCGTTGGAAGCCAATCCTCCCCGCCACACAACGGCATTCGCAGGGTCCACGAAGAAACCGATACTCAGCATCTTCACACCGTATTGCTCAATCGGCTCTATCAAATCGCGTCCGTTCACTTCCACGGAAACAGGCCTGCAATCTTCTGTATGGAACATCTTTGGCATACTTGGTCCGTGGATATCCGCATCCAATAATCCGACTTTGTTGCCGCGATTCGCTAATGCCACCGCCAAGTTGGCGGCAACGGTGGATTTGCCTACACCGCCTTTGCCGCTATGAATGGCAATGATGTGCTTTGCGTGCAGCGAACGATCCGTCTGCGGAGTGGGGGCTTGCTGCTTGCGGAACTTCGGATGTATCGTTATTGCCGCATTTGCATCGACGTAAGTCTGCACCGCCACTTCCGCCGCCTTGAGGACGGATTTCATAAATGGGTCGTTGTCTTTCTCGAAAATCAGCGAGAACGACACTGCCAATCCGCTGATGCGGATGTCGTCTTCCAACATACCCGATTCAATCAGGTCTTTGCCTGTTCCGGGGTAGCGCACATGGCGTAATGCGTCAATTATCTGATTTGGATACATAGTTTCTGCCGTACGAACGGTAATTGTCTTTTTCTATTTCAATGTCTGGCTCGGCGTATGAATCGCGTTGCGGCAGTTGCCAGCAGAGGTATTTGATGGTCATACCGCGTTCGAGCCACTGGTTTTCATAATGTGTGCGGAGTGCCCGCGCTTCATTATATTCGGGCGCATCAGCTGCGGCATACAGATTGTCCGTGTCCGCGAGCACAGGAAAACCGTTTAGCTTCACCATTTCGCGCGTATAGATATAGAGGAACGGACTGTCGGTTTTGAGGTGAATCTGTCCGCCGTTGTGCAAGAGGTGGCTGTAACGTTGCATGAACCAGGACGATGTCAGCCGCTTGGTGGCTTTTTTCATCTGCGGATCGCAGAACGTAATCCAAATATCATCCACTTCGCCTGCTGCAAAGAACTGTTCCAACAACTCGATGTTTGTCCGCAGAAACGCCACATTCGGCAATCCCGCTTGCACCGCTTGTTTGGCACCAGCCCACATGCGTGCACCTTTGATGTCGATGCCGATGAAGTTCTTTTCGGGATATAGTTTCGCCAACCCTACGGTATATTCGCCGCGTCCGCAACCTAATTCGAGCACAATGGGATTAGCATTCTTAAAGTACTGCTCATGCCATTTGCCGCGCATTTGCACGACAGGATTATCGGCACTTGCTTCCCGCGCCGCACACTGGAACACGTTTGCAAACGTTTCCATTTCCGCGAACTTTGCCAACTTATTCTTTGCCATCTTTGATGATTAGTCCTACATCACTTATTCCGTGCAATTGTTTTTCGCGCATGCCCTGCTGAATGGTGAAAACGTATTTCCCGGTGTCAGGGAACTGGTAGTTTTGCGCGAAAATAACGGGCATTTCGTATAACTTGACACCACCGTTTCCAAGCCATCTTCCGCGGTCATCCGCAAGATAAAATTCCAGTGTATCCTTCCAAAAAACGATCGAATCAGTTCCTAATGTACAGAAAAGCCACATATTCTGGTAGGGATAGGCTTCCGTGTGTCTTACGCACAGCAAAATATCGCAGGGCGTGGTATCTGTCACGCCAAGGCGGTAGGTCAGCACCGAATCGGCGTGCCATCCGGTTACATCCACGGACTGAAACTCCGAGTATCGTGTGTCCATGCTGCAAGCGGTTAGCAGCAGGCTACTGAGGACGATTATTATCTTGTTTCGGACGGTCATTGCGGTCGTTTCTGTTTGGTCTGTCACGACGGTCGTTGCGACGGTTGTTATTGTTTTTCTTACGCCGGTCAAAGCGGTTGAGTGCGCCTTCACCGACATCGTTTTTGAAGCCCAAATCCACTTCCTGTTCTTCGTTGGCTACGGGTGTACCGATTACTTCGCCGCGCTTGAGCGCATCCTCATAAACGGGCACTTCGTAGTTCAGGCAGCATTTGAGTTTGGCGCATTGTCCGGCAAGTTTCTGCGGATTGGGCGAGATATGTTGCAATTTCGCTGCGCCTGTTCCGACGGATGAGAAGTTCGTCATCCAAGTCGAGCAGCACAGTTCGCGTCCGCAGGGACCTGTGCCGCCTATTCGACCTGCTTCCTGACGGGCACCGATTTGCTTCATCTCAATGCGGATGCGGAAAGTCTCCGCATAAACCTTGATCAGTTGCCGGAAATCCACGCGTCCGTCGGCAATGTAGTAGAAAATGGCTTTTGTGCCGTCGCCCTGAAACTCAACGTCTCCGATTTTCATTTCCAATCCGAGGGACTTGGCAAGTTGCCGCGCCTTAATCATGGTCTCCTGCTCCCGTGCATGGGCAAGTGCCGCTTTTTCGTGGTCGGCTTCAACGGCAAGGCGTGTAACATTACGGATTTCATACCGGCTGAGGTCAATACTGTTCTTTTTCATCTGTGCTTTCACAAGTCTTCCGGTCAGCACTACTTCCCCGAGGTCGTAGCCCGGATTTGCTTCCACAATCACCGAAACGCCTTTCTCCAACGGCAAATGGTTGACATTGTGGTAATAACCTTTGCGCGTATTTTTGAACTGAATCTCCACGAGGTCGTTTTCTGCAACATTGTCCGGTAGATCGGCGAGCCAGTCCGTTACAGGCAGCATGTGCGCCGAGTTCCGGCAGCAGGCTTTCCGGGTGAATACACACGATTCATTATTCAATGTAAATCTTGGTTCCATATAACGATTTAACAATTTAACACTTTAACGTTTTAACAACACTATAAACTGCAGGCACAGGTCAAAGAATATAATCTTTGCATTGCCGTTTTGTCCGATTTGGTGTTCGGCTTTGCCCAATTCGTCCATGATTTGCTCCACATTTCCGTTGTTGATGAACGGCGAAAAGTTCTTTGAGAATGCCCGTTCGTCAGCGGTCTGGTAGTTCATTTCCGGCTGTTGCAGGTTATAGACATAGTTTTCCCGCACTTGCCGCTGGGCATATTGCAGGAAGGCTTTCTGCCGTTCACGTCCGACTTTTGCATCCGCCATGTCAAGACTCCATTTCCGGATGGCTTGCAGTGATTCGGATTTCTTTTGCGGGTCTTTGATTTTCCCGATGGTATAGGCGTTCCGCATCAGCGCAATGAAGTCATTCAAATACTGTTTGTTCGTACTGCTTTCGTCTGCCAATTTCCGTGCTGCGAGGAAACTTCCTGCCGCAATATGTGCCAGGTCGGAGGCTTCTTCCCCGAAACCGTTGGCTTTCAGTCCGGCGATTATATCTTCTTCGCCGAGTGCCGGAATACGGATCTGCTGCACACGGCTGATGATGGTCGGCAGCAACAGTTCCGGATGTTCGCTCACTAAAATGAACAACGTCATTTCAGATGGCTCTTCCAATAACTTCAGCAGTTTGTTGGCGCAGGTGGTGTTCATCTTTTCCGGCTGCCAGATAATCATCACCTTGTAACCGTTTCCAAAGGCTTTGAGGCTCAGTTTCCGCAGGATTTCCGAACTTTCTTTCTCGTAAATCATGCCTTGCTTCGTTTCCACGCCAAGTGCTGTGTACCAATCTTCCAAATTGAAATAGCCTTTGTCCAGTAGCAACTCCCGGAACGCCTCAAAGAAATCATCGCACACGTCTCCTGCGTCGGTTTTGACAATCGGAAACGCGAAATGCAGATCCGGATGCTGCAATTTCTGGTATTGCAGACAGGTCGGACACACGCCGCATGCGTCTTCGGCGGTTCTGTTCGGACAGGCAAGGTATTGCGCATAAGCCACTGCCAGTTGCAGTTTGCCTACGCCTTCAGGTCCCGTGAACAGTTGTGCATGAGGAATGAATCCTTCCTGCACGCTTTTGCGCAATTGTGCTTTGACGCGTTCCTGTCCTATTATTTCACGAAACAACATTTTTTCTGTCTCATCTGTATTTTGATTCGTTGCAATCCCCCAACAGGGATACATAACTTTCGTAGCGCGAAACGGCTATTCGTCCGTCCACAACGGCATTGTAAACCTCGCAACCCGGTTCGCCTGTATGCAGGCAGTTGCCATAGCGGCATTCCCGTCCGATGCGGAAGATTTCGCGGAAATAGTGGGAAATCTCTTCCTTTTCCATCTGCACCGCGCCAAAGCCTTTAATTCCGGGCGAGTCAATGATCCAGTTTTCTCCGAGCGGGTACATTTCCGAGAACGTGGTGGTGTGCATACCTTTGTCGTGGGCGTCGGATATTTGTCCTGTGCGCGTCATTTCCCGCCCGAACAGCGCATTGAGCAAGGTCGATTTGCCCACGCCCGAATTGCCTGCAAACAGTGTCACGCCTTGTACGATCTGGCAATCTGCGACATCGTCGTTGAGTGCCGAAATGGCGTACGTCGGATAACCCAAACCTTCATACAACGCCCGTATTTCCGCCAGTTCGTTTTGCTGTTCCGGCGTAAGCAGGTCTGTTTTGTTGAACACTAATACTGCCGGCACGCGGTATGCTTCTGCCGTGGCAAGAAAGCGGTCAATGAACGTGGTTGAAGTGGATGGGTGGTACAGGGTTACAATCAACGCCACGCGGTCCAAGTTTGCCGCAAGGATATGGCTTTCCTTGCTCAGGTTTGTCGAGCGCCGGATGATATAATTCTTCCGGTCGGCAATTTCCGTGATCCAGTTTGTCCCGTCCGGCAAAGTCTCCACTGTTACATGGTCGCCCACCGCAACAGGATTGGTGGAGCGTATTCCGCGAATCCGGAAATTCCCCTTGATATGACATTCCAGCGTCTGTCCGTCCACAAACCAAACCAGATAGTTGCTGCCAGTGGATTTTATAACTAAGCCATTCTCCATTGCCGCCGCAAAAGTACTGCTTTTTTTTGATATATGCAAATACTTTTGCATAAATATATTATGCCTGTGCTCTTGTGCCCTTGCCCTCACGGCTGTAACTGCCTGTAAATCAAAACAATTGCACGATTTTTGGCAAGGGCGCGAGGGCACGCTGCAATCTGGATTTATTTTGTAATGCCCTGCACCCTTAAACTACCCTGCCAAAGTCCTTACATAGTCCTAACATTGTCCTTACATAGTCCTTACATTGATATAAGAGTAATACAAGACCTCTACAATGGAACAACAATCGCTCCATTTTGTTTGAATTTCATAAAATCCGAATAAACTTACTTCAGTTTCCAGTTCTGCCAAATGTCTGCTACGGCAGAGGCGGGAGTGACGCAAGGAGTTTGTTTTTTGTCGTTCTCCTCAATGGATTGCCGCCGGACTTCCTTAATGATGTAATCGCCCAATTGCTGCAAAGTGACATCGCCTTTCGTCTCTTGCAGTTTCTTCAGCAAATAGTAAGTAAACATACCATGCTGCTTGCTGCTGTACGGATAAGCCGTTTCATCGCCTTGTGCGGCAGAGAACACCACCATATTGCCCTTTGGTTGTCCGGCTTTGGCTTTCAATGCCACGCCGCGGGCAGCCGCCAACATTCCCTGCTCGCGCTTGCTTCCGCTGAAACAGGCATCCATGAACACGGATATTTGTCCGGCAGGCAGGTCTCCCAAAGCGGAATACAGGTCATCCAACTTATAGCAAGTTGACAAATCGTTCAATATGCCGTCCACAGGCAACAAATAGGCCGTTTTGCTTTGTTCGTCAGGAATACCATGTCCGGCGTAGTAGAAGATTATATTCGGATTGTCATATTCCTCCACTTTCTCACGCAACAGATTGACACTGTATTTGATTTGGTTTCCTGTGGCGTTTGGGTATTCGCGGATATGTTTTGGCGAAATTCCAAGCGTTTGTTCACAGTATTGGCGGAAAATCTTGCCGTCATTCAACGCAAACGGCACGGCTGCCACTTGCTGGTAGTTTTCGTTGGCGATAATGACTACAAAGGTATTTTTGTTCTTTTGGTCTGTTTGCGGAATATCTCTGTCCACGTCGGAAACTAATGAAATCAGTTGAATCTCCACATCGCCTTCCCGCGTGGATTGGACGGTTGAAGCAATGGTGGTCTTTTCACCTAAACGGAGTTGGATATGTTTGCCTTTGGCGTATTTGCCGTATTTCTCATCTACCTCGATATCAAAATCCAACAGATCCGGCGCATTGACGGTCGCAATCATTTCGTAACTGATTATTTCGCCTTCTCCTGCTTTCAGATGCGGAATGTCAAGCGAAGTGTTATTGCTCAGCAAAGTTACGCCAGACGGACATTTGATGGTGACATTCACATTCTCCGCAATTCCTTGCGCCAGATTCTGTAACGGCACTTGTAATGTAAATTTCTCTTTCCGTTGCAGGTTCTCCTTGTCGCTTTGCACGATATAATCACCTAATTCGACACGGGGCGCAACAAACTGATGCGTGGAAATATCCATGGTCAGTTCGCCGGTTCCAAGACCGTTCGGCTCATAAATCTCCAACACAAAATGGGCTGTTCCGTCTTTGGTATAATGGTTTGTGACAATCGGAAATTCCACCATAACGGTATCGCCTTTGTTGATTCGCGGCAATGTCACCGGCAGACAGGTAATTCCGTCAGACGTACCGCTGCATTTGATTCTTGCTTCGCAGCCGTGACCGTCTCCGTCATCCGTGTTCGTGACCTGAAAACGAATAACGCATTGTTCGTTTGCGCCGATGGTATAATCACCGTTTGCATCTTCAAACTGCAAGGATTGGGCTACATAATTGATGTTCGACGGCATGGCGGAAGCGTCCATGTCAAATGCCATCGGCTGTGTTTTTGCCCGAAACTGCGCCATTACCCAAAACGGCAGAAATACCAAAACGCCAAAAATAATCTTTTTCATTATTCGTAAGGATTAAGCGTGTTAAACTGAAGTGTATCACCGTATGCGATGCTGTTCTTGTTGACCGCATATGCCACAAAATAATAGGTTGCCGCAGCACGGAGTGCCTCAATTGTTGCGGAAAACTCTCCTTCACCGTTGCCACATTTCACTTGTTTGCGTTCAAAATCATTGTCCCGCAGCAAACTGTAGTAGAATCCGCGCTCGGTGATTTCGTAGTTGTCATAGATGGACGCTTCACCATGCAATACTGCCGTAGTGGCGGATATTTCCGTTGCCGCCGATGTACGGACAGACGGTACAAGCGGATTGACGGTCATAAAAGTCTCCGTTTCCCATTGCGGCAGGTAATCCGGCGACAGGCTATACCGCACAAAATACGTCCGGTTTTCTTCCAATCCGGTCAGTAGTGCTTGCCAAATGCCTTTGTTGGCGGTCATTGCCACGGTTTTTGCCGTGGAAAAATCCGCCTTCAAATCATATGCCACCTCTATGCTTTGCACAATGGCGGCACTTGCCTCATCCAACGTCACGGATAGACTTGCGCTGTGGCGGGTGGTTGTGATGGTTTGTTGATGTTCGACAACCTGCTGTTGCCAATTCGCATCCTTCTCGCATGCCACCAACAATGGTATCAATAAATATATAAGGTGTTTTCTCATTTTCTCAAATATCAAATGTCAATTATCAATTACCAATTACCAAATATCAATTATCAATTAAACACATATCCTATCCCGACCTGTATTTCCGCATATTTGAAAGCTATTGTATTGGCGCCGAGTGACACTGCCAAATGCTTGTACGTCATCATACATCCTGCATCCACACTTATTCCCTCAAAACTTGTCGGCGCATAGTTGAGCCATTGTCCGTCATGCGTTTGCAATAGTTGCCGTCTTACGCCGTAACCGCCTCCGGCATAGACATACCACATTGTTTTTGCCGGTTCGACGAGCCGCACCATCACACCCGCATCTACCAGCCACTGCATGTTTTTTGTCTTTCCGCTCACGTAATACGGCATTTCCGCATCGGACAAAGCCGCATCCAACGGCGACACATACCATCCGTTTTCGTCCTTCCGGATTGTTCCGTCCGTGGCGGCAAACTGCCAACTTGACCGTGCTTTCACATACGCTCCTACACGCGAAACGGCTCCCGCCATTAGTCCTGCCGAGTATTGGAAAGGCATCGGCGAAATGCCCGCTTCCGCTAATACAAACGTCCGCCACGGCGCATTGGCTTGTACGGAAAACTCGACATTCTGCGCTTTGAACTTCCCGTCTTTCTCGTCCAACACCTGCCACGCAATCCGTTTCTGTTCGCCGGACGGCACGCCTCTGCCCAAATCGCCGGAAAGTCTTTGCGGGTCGATTTTCTTGCCGTCAATCTTGATTTGCAGCGTTACGTTTGCATCCGCAGACAGGTCATAATAAACGGCTATTTCCCGTCCTTCCTGCTGTGCGCGGATATTTGTTACCCGCTGCGCATGGATTGGCAATGCCGTCAGACAGACCAAAAACACTATTATTTTACATCTTTTCATGTATATTTTGTTTGTTTTCTTCAAAATTCGTATTTTTCTTTGACTTTTTTAGAGAAAAATTTGGTCATATCAAATAAAAACTCTACTTTGCAGCAAATTTGTATAATACGCTATACAAAATACTTGCTCTTTTGTATTTTACATTATACAAATTTGTAATATTTTGTATAATACACTATACGTAAAATACTATTATATGCAACGGTTATTTCTACTTCAAGAGCAATTATTGGGCTTGACGCCAATGCAAATTGTTCGGCAATGTGCATCTAAAATCAATTGGGATCAACAGTTAATCGCTATTCGCGGCGCACGAAGTGTGGGGAAATCTACCATCATTCGGCAGTACATCCGAAACCACTACGAGAAAAACGACCGGACAGTGCTATATTGTTCGTTAGATACCAATTACTTTGTGGACCATTCCATCTTGGATTTGGCAGAACAATTCTATCGTATGGGGGGAAAGCACCTTTTCTTGGATGAAATACACAAATATATGAATTGGGGGCGTGAGATAAAGGAGATTTATGATTATTATCCTGATTTGCAAGTGGTGATTAGCGGAAGTTCATTGCTCAGCCTCACTCAAGGAGAAGCGGATTTGTCACGGCGATGTATGAATTATGATATACCCGGGCTTAGTTTTCGGGAGTATCTTCTGTTTTATGAAGGTATAAATCTGCCTACTTGCTCATTGGAGGATTTCGCGAATCTGCATTCGTTCATCGGACAAGTCTATGAGAAGTGCAAGCCCATGGCTTACTTTGATAAGTATTTAAGGTACGGCTACTATCCATATTACAAAAACAATCCCGTGGAGTACTACGCATTGGTTAATAATGTTGTGCGGTATGTCATTGAAGAAGAATTGCCGAGGATTTGTAAGGTGGAATTGGAAAACACACGTAAGATTCGTGCACTGATGAATATGCTGGCTGCCAGTGAACCATATGAGGTGGATATTTCCAAAATGTCGGTACAAAGTGCGCTTCAAAGACCTACGGTCTTATCATATCTTAAGTTTCTGAACGATGCCAAGTTGTTGAATCTGCTTTACAGCGATTTATTAAACGTTAAGCGGATGCAGAAGCCGGATAAGATTTATATCGAGAACACCAACATGCTATATGCTTTGGCGACACATCCTATTAAGGAAGGAACGTTGCGTGAAACGTTTGCCGTTAATCAACTTGGTGTAGGACATGAAGTTGAATACGGCAAAAAGAAAGGTGACTTCAAGGTTGATGGCAAATATACTTTTGAAGTCGGTGGTCAGGGTAAGGATTTCAAGCAAATTGCCGGAGTGCCTGATTCTTATGTGTTGGCAGACGATATTGATTATCCTTTCGGCAACAAGTTGCCATTATGGATTATCGGATTCCTATACTGATTTTTCTCTAAATACGTCAAAGATCACTTTTTCAAGGGGCTACAGCTCCTTGATTATTTTTACTTATGTAATACTGTTTGAGTTATATATTTTATTTTGTGTTCTACATCGGGAAATAAGAAACCTTCATGTATTCCGCA
>CAJOFT010000031.1 GCA_905234025.1 Paludibacteraceae bacterium
TTCGGGAAACAAACCGTCCTGAATGACGTGTCACTGGCTATGAACGACGGAGAAATAGTCGGTCTGCTCGGACCAAACGGCGCCGGCAAATCCACCCTCATGAAAATCATGGTCGGACTATATCGGGCAGAGGAGAAACCCCTCCCAACCTCCCCTCAAGGGAGGAGAACAGATGGAGCAACGGTAGTGGAAGTGCCCGAACGAATCGGTTATCTGCCGGAGCAGAATCCGCTGTATGAGGAAATGTACGTGCGGGAATACCTCCAAACCATTTTATCATTTTCTCATTTACGATTTCTTAATTCACTTCGTTCACACGATCTGCTTCGCTGTATGGGCGATTTGCGATTTGCCCCCGAGCGCGTCGAGGAACTGATCAAACGTGTCGGACTGACGCCAGAAGCACACAAAAAAATAGGACAACTCAGCAAAGGCTACAAACAACGTGTCGGACTGGCACAAGCCCTGCTCAACGACCCCGACCTGCTGGTGCTTGACGAACCGACTACAGGACTTGACCCGAACCAACTGGTCGAAATACGCGCCCTCATCAAACGCCTCGGACGCGACAGAATGGTTATTCTCTCCACGCATATCTTGCAGGAAGTGAAGGAGATCTGTGACCGCGTCATCGTACTCGACCACGGTGTCATAAAAGCAGACCAACGGATTGAGGAAATCGGGGATTTGGAAATGTGGTTTAGGAGATTTACGATTTAGAGATTTACGATTTCTTATCTCCTTATAGTCGAACGATCTGCTTCGCTGTATGGGCGATTTATTTGGTGATTTAATCATTTTATCATTTGGTATGGAACAGGATTTTGATATACGGGAACAGATGTCCGAGAAGGAACTGGACAACGCCCTGCGACCACTGCGGTTCGCGGACTTCGCCGGACAGACAAAGATTGTAAGCAACCTGAAGATTTTCGTTCAGGCTGCACGCATGCGGCACGAAAGCCTTGACCACGTGCTGCTGTTCGGACCTCCGGGACTGGGCAAAACGACACTGAGCAACATCATCGCCAACGAACTTGGCGTAGGATTCAAAGTGACCTCCGGACCCGTGCTCGACAAACCCGGCGACCTCGCAGGACTGCTCACCTCACTCGAAGAAAACGACGTGCTCTTCATTGACGAGATTCACCGCCTCAGTCCAATCGTGGAGGAGTATCTGTACTCCGCGATGGAAGACTACCGTATTGATATCATGATAGACAAAGGTCCGAGTGCGCGGACGATTCAGATTGACTTGAACAAATTCACCCTTATTGGTGCTACTACCCGTTCAGGATTGCTCACTTCGCCCTTGCGTGCACGTTTTGGTATCAATTGTCACCTCGAATACTATGACGCGGACATCCTCGCCGGCATCGTGAAGCGTTCCGCTGGACTGCTCGGCATTGACATAGACAGCAAAGCTGCCGCAGAAATAGCACGCCGCAGCCGCGGTACGCCGCGTATTGCCAACGCACTCCTGCGCCGCGTGCGGGACTTTGCACAGGTCAAGGGCGACGGACGCATTGACCTTGACATCGCACAGTACGCCCTCGAAGCGCTGAACATCGACACTTTCGGTCTGGACGAAATCGACAACAAACTGCTCTGCACGATCATCGACAAGTTCAAAGGCGGACCCGTCGGACTGAACACCATCGCTACCGCCATGGGCGAAGATGCCGGAACGATTGAGGATGTCTATGAACCCTACCTCATCAAAGAAGGATTCATCAAACGCACACCGCGCGGACGCGAAGCTACCGAATTGGCATACAGACATCTTGGCAAAATGCCAAGCATAACGCAAGGAGAACTATTTTAATTTACGATTTGGCGATTTACGATTTAGCGATTTATTGAGACATTTAGTCATTGAATTATTGAGAACGTACAAAGTTATATTATTGGACTGGGACGACACAATCGGGGATTGGTCGAATGCGGCGTGGAAGGCACTGAATGATATCTATGCCCGTTATCATCTGGACGAACTGTACGACACCGTTGCGGAGTTCTTCAACACCTACGAGCCGTACAACCTCGAACTGTGGAGCAAGTACGGACGCAATGAGGTCACCAAAGAACAACTGCACTTTGAGCGGTTCTATTACCCGCTGATGGTGAACGATTATCCTGAGTTCCGCGGCTTGGACAAGAAAACGCTTGCCCTGCAAATGGGAGACGAGTTCCTCGAACTGACCAACAAGTATTTTTCCTTGCTGCCGGACGCAAAAGAGGTCGTGCAGTACCTCGCGGGCAAATACCCGCTGACCATATTGAGCAACGGCTTCAAGGAAGTGCAGTACTACAAGTTTGCGCACTCGGGATTAGCACCGTACTTCACGCACAAGATCATCAGTGAGGAAGTCGGCATCAACAAACCCAATCCGCGACTCTTCGAGATAGCGCTGGAGATGAACGGCGTTACCGCAGACGAAGCACTGATGATCGGAGACAGTTACACCTCCGACATCGCAGGCGCAAAAGCCGCAGGCATAGACCAATTATGGCTGTGCGCAAATCCGGAAGACGGACAAACAGCCACGTATATCGTGCCAAAACTGACGGACATAATGAGAATTGTATGACAAAATGGCAGAATACGTGCCAATGGCACGATAATTGAGAAGGAGGATTGGACAACCCCTCCCGACCTCCCCTCAAGGGAGGAGACAAATTGGAGATTGGATATTGAAAAATTTTGAGTTATGAGCAAAAAAGAAGATATTAAAAAAGAACAACCTGTAGAAGAACAGGTGGAAAAACAAGTGGAAGAACAAGTGGAGGAACAGGCAGAACAGGCGGAACAGGAAGACCTCGCCGCCAAAGTGGCTGAACTCAAACAGAAAGTAGCAGACCTCGAAGACCTCAAACTGCGTCAGATGGCGGAGTTTGACAACTATCGCCGCCGTACGAACAAGGAGAAACTCGACCTGATTGAGACCGCAGGCGAAGGAATCTTCAAGAATATGCTGCCGCTCATGGATGACTTTGAGCGGGCTATGGCTGCGATGGAGAAGTCCGAGGACGTGAATGCCCTGCGTGAAGGACTGCAACTCATTTACCAGAAGTTCCGCAACTTCCTCGAACAGAACAAAGTGACCGAAATAGAAACCGAAGGCAAGGACTTTGACACCGACGAACACGAAGCGGTGACGACCTTTGCAGCAGGCGAAGAAAACAAAGGAAAAATCATTGACTGTACACAAAAAGGATATAAATTAGGCGACAAAGTCATACGCTTTGCCAAAGTTGTGGTAGGAGAGTAAGTTTATGGCTGAAAAACGTGATTATTATGAAGTGTTAGGCGTGGCGAAAACCGCTACGGCTGATGAGATAAAAAAGGCGTACCGCAAGAAAGCGATACAGTACCACCCTGACAAGAACCCTGGCGACAAAGAAGCCGAGGAAAAGTTCAAGGAGGCAGCTGAAGCATATGAAGTACTGAGCGACCCGCAGAAACGCCAACGCTATGACCAGTTCGGTTTTGCAGGCATGCAAGGCGCAGGCGGCTTCAGCGGCGGAGGAGGCTTCACGATGGAAGATATCTTCTCGCAGTTCGGCGATCTCTTCGAGAGTTGGGGCATGGGCGGAAGCATGGGCGGCCACTTCTCGTCGTTCTTCGGCGGCGGTGGCGGCGGCAGGCAACGTGTGCGCCGCGGTACAGACCTGCGCGTGAAGGTGCGCCTGACGCTGGAAGAAATAAACTCCGGCGTGGAGAAGAAAATCAAAGTGAAGAAACTCGTGCCTTGCACCCAATGTCACGGTACAGGTAGCGCAGATGGCAAAGACGGTGAAACCTGCCCGACCTGCAAAGGCAGCGGTCATGTCGTACGCACGCAACGCGGAATATTCGGAATGATGCAGGTGCAGGAGGAGTGTCCGACCTGTCACGGCGAAGGCAAAGTAATCAAGAACAAGTGCCCGAATTGTCACGGTGAAGGGGTCGTGCGGGACGAAGAAATAATCACTATCAAGATCCCCGCAGGCGTTTCCGGAGGCATGCAAATCCCGGTTCAAGGCAAAGGTAATGCGGCACCGCACGGAGGAATCCCCGGAGACTTGCTCGTATTGGTCGAGGAAGAAGAGCACAAAGACCTTGTGCGCGAAGGAAACGATATCATTTATAACCTGTTGTTGGACATGCCGACTGCTATTCTCGGAGGACAGGTACAGATCCCGACGCTGACCGGAGACGTGAAGATAACGATAACGCCCGGAACACAGCCCGGCAAAGTACTGCGTATGCGCGGAAAAGGATTGCCGATCATCGACCAGTACGCACGCCAGTACGGCACAGGAGACCAGTTGGTGAACATCGGTGTTTATATCCCCGAGCGGTTGACGAAGGACGAACGCAAACTCATTGAACAGTTGCAGGACTCGCCGAACATGGTGCCGGGAAATGCGGATAAAAAGAACTTCTTCCGAAACCTCTTTTCATGAGAAAACTGCTGATTATATGGGCGTTTATATTGGGTGTTGGCTATGCCAATGCCCAAACGTTTTTGTATGATGTGGACTTCGTGACGAACTTCGACAACCGCGAAATGCACCATCCCTATGAGGACTCACAGACGCTGTTCGGGGTACGTCTGACACCTACTGTCGGACTCGGATTCAACGATTCCATCGGCGGCACACACAAGTTCATGGCGGGAGTGTCATATGTGCAGCCGTTCGGTGCCAAATGGCGCGACTGCACGGTCACGCCGACGGTGTATTACCAGTTCGAAGCAAAGGGTTTCCGCCTGAACTTCGGATTCGTGCCGTATGACTTCCTGACGGAAGCCTTGCCGGACTATTTGCGCTCGGATTCGCTCGCGTTCGCCTACCCCAACATTCAAGGCGTGCTGTTCCAGTACCGCAACAAGTGGGGACACGCAGACCTGTTCTGCGACTGGCGCGGAATGATGAGCCATGAAACGCGCGAAGCTTTCCGTATTGTCGGCGGCGGCAAGTTCCGCTACGACTGGCTCTTTGCCGGAGGCTACGCCCAACTGAACCACCTCTCGCATAATGCGGACAGTATTCTCGGCGTGTGCGACGATATCGTTATCAACCCCTTGGCAGGCGTTTCGCTCGGACACTTGACGCCGCTGGACTCGCTTGCGCTGCAAGTCGGTTATATCGGTTCTTTCCAGCGTGACAGGCGCGCTGAACAGCAGTGGTTCGCACACGGGTTCCACGCGGACTTCTGTCTGATTTGGCGGTTTATTGGCTTGCGCAACGAATTCTACGTTGGCAAGAACCAAATGCCGCTGTACCCGCAGTACGGGCAAGTGCTCAATCAGGGCGACCCGAAATACCAGGCGGAGATCTATAACCGCACGGATCTATTCTTCTACCTTATCCGCAGACCGTTTGTAACAGCATATGCGGGTTGGAATCTGCTGTACGTACACGGTCACGGGTTAAGCAACCAGCAGCAAGTCGTTTGCCGGTTCAGTCTGGAGCCGCTGATGCAGTGGACCAAAATGACCAAAGACGAACGTCTTGAGTCCCGCAAACGCGGAGACAAGCTCCGCACGCTTTCCTACAGATGAAAAAACAGCTGCTCATAGTATGTCTGGCGAGCTGTCTTGCCGCATTGGCAGAGGTTCCGCCGGTTTATCCGAAACTATCGGAAAACACAGGTATTGCACCTGCGTTCTTTGGTCCGAATGCGTTGCCTGTGCCCGACATGCTGGACGGACGCACGCAGGAGAACCTGCGCGTCGAACTCGCCGCAGACGGGTTCTTCGGCTTCGAGAAGGACAAGACGGCTGATTTATACGCGCGCGTGTATGTACCCCTGTGGACGCCGCGGGTGAATCTCACGGTCTGGATGCCTATTATGGAATGGTATTCGATGACACCCGAACGACAGCGTACGTGCCGCTTGCAGGACACGCTCACGCTTGCAGGACACGAAGCAGGCGATTTGTATGTCTCCATGGACATACAAATCCTCAAAGCCCGCAAATTCACGCCAGACATTGCGTTCCGTGCAGCGTTCAAGACCGCTTCAGGAGGCAGTTTTGACAAAGCACGCTATTTCGATAATCCCGCATACTGGTTTGACCTCGCCGTCGGAAAGTCGCTGACGGTCAAGTCATGGGAACTGCGTCTCGCAGGTTCGCTTGGTTTTCTGTGCTGGCAAACGGACAACGGACGTCAGAACGATGCGCTGATGTACGGCGTGCAAGTGCTGGCAAAGTCCGAGTACGTGGGTGTTCGTGCCACGTGGGGCGGTTATATGGGCTGGGAAAAATACGGCGACCGCCCTATGACGGTGAAAGTGCAGGTCAGCGGTTATGCCAAAGGCTTTGAGCCGTTTGTAGCGTATCAGTACGGAATCAAAGACTATCCTTTCCATCAGATCCGTGTGGGTTTGGCATATAACATAGACATCCTCAAAAAGAAAGAGCCGAAGCAATGAAACGCCTGACGGTCATAATAGGTGCGATGCTGTGCGTGCTTGGCGCTCAGGCAAACTGGGTGCGCGACACAACGGCGTTGGAAACCAGTCATACGGACATGACCGGCGTGGACAGTGTGCCTGCGGAGTTCTTCCGCAAATGGTATCACCGCAGTGACCTCATTTATTATCTGGAAGCGCTCAACGACCATACGATTATGGAAACGCACACGACCGGTCAATGGTGGCTTCCTGACAGGCTTTCCTTTGCGGTGAACGGCTTGCCATGCACGAACAACCGCTATTACATGGACGGCTTCCGTGTGGATGACCGCTTTCAGCCCGGGAGTACGGTCTATGTGACGAACATGCAGCAGTACGACTTGGCAATGGACATTCACTCGGGACAGTTGTTCTTCTCCCGCGACACTGCCGCACGCGATTATGTCCGTGCGAGTTATAACTTCGGGCAAGTAGGAAACGGTGCACCTGCAGCAGGAACACAGGCAATTATCAATATCTTCCATCGTTCGGCAGTACAAAGTGCGGACACGTACAAGCATATCACCGATCGGCGTCACCAAGCAGGCACAGGGACACTGGCAGCTGCCTATACGTTCCATGACAAGGACGGGAACAACTACCGACAACACCTCTTTGCCGCGTACGGGCAACGACTGATTACCAAGGAAGACCAATGCGGGCTTATTCTTGACGACCCGCTCTATAACGCCTATTACTACAAAGTGCAAGCGGACGGACTGCTGCCGATGAAGCCTAATCAGGCGTTTGAGCAGTTGGGTTACCGCGTGAACTTCTCCGGCAGAGCAGACGGCGGCAGCGAGTATCTGTACAACTTTGCCGAGGTGTATGATCACAAGAACTACACCGCTTCGCTGTACGCCAAACGGCAGCATTTGACGACAGGCTTGACGTGGTCGCTGAATACGGTCAGGCACGATAACCAGTCCTTCAGCAAGAACATCATCGACCAGGACGGGGAGAGCTTTGCACCGTGGATTGCGGACGGCAGCACGCACGACCTGAGTTGGGCGGTGAACTACGAGCAGTCGGTATTACCGTGGCTGAGCGTGCATGTGGATGCGTATAATTCGCTGATACACTTCAGTCCGACCAACGAGACTTTCACCAACGACGTGTATTTCCAGTCGCCGGTAATGGCAACGCCGACCGCTTTGTACCGCTACGACTGGACATCGCAGGCGTTTACAGGCGGGATCTTGGAGAACACGCTCGGCGTCAAAGCACACTATGCCTTGTGCAAACAACTGGATATCAACGGCTTCGTGGACTTTACCGTGGACGGAATGCTTCTGCACAACAAGAGCAAGGTCAGTCCGAACTGGCAAGCCGGCGTGAACTTCGATTTGCATCCGTGCAAGTGGTTCGAAATGGGTTTGACCGTTGCGCATGAACGTCTGCCTTACACCGCGGATTACTTGCGCTATTTCTCGGACGAGTACATGAACGCAGATATATACTACGCCGGAACGAACACACTCTTTGCCACCACCGGCGGCAAGTACCACCATTACAAGAAAGGCTTGCACCAGACGTCTTATTTGGAGGTTAATATTCCGATTCGGTTTGTCTTCGGAAACGGACGGCACGAGATTGTGCTGCAGAACAGTTACAAGAAGTTCTTCAACGTCTGGCACACGTATTACCGCGGCGACGCTTCGCAGTACGGTTATTATGTAAACTATGACCACGACCCTGCTTACGAGGACAACGCGACTGTATTCTATCAGACTGCAGGTGTGAAGGAATATGAAGTGGGCTATACGGAGCCGTTCGGCAACAACGGCTTGTTGAACTCGCCGTACTACTTTTCACAATTGAGCCGCTATACTTATACGGGGCGGAAAGTGATTGTCAGTGTCGGATGGCAGTCTATGCAGGCAGCAGGCTATGTAGGCATAGGCAACGGCGCCAATTCCAATACTATGGGCGTGCTCTCCGAAACGACGGCAAATCCGAACACCTCGAACGTGGTCAATAATCAGGAAGGCACTTATCCTGCGGTCAGTCGGATGGACCTTGACAAAGGCTATGTGGCACGCTTCTATTTAGCCTATAATATCTGCCAATGGGTACAAGCGGGCTTGACCTTCAAATGGACGGACGGCAAGCCGTTTACGGCGTATAATTACTTCTACCGCAGTGCTGCCGAATCGCCTGACGGAGGTGCAGAGGTCGCCATTCTTCCACGCAACTCGCGTGGTACGAATCCCACTGACCAGAACTTCGGTACGCGCCACGGCGCACATTTCCACTGCGACCTGCACGTTCAGGGCAAGTGGAAGGTCAAAGATACGGACATGTGTCTCAATGTGGAGTGCTACAACGTGTGGGACTTCTGCCACGACCTCTGCGAAATGGCGTTTGTGCAGGACATTCCCTATGCCTCACGCGCCTCGATGATACTGACAGTTCCCACCGGCATTATTGCCACTTATACTGTTGAATTATGAAAGAACGGCTGCTATATTTCATCAAATATTATCTGTTCTGGGTGCTGTTCTTCGTAGCACAGAAGCCGCTGTTCATGCTGTGGCAGCACAGACTGTTAGGCGACGTAAACTGGACGGACTGGTTCCTTGTACCGTGGCACGGACTCCCGCTGGATTTGAGTGTGGCGGCTTATCTGACTGCTGTTGCGGGCGTGCTGCTGTGCGTGAGTTTCTGGGTGAGTACACGTGTTATCGGGAAGATTATTGATGTCGTGACGGCAGTATTTCTTGCTGTAGCCCTGTGCGCCGTTATCGGTGACAACGGCAGTTTCCCGTCCTGGGGTTATCATATTGACAAGGACGTCTTCGCGTACCTCGCAACGCCGAAGGAAGTGCTTGCGTGTGCGCCATGGTGGTTGTGGTGTCTCGGCGTTGTGCTATTTGCAGCGCTGTTTGCAGGATGGTGGTGGTTGTACAAGAAGATTTCATTATTTGAAGATGTGAAGCGTGTAAAATTACGCATTATAGGCACAGTAGTGATGCTGGTTCTGACGGCGTTGCTGTTCCTGCCAATGCGGGGAAGCGTGACAGTCTCGACCATGAACACAGGTCGGGCGTACTACTCCGACAACCGTATGCTGAATTTGGCGGCGGTTAATCCGGTCTTCAATATTGTGGAGTCCCTCAGCGAGAATACGTTTGACTCGTCCCGCTACCACTATATGCCTTCGGACGAAGCCGCCGCGCTGGTGCACAACATCCGTCCTGACAGCGGACAAGCGTCAGAACTATTCCTTTCTACTGACCGACCGCATGTTGTTCTCTTTATTTTGGAGAGTTTCTGCAAGACAGCGTGGGAAGCGATGCCAAACCTGCAAAGGCTTGCGAAAGAGGGCGTATATTTCGACAATGTGTATGCCAACTCATACCGCACGGACAGAGGCGTGGTGGCTGTGTTGAGCGCTTTCCCGGGCGGTGCGTCCGGATCGGTAATGCTCGTTCCGGCAAAGTCACAGCAGCTCCCGCAAATCGGGCAAGTGCTTAAAGCCGAAGGTTACGACCTGAAGTTCTACTATGGCGGCGATGAGGATTTTACGAATATGCGGTCGTTTTTGGTGACGGGCGGTTTTGAGCAGCGCGTAGCCGACCGTGATTTCCCGCTGTCCGACCGTATGAGCAAGTGGGGCGTGCCTGACCATATACTGTTTGATTATGCTGCCGGAGATATCGTAAAACGTGTTCCCGCAAACAAGACCTTCTCGGTGATTCTGTCGCTCTCGTCGCATGAGCCGTTTGAGGTGGACTATCATCATTTTGAGCATCCTTATCTAAATGCTATTGCCTATACGGACAGTTGTCTCGGGGCGTTCGTGGACACGCTTAAGACATCGTCCGAATGGGATAATACGGTCGTTATTGTATTGGCGGACCACGGCTACCCCTACCCTGACGGGATTCAGAACTTCGAGCCGCTGCGTTATAAGATTCCGCTTGTATTTACCGGCGGAGCCATTCAGCAAGCGAAGACAGTGACGGCACTTGGTTCACAAATAGACTGGGTTCCGACACTGTTACACCAGATGCGTTTGGACGCGGAGCAGTTCACGTTTGCCAAAGATTTAATGGACACAACACGCACGCCCTACGCATACTATCATTTTGTGGACGGTTTCACGTATATTACGCCGAGCGACACAACGATTATAGATGCCGTCACGGACAAGCCGATAAAGCCGAACGCTGACAGTCAAACGTCGAAAACTGCTCATGCCATTACCCAACGCATTTACGAAAGTCTATGAAGTTTCTAATAAGCATATTGTCCCTCTTGCCGCTGAAAGCCTTGTATCTACTTGGCGACGTGTTCACGTACCCGCTAATGTATTACATCGTGGGCTATCGCAAACGTCTGGTGCGAAAGAACCTGCGTCTGAGTTTTCCGGACAAGTCCGATGCGGAGCGAAAAGCGATAGAGAAACGCTTTTACCATCACTTTGTGGATCTTATTGCCGAAGTAATCTGGTCGTACCGCGCAACGGAAGAGGAGATGTTGGAGCACTTTGAGTCGGTGAATGTGGATAAGGTGGAGCAGTGGGCGCAGCAGAAAGGCGGCGTTATCTTCATGCTTGGACACCTCGGGAACTGGGAGTGGACGGCGGAAGTGCAACACCGTTTCGTCAGTCCGGAAATGCGACACTACAACGTTTATCGCCCGCTCAACAGCAAGTCTGCGGACAAAGCCATGACTGCTATCCGTGAGAAACGAAGTGGAGAAGGCAGCAATATTGAGAAGAATTTTCTGCTCCGTCACCTTGTGCAACTGAAGAAACAGCAGGCAAAGTTCACACTCGGACTCATTGCAGACCAGAAGCCTTCGCCGCGTAATGCCCATTACTGGACGACGTTTCTCAACCAAGACACGTCCTTCCTTGACGGCGGTGAGGTGATTGCCAAGAAGTTCGACTACGTGGTGACTTATGTGCATATGACCTCTACCCGCCGCGGACACTACACCGCAAGGGTGGACTTGATAACAGACAATGCGCCGGCAACGGCTGCCAACGAAATAACCGAACAGTTTGCGCGCCGTTTGGAAGCGAACATCTGCGAACAGCCTGAGTTGTGGCTGTGGACGCACAACCGCTGGAAATGGCAACGCCCTCAAAACGAATAGAATATGAAGACATTTTGGAAATCCATAGCGTATATACTCCTGATTCACTTGGTTTGTCTGGGTGCAATGAGTTTGTGCCGTGTGCTGTTGCTGCTGACTAATCTTCCGGCAGAAGGCATAGAGGGGTCGTTGCTGACACGCGCCATGCTGATAGGCGTGAAGTTTGACAATCTTGTTGCCTGTTATACGGCGGCGCTGCCGTTGTTAGTGACCTGTGTGTATGTGCTCGGATTCATGCACTGCGCGTGGTTCAAGAATGCGTACAGGCATTATGTCCGGGCAGTGGCGTGGTACTACGGAGTGGTCTATACGCTTGTGCTGTTTATTGAGGTGGCAAACGCGAGATACTACCATTTCTTTGAGAACCATTTGACCATTTCCGTTACAGACTGGTTCGGTTTTGCAGGCACTACAGCAGGGATGATATTTCAGGACAAAGGCAATCTATTGTTCTTTGTGGTGGCAGTTGTGCTTATTGCGCTGTACTGGTGGATTGTTTTTGCCATTGCGAAGAAGCGGAGCATTGAGGAATCGAAGCCTACGGCTGTTACGTATGTTTATGGCGTCCTTTCAACAATTCTTCTTGCGGGACTTTGCTTCTGTGGTATGCGGAGCAGTTTTCAGCGCTTTCCGTTGCAGGTAAGTTTTGCGTACTTCTGCGACAAACCGTTCTACAACCGTCTCGGCGTGAATCCGATAGTGAGTATTATCAACAGTATGGACTACAAGCGCGACGAGATTCCGGCGTTCCTTGTTTCGGACAATGAATACACGCAAGCAGATATTTGCCGCCCGATGACGCCGGAGCGGGTTGTAAATATAGAGAAACCAAACGTTGTGCTCGTGCTTATGGAATCGATGTCGTCGATAAACCTTACCCGCTCCTACAACAACCAGCCGCTGACACCTTACCTCAACAGCCTGCAAAAAGAGGCGATGTACTGGAGTAACTGTTTCTCTGCGGGCATTCATACGAACAATGGCATCGTGGCGTCGATGTACGGTTACATGCCGAACTTCGCCAACACGATTATGGGTCAGCAGGCGTGCCGGTTCACGGGACTGCCCTACTGGCTGCGGGAGAACGGCTATGAGACGATGTGCTTCATCACCAGCCATCCGCAGTACGACAATATGAACTCCTTCTGGCGGGACAACAACATCGAGCAGATCTATTCGCTCTACGATTATCCGTCTTCAGCGACCGCCAATAACTTTGGCGTGCAGGACGATTATATGTTCTCGTTTGGCGTGGAGACGCTGAACAAACGTTCTTCTGACAAGCCGTTCTTTGCGACGTTTCTGACCGTGAGCAACCACGCGCCGTTTGTCGTGCCGGAAGCATACAAAGACCGCGGCGGCATAGATGACGAGCGCATGATTGCTTATGCGGACGACGCTGTCAGGGAGTTCGTGGAAGCCGCACAACAAACCGAATGGGGAAAGAACAGCGTCTTTGTGCTTGTAGCCGACCATGGCACACCGCTCAAGTCGCCGTATGAAATGGTGCTGACGTACAATACTATTCCGGTGTTTATCTTCGGCTGCGGCGTTCCTGCACAGGAGATAAGCCATCCGACCATGCAGGCAGACATTTATCCAACGGTGTTGAGTTTGCTTGGTGTTCCGTTCACGAACAACTGTGTTGGCGAGGACGTGCTGCATGAGCAGCGTCCGTATTCGGTATTTGTCAGCAACGAGCACCTCGGTTGTTCCGATGGCGAGTACTTTTACTGCTACAGTCTGACCACAGGCTTGGAGCGATTGTATCGCATCGGGTCTGCTGAAGACCTCTCGCAAACCGAGCCTGAACGCACCGCCGCCATGCGCGAGTATGCCAAACAAACCCAATATTTGAACCTGCTTTCCATGCAGAACAAATGGACAGAGCCATGAAGATAGCCTACGATGCCAAGCGAATGTACTACAATCACCGCGGTCTGGGAAACTACAGCCGCGACGTGCTGCGTCTGATGACGACCTACGCGCCGGAAAACGAGTATGTGCTTTTTGCGAAGCCGACTGACAAATACTCTTTTCCGGACGCAACTACTATTGCGCCGAAAGGCATTTGGAAAGCAATGCCATCGCTCTGGCGAAGTTGGGGCTGCGTGCGTTCGTTGGAGGGAGCGGATGTTTATCATGGTCTGTCGGGCGAGATTCCGTTTGGCATAAAACCGCCGACAAAGACGGTTGTAACTGTGCATGACGCTATTTTTCTGCGTTATCCGGAACTCTATTCGCCCACTTACAGGCGGCTTTTTGCACACAAAGTACAGTATGCCTGCGACCACGCGAACAAGATTATCGCTATCTCCGAACAGACCAAACAAGATATTATAGACTTCTTCCACGTGGATGAAAGCAAGATTCAGGTCATATATCAGGGTTGCAACAATATCTTCCGCCAGCAAGTGCCGGAGGCGGTGCTCGCAGATGTCAAACGGCGTTACGAGTTGCCGGAAGCGTTTATCCTTATTGTCGGAGCTATCGAGCCGCGCAAGAACCTTGCAAACCTGATCCGTGCCGTTGCAGCGGGTCGGTTAGATGTTCCTGTTTTTGCGCTCGGGTCTCCGTCCAAATATGCTGAAACCTGTGCGCAAATTGCGCGAGAACTGGATGTGGAACTGCGATACCTGCACAACGTTCCCTTTGCGGATTTTCCGGCAGTGTATAAAGCGGCAACAGTGCTTGCGTACCCGTCGCTTTTCGAGGGATTCGGGATTCCGATTTTGGAAGCAATGTGCGTCGGCGTGCCGGTAGTTACGTCAATAGGCTCATGCTTTGCTGAAACAGGCGGCGACGCGGCTTTGTATGCCGATCCGAAAGAGCCGGAAGACATTGCGAAGCAGCTCCAGGCGGTTCTTTCCGATTCCGTCCTGCGGCAAAGCATGATCAGCAAAGGACATCTTCAGGCGGAGAAGTTCACGGACGAAAAAGTGGCACACAATCTTATCCGTATGTATGCGGAATTGTGAGAAAAAAGCATTTTTTTGCAAAAATATTTGGTCATGTCAAAAAAATGTAGTACTTTTGCAGCCGCTTTTGAGAAATGAGCCTTTTACGGCGAAGAAAAGCACGGGATGTGGCGCAGTCCGGTAGCGCAACGGTCTGGGGGACCGGAGGTCGCAAGTTCAAATCTTGTCATCCCGACAAAACCTCAAGGAGAGAAACGGAAACGCTTCTCTCATATTTTTCTCCCGTTATCGTCTGCTTTATGGTGCAATAATTGTACAATAAT
>CAJOFT010000032.1 GCA_905234025.1 Paludibacteraceae bacterium
CAAGGATGCGTTGCAGCGCATGGATTCTCTTCAAAAATATCTTGCAAATCAATATGAACTGATGGTTCAAGAATTTCAGAAGAAAGAGGCTGAATATAGCGCAGACACAACATCATTACCGATGGTACAGCAAATGAGACAACAGGAACTACAATCATTAGTAGATAGAATTAAATACTTCCAGCAGACCTCTCAACAGCAATTGGAACTGGAAGAAAGCAAATTGATGGTTCCTATATACGAGAAAATGCGTAACGTCATAAAGCAAGTCTCCGATGAAATGCATTTACTGGCTGTTTTTGATGATAGTTATTTGTTATACTCATCAGCCGATGCAACAGATATTACCGAGGAAGTTATTAAAAAACTCAAATAGACCATGAGAAAGTTTTTATTTCTCTTGCTTTTACCTCTCTCGCTTGCAACCTTTGCCCAACAGCCAGATTGGTATGACGATAACCAACGTGCCTTCAATTATCCGATAATGCAATACTTTGTTGGATTTGCAGAAGGACAAAAACGAAGCAATGAGAGCCTTGAAGCAGCTATGTCGCGGATAAAGAACGCAGCACGAGTTGAGGCTGTCAGTACTATCCGCGTGCATGTGCAGAATACCACGAATATCAATGGTCTCAGCCGCACATTGGAATCCATGGAAGGCACATTCTATCAATCAATAGAAGAGTTTTCTGATATGGAAATCCCCGGATTGCAGATTGACGCGTGGCGTAACCCGCAGACGGGTGACATAGCAGCATTTGCGTATGTTAAAAAGAGCACACTCATTCGCCAATTGGAAAAGAAAATCACGGTGTGTCTTACCAAGATTGAGACTTCGCTTGACCAGATTGATCAATTGATTGGCAATGGCCAGAAATTGCAAGCGCGAGACTTGGCACAGAAAACATTACCACAATTTGCAGAAGTGGATGAGGCACAGAAACTTCTTGCCGCCGTGGACGAGAACGCTGATGAGGAAAGCCTGCAATTGCAAGAGACTCGCAACCTGCAACGTCGTTTAATTGATTTTGTCGCTCAATTGAAAAACGGACTGAATATCTATATCTCTTGCCATGCATATATGTTCGGGCAGAATTACAATGCACTAAAAGGAGAAATTGAAGGAGCGTTAAGCCCGATGGGATGCACCTTCGTCAGCAGAGCAGACCAATCGGATTGGGCTATATATATCACTGCTTCTGCGCGTGAATATAATAAAATTGGTGAAGGTAATGATGCACAATACGTTGTGTATATTGACACGAAGCTATCTATTGACAAGACAACAATCGGGCAACGTATCTATGAAGAACAACTGAAACCGGAGAAAGGAATGTGGAATTTTAGTTATGAGCAAGCCGCTCGTGACGGCTATAAACAAATAGCTCCTAAGCTTAGTGCTATCATCAAAAAGCAAATACAGCAATAGGCAAAAAGCCCAAATAACATCCGTCAATGCCAATCTCATTCGAGGTTGGCGTTTTTCTTGTTTTTGCGCAAAATGTGACCACAAGATAGTAGTTGCTTAACTGAATGAACATTTTGGATGTATAAATGCTTGTTGGTTTCAGCAATATAGTGCTAAATATTAAGGAAATGCATAAAAATATTAAAAATATGCATTTTTCTGCCGAAAAATTTGCATATATTAAGATTTTATTGTATCTTTGCAGCGTCTTTTGATCAGTAAACCATTTTCGTACTCCGGTCAACCTTTTTAGGTATCGAGTCAAAAGTTTACGATTTTTAAGATAGCATCTCAGTTATCGAGTCAACCTTTTTCAGTTTTAGTCAAAGCATACAAAAACTATTTGGAATAGCCCAATAAAACTATCTTCTTCCTATTCTTCCGCTTGCCATCCCCGCAAGCGGATTTTTCATATTGTCTTTTATGCGAGAATGATAGTATTTTTGAAAATAAATTTGCGGGGAATGATATAATTTATTAAATGTGAATTTATGGGATTAATATATTTTTGTTAAATAAAGCTTGCCTTCTGACAAAATTGAAGATATGCTAATTGCATTAGAGGAAAGCAAGACGGTCAACTTCTGCTATCATGTTACGGATCCGCAAGTAGGATTACCTTTGACAGAAGATAGGAGCCGCTTCAAATTGTATATAGGCGATACGGGATTGATGGTGACATTGGCTTTCTGGGATAAGCCTTTTACAGAAAATGAGTTGTACAGCAAGTTATTAGCTGATAAGTTACCAGCGAATCTTGACTATGTATATGAGAACCTTGTGGCACAGATGCTGCGTGCAGCCGGCAATGTTCTATATTATCATACATGGCCAAAGGATGAAAAGCATAATTATGAGATTGATTTTTTGTTGTCACGTGGTAACAAATTGGCGCCAATCGAGGTAAAGTCTTCCGGATACAAGACGCATAAGTCATTGGATGAGTTCTGCAAGAAATATTCTGCGCGTGTAGGGAATAAGTACTTGGTTTACACGAAGGATTTGCAAAAAGATGGAGAGGTTCTGCTTGTTCCTATGTATATGACAGGATTGTTGTAAAGTTCTTTAATGGCAATCCCTGCAATTCCCCTGTATTCCCATCAACTTGCTCAAAGCCCAATGAAAAAAATCTCACATATTACCTGCACCGTAACAGATATAAGATAGTATTAAAACGGTTTTATGACGTACGACGTGCACCGCTGTGCACCGTTACCTAAATAAGTAAATTGAATATGACTAAATCGGATGTTAAATCGGATGTCGGAAAATTCCGGCATCCGTTTTTTTATTTAGCATATGTTATGTAGTTCTATTGGAAAGCTATTGGGGGTGTCTTGTATTTCTCTTATTGTAATGTAAGGACTTTGGCAGGGTGAGTTTTGTATTAAATGAGTAGAGACGCTATGATAGCGTCTCTACAACAGAATGTTGATGCAAGAATTATTGATTACTTGCGACGAAATGATTATTGGTTGTTTGCAACAAGAAAATTATTGGTTGCTGGCAGCCAATTTCTCCATCTCAGCGTCGAAGGTTTTCTTGAACTGCTCATACTCGAAATCGGTGCGCAGTTTCTCGCTGTCAGAGATAGCTTTCTTGGTGTTGTTGAGCAAGTTCTCCATGAGTTCGTTTGTGGTGAGCTCAACAGTAACGTAAGCATGATACGTAACTTTGCCCTTTTCCTTAACCGATCTCATTTCGCTGCAGGAAACGATTGAACCTTGCAGTTTCTGGTTAACAACCGTGCGGGCAAGGTCTTTCGTGCGTGAACGGAAATCAGCCTGTTCGTTTACATCGTAAGAAGAAGCGAAGTCTTCAAGTACGCGCTGAACAGTTGCCTCGATAGAAGTAGCCAACTCTTTACGTGCAGCAGCAATAGCTTTGTCAGTTGCGTTCTGCATGTTAGGAGAAACAGCATTACCGTTTGCACGGAGAGTTTTCTTGTTGGTCAGTTCGTGGCAAGGAACTTTCACTTTTTTCTCTTTCTTGGCACTTACTTCAGTAACACCACAGCTGAGCACTACCAGTGCAGCAGCCAGAATCATTAATACTCTCTTCATAATTTAAAGAATTTAATTGGTTAATAATTATTTTTCGATGTCTCGAAATCTCGATATTTCGATCTGTCGATTTTACTTGATAATAAAACGGTTTTTGAGTTTGTTGCTGGGCAACGGGAGAATAACCTCCAGCCAGTTCTCCTCGTCATCATAGCAAGCGGTCTCAAAATCATACGTTACAACACATTGTCCATTGCGCGGCTCGTACTGCAAGTTTGTCAGGCAGTTGGTTGAAAGTTTCGGTTGAACGTTGGTTCCCAACTTGGTCTCTCCGAAATAAGGAGCATAAACCAGTTCTTTCTTGTTAACCGAAACGAGACGCAATGTAATCGAACGGATGAAAGTGGTGTAAACCTTTTCAATGTTCGCGCATGTGCCACGACGCGGGTCACGCTCCGTGAGTGTAGAACGGAACATACGGAGTTTGTTCAGTTGTCCGTTCATCTGCTCCACAGTGGTATAAGACGTGAAGTCGTCCTTCGAGAACTCTTCAACCTGTGCGTCCAGTTTAGCTTCGCGCTCCAAGAAGTCATCGACCATGCGAATCAGGTCGAACTTCGAGAAGGGATACTTGATGTGGTAGCGATAGTAATAGGAGTTCTTGTCCTTCTTGATCTTCTCCCAGTAGTAATCCTCCGCTTTGGAGATTCCGACTTCATTGAGGAAAGGAATAGTAGCACTCTGGGTTTCAACAACAGATTGGTAATCCTCAATGACGTTGAATTTGCCGTTTACGTTGTGCTCGGAGGTGTTGACAGCAGACGAAGAACTTACGTTCTCGGCAACCGAAGCAATGATGTGCTTCTTGACCTTGATCATCGCTTTCTCCTTAGCCTCTTCAATGTCAGCCGACTCAGCCGACACGATAATATAATCCTGCTCGGCACCGAAAATCCACTTGGGCTCTCTGCCGGAAGAATCCACTACTTTCTCGCCAGCCGTCATGTACATACAGCCGGAAATGAGAAGCGAGGCGATAAATAATACTTTCTTCATGGAAGTAATCAGTTATCAGTGTTCAGTAATCAGTTATCAGTAATCCGTGTTCAGTATTCAGTTAGTCTTCAAATATACTGCGTACGTCCGGCGCCTTGTTTGCACCTTCTTCAGCCTCGAAGTACGGTTTCTTCTGGAATCCAAAGATAGAAGCTACGATGTTAGCGGGGAACTTACGGATAAGGATATTGAACTCTTTCGCCTGGTCGTTGAAATTGTTACGAGCCACAGTGATGCGGTTCTCGGTACCTTCCAACTGTGCCTGCAGTTGCAGGAAGTTCTCATTCGATTTGATTTCCGGATAGCTTTCAGCTACAGCCATGAGTCGTCCCAGAGCCTGGCTGAGTTCGCCCTGTGCCTGTTGGAAAGCAGCGAGTTGCTCAGGTGTTGCATTAGACGGGTCTATGGTCATCTGTGTTGCGCGTGCGCGCGCTTCCATAGTTTTCTCATACACCTCAGTCTCCTGTTTTGCGAACTGTTTTACCACCGAAACAAGGTTCGGGATAAGGTCCGCACGACGTTGGTACTGGTTTTCAACTTGACCCCAAGCGTTTTCCACGTTCTCCTCGGCGGTCACCATGGCATTGTACTTGCCAAACATCCAGAAGAGTAATGCTGCAACGGCAGCTATTACTACGATTGTTGTTGCTTTTTTACTCATAAAGTTATTTACGATTTAATCATTTTTACATTTTCTCATTTTCATATTTTCTCATTTTTGCATTTACCATCTGCCACCGGCACCGCCACCGGAACTATGTCCGCCGCCGAAACTGCCGCCACTACTGCGGCTGCCACCATAACCGCCACGGCTACTGCTTGAGCTGGACGGAGGCGTCAGTTTGGAAATCGTGTAAGGCACGTCCCACTGATGTCCGCAATGTGCGCATGTGTAGTGGTGAATGCCGTTACCGGAAGAGGAATAGGTGGCGCGATTGATAATCTGGTCCTTGCAGGTATTGCCTTTCTTCTGGCAATTCGGGCATTTGGGTTGCACCCAATGATGCAAGAGCGTGAGGAGCATTATGATAAGGCTGACGATGGACAAACCTCTGAACGGCGATTCGGAAACGGGCTCTGATTTGTAGCCGAGCAGCAATTCCGCTCGCGCCTCTTCCGTTGTCAGATGCTCATAGATGGCAAGAGCCCCTTTGAGCAGTGCACCGCCATAATTGTTTTCTTTGCAAAGCGGCACTATATCATCCCAAATAATATCCGCGCAAATAGCATCCGGCAGCAAGCCTTCCACGCCATCTCCTGTGCGGATCTGGATGTCATGGTACTCCATTGACATGAAAACCAACACACCACGGCTCCGTTCCTTATCGCCGATTCCCCAGGTGTTGAAGAGATCAAGCGAGAAGTCAAAGGCATCCTCGTAGCCAATGCTGTTCAGCACGACAAAGACGAGCTCCACCTCCGATGTCTTATACAAGGTCTCCGAAACCATGGTGAGATTGTTGACGGTGTTTTCGTCAAGAATCCCGTCCGGATTGGCGACATACGCATTGGCATCCGTCCAGCGCGGATTAGGAACGGTTTGTACGGTATATTGTGCCTGCACGCCCAACGCGCACAAGCACAATAGCATTACGATGTATAATCTGTTTCTCATTTGGGTTTCTGTGCGCCGTAGCCGGGCATTGCGCCGAAGAGCTTGAGCGCTTTGTCAAAGTTGTAACGGTTGCCGTACATGGAAACGCGGCGAACTTCGCTGCCTTGCATGTTCTGACCGGTAGCCTGACGGAACTGGTTAGAAGCCGAGTTCGGGTTGAAGTTCTGCGATTGAGCAATAATCTTAAGGTTAGCAAACGCCTCCAGATAATCTTTGTCAAGGGCTTTGAGCACAGGAGCATCAGCAGGAAGTTCCTTGTTGTTCTCGGCACGCGGGAGAGTCTGTTCGTCCACCATGTCCTCGAAATCAGAGCACTTCACGTTGGTCCATTTGCCACCACCTTTGGACGGGAGTTGCAGGTCTGCTGCGTTCAGGAAGAAGTAGTTGTCATAGACGTTGGTCTTCTTGATAGCCTCAAATTCCTTGGTATCAATGCGCGTACGTGCGATAGCAGCGTAGTTGTTACCAATAAATATATTATGGTGTACGTCACCGTTGATTTTGTTCATAAATTCATAGCCATAGCCCATGTCTTCCATGTATTTGTCACGGCACCATGAGAAGCAAACGGTATTGTGGTGGAAGTTAACGTGCGAAGCCTTGCCGTCCTTGTCACCGCCGTCAATACGACAGCCAGCATAACGGTTGGAGATAATCACGCAGTTGTAGATTTCCACTTCACCGCAACGTGAACCGAACTGGATTCCGAAATACGAGCTATTTGCAATGAGACAGTTACGGATGATTACGTTACCTGCAATCCAGCCGTCGGAGTGGATAATCTGGTGTTGGATTTGCGGAGGCGTAGCATCTTCCATACGTCCGGTTTCGAAAGCAGCCGAGGGGCAACCAAAGCGCTCGTCACCCGGGTTAGCGGGTTTGTAGAAGTTCTCCAGACCCATATCGAGCATGATACCGTCAATGATAAGGGTGCCTTGCGGAGTCTTGGACATTACGTTGTCCAGGTCGCGCGTGGTCTGAATGAGACCTTTGCTGCCGTTGGTACCGCGCTGTTCCTCACCCGGTTGGATACGTGTGATGTATTTGAGCGGGTCACGCTGCGTAAAGTCAGCATTCCATCCGCCTTCGAGGGTGATGAAGTTGGCGATTTCAATGTAACCGGCATTGGTGTAACCGAGGAAGTTACCTTCGCCGATACGTACGGTAGCACCGTTTTCCTTGTTCTCTTTGATAATGTTGAGCACGGCTTGGATATCTTTCTTAGCCGTTGCGGGTGAAAGTCCGTCGGCACCGCGTGATGCGCCGTCCTTGCTCACGTAATAGACTTTGCCTGCAGCTTGCAGACTTTGCAGGTTAGCAGGGATGAACAGCACCGCTGCCAACATCAGAACTGAGAGTAATTTCTTCATAACTGAATGAATTAAAGGTTAATAATTATGTTTGCACATATTACGTATTAACGTAATTTTGCGTAGTATTTTCCAATTTGGCGGCAAAGGTACAACTATTTTTCCATATCTGCAAAAAAAAATGCGATTTTTCTCACATTTCCAATCCTTTTTGCTCTAAATTCACTATAATCTTGCACATACCATTTTTTTGTTGTACCTTTGCGAGCCAATTGTTTTGGAGCATATGTTAATCAGTGAAATAAGACAGATTATAGACGGAATTGCCACCGTCGAATGCCGGACAGAGGAGGATATCGACATCAAATATCTGTTGACGGATTCGCGTCAGGCGGACAAAGGTCCATGGGCAAACGGGCATATGGAGAACGTGCTGTTCTTCGCCATCAAGACGGCGACGAATGATGGTGCGAAGTATATTCCGGAATTGTATGCGAAAGGCGTGCGGGCGTTTGTGACCGGTGAGAGTATTGAGGCGTTGCAGGCGTTGGCTGCTTATCGCCGGAGCCAGTACCGCGGCATTGTTATCGGTATTACCGGTTCGAACGGCAAGACGGTTGTGAAAGAGTGGCTGTACCAGTTGCTGAAAGACGACTACAACATCATCCGTTCGCCCAAGTCGTACAACTCGCAAATAGGTGTGCCGCTGAGTGTTTGGCAGTTAGGGAAGGATGATTCTACTTCCGCGGGCGAGGACTCCCGCGTACCCAACGGGGACAGCCGCGTATCCAAGAAGCCGAATTTGGCAATCTTTGAAGCGGGCATATCACAGCCCGGTGAGATGGAGAAGTTGGAGGCTATTATCCGTCCGAACATCGGCGTGGTGACTTATATCGGTTCCGAACACGGAGAGAATTTTTCTTCTTTGGAAGAGAAGCGTGCGGAGAAGATGAAACTGTTTGCCCGCTGCGCAACCGTTATTGAAGACCCGACCCATCAAAACGTGCGTACCTGCGCTGCTGTCATGCGTGCACTCGGCTATGATGAAGAGACTATCAGCAGGCGGATTATGCAGCAGACCCACGAAACGGTTTTGGATGTACATCTGAACGCGCTGATACATAATGTGCGGTACTTCCGCAGTTTGCTCAAGCCGGAAACCAAACTGACGTGCATGATCAAGGCGTTTGCGTACGGAGCCGGCAGTATTGAGGTCGGACGGGCGCTGCAAGAATCGGGCATGGTGGATTATTTTGCCATCGCCGTGGCGGATGAAGGCGTGGAACTGCGCCGTGCAGGCATTACCCTGCCGATTATTGTGATGGACCCCGAAGCGGCAGCAATGGACCTTATATTAGAGAACAACTTGGAACCGAATGTGTATTCGTTTGAGTCGTTGGAAACCGTCCGCCGCGCTGCCGAAGCGAAAGGTTTGGAACACTACCCTATTCATATCAAGATAGATTCGGGTATGCACCGGCTCGGTTTCTACAAAGAGGATATACCTGCGTTGGCAGAACAACTGAAGGAGACAGACAGGCTGCATGTGCGTTCCGTATTCTCGCACCTTGCAGGCAGCGACGAAGCTTGCTTTGACGATTTCACGATGCAACAGATACACTACTTCGACGAATGTGCGGAGGAACTGAAGGCGGCACTTAACTACCCGATTATGAAGCATATTCTCAATTCTGCGGGCATAGAAAGGTTCACGGATTATCAGTTTGACATGTGCCGTCTTGGCATCGGGTTATACGGTTTCTCGTTCGCAGGTGCGCCGTTGCGGAATGTGTGCACGCTCAAAACAACCATTCTAAGTGTCAAGACCGTCAAGAAAGGCGAGACCATCGGTTACGGACGTCACACCACATTAGAGGAAGACCGCCGTATCGCCGTTATTCCGATTGGTTATGCCGACGGCTTTGACCGCCGTTTCTCGAACTACGGCGGTGAAGTGTTGGTACGCGGAAAACGCTGTCCGGTAGTGGGAAATGTGTGCATGGACCAAGCCATGATAGACGTTACCGGCACAGACGCCCAAGTCGGCGATTATGTGGAGATTTTCGGCGACCATATTCCTTTGCAGGAGCTTGCCAACAAGCTCGGAACGATAACTTATGAAATCCTAACATCCGTTTCACGCCGTGTACAACGTGTCTATTCATAATCTGAGTATCGGTTACGGCGAAAAGGTCGTGCAACGCGATTTGTCGTTTGCTTTGGAAGCAGGCGAAATGGTTTGTATGCTCGGTCGTAACGGTTGCGGAAAGAGTACGCTGCTGCGGACACTTGCCGGGCTGCAACCATCACTCGGCGGCAGTTTCGAGATTGCGGATGTGGCGGTCGTTCTGACAGACCGAGTGTCACTGGAGAATACCAGTGTGCGCGAAGTTGTGGCAATGGGACGTTATCCGTACACCTCGTTTCTCGGGACACTGACAAAAGAGGACAACAGGATTATTGACGAGGCAATGAGAGACGTAGGGATTGGTAATCGCGGGCGAGACACCCGCGTCCCCGGGGATGGGACTTCCTTCAATGCTTTATCGGACGGAGAGAAACAACGGGTGCTGATTGCCAAGGCATTGGCGCAACAGACGCCAGTTATTCTATTGGACGAGCCAACGGCACATTTGGATCTGCCCAACCGTATATTAGTACTGCAACTACTGCGCCGTCTGGCACACGAACAGGGAAAGACCATCCTTATATCTACGCACGAGTTGGATCTTGCCCTCCGGCTTTCAGACCGGATATTGCTGCTGTCGGAGAACAGCGCGGAATTAGAGACCGCAGACCATCTCAAAGCCAAAGACGCTTTTACAAAAGCTTTCGGGATGGATATTTTCAATATTGAACTATGAGCACGTACGAACAAATAATGAAGTCGCTGAATGCCAGTCAGTATGCTCCGGTGTATCTGCTTTGCGGTGACGAGCCGTACTACATCGACCAAGTGTCCGATTGGATTGAGAACAATGTGTTGGACGAATCAGCCAAGGCATTTGATTTGACGGTTGTCTATGGGCGCGATTTGCAAGGTGCAGACATAGCTCCTGCTATCGGTGCGGCACGCGGCTTTGCGATGTTCGGCGGACAGAAAGTTGTTATCGTCAAGGAAGCACAAACGGTCAAGAAATGGGATTCATTGGCACTGTACCTGGATAATCCACAACCCTCTACCCTGCTGGTCATATGCTACAAATACGGCACGCCCGACAAACGCTCCAGTTGGTGGAAGAAGGCAGACAAAGCCGGTGTGGTTATGGTGAGCGAGAAACTGCGGGAATACAAAGTGGAGGAATGGATCCGGAGTTATCTTGCAGAACGTGTCAAAGTGGAAAACATCATCATAGACCCGAAAGTGCCGAAGCTGTTGGCGGACTATTTGGGCGCAGACCTGTCTGCGATTGTCAGCGCCATTGACAAGTTGCTAATTGGCAGACAGCAAGGACAGAACAATATTGATGCAGCATTAGTTGAACGGAATATAGGCATTTCAAAGGACTATAATGTGTTTGAGTTGCAGGACGCGCTTATCAAAGGCGATGTGGTGAAAGCCAACCGAATCACCCAGTACTTTGCGGATTCCAAAGACCATCCGATGGTGAAAGAATTAGGCATTCTGTACAACTTCTTCGCCAACCTGATGCTGTACCACTACCTTCCTGACAAGTCCGATCGTGCAGCAGCACCAGCATTAGGTATCAACCCCTATTTTGTCAAGGATTATGCCGCAGCCGCCAAACGGTTTACGGCAAGCAAGACTTTCAAGATTATCGGTTACTTCCGTGAGACTGATGCCCGCCTAAAGGGAATAGATAACCCGTCCACCAAAGAGGACGGGTTATGGAAGGAACTGATATATAAGATTCTACACTGATTATCTCTGTAGAATTTTCTCTCCATTTTCGGTAATTATTACACCTTGGTAGTTTTCATCCACGGGCAGTCCCATCACGTTGTAGCGTTTGGGATCAGTAGTTTCATAAATGCGGTTCCCGATATTCGACGTTTTAGCAGGTGACGTCAGGAGTGTGCCTTCGGATTGAAATACCACTTCATTCATACTGTTATAGCCGGTGACCGAATAGTTGTAATTCGAAGAAGGCGTAAGATTGGTGATATCGATTTGGAGCGACTCTGTTGAGCGTGAAACGGTGTCTTTCATAACAATCGGTATACGACGTCCCTGTGTACCAGTTTTTGTAGCAGATACTTGCCACTTATCATTCTTGAAGATGACGAAGAAATGGTGATTATCTACGCCATTTGTTGCGGTCACTTCGTAATAATAGGACTGTCGTGTAGTCTCATCAGTGCCAATGAGTTCCAGATTGATGGTGAACTGGTCGGACTTGATGCTGTCTTGTGGCGTGGATAAGACTGCAGCCGCTTCAGTGCTGCCAAACAGATTTCCGTTTGCATGAAAGTTTGCCCACCAGTTGGCATACGTAGAGCCCATATTAATGATTTCACCTGTAGAGGTATAGGCTGATACTAACTCATTTGGTACCTTAACAAATGCATTGGTAAAAATAGGGAGCGAAGAAGATGATACAGCCGGTACTTTCGGCGGTATAGGTGCATTGCAATAGATGGTACCCTTGAAGTTATCGAGAGAGATACAGCTATCTCCTATTTCTAACAAGGTCTGTGGTAAACGAAGTTCTCTTAGATTATCGCAGTTAAAGAAAGCGCCCTTTCCGAGATAGGTAACTCCGCTCTCCACAATCACTTTAATGATATTCGGTGCTTCGTTTATCCACGGAGTTTGAGCCACGTACTTAATAGCAAGCGAGCTCGAAGGATCCTTCACTATAACCATATCATCCATGGCACCTGAACCATAAATACGTAGCACAATATTGCTATTAACAATATCCAGTACTGCCCAAACAGCCGGGTTTCCACTAGTAACGTCATAGCCTACCGTCCACGGAGTGTTTGCGTTTAGGTTGGCAGTTGTCAAAAATGCTACCAAAATCAGAGAGAGTTGCAGTTTTTTCATATTTGTAGGTGTTTTAATCAATTCTGCGTCCGGTTACATCGTACCAGATGTTGTCGCGGATGATGTAAAGTTGTCCGTTGTAGAAGACTTTCTTCACCTCCGGCAAGGTCGTGTCATAGAAATCTTCAATGCCTTCAGGCGGCAAGTTACCGGTTGAGATGTTTACCGAACCTGTTACGTTCGAGACGGTGAGACGTCCTGTAGCCGAGTCGTACTTGGACGAGGCACCTGTGACAGTCACTTTATTCGGGTGCGTGCCGTCCTGCGCTGTGACGTATGCCACGAATCCGTATTTGAGTGTCAGGCGGTAGTCCGGCCACATTGTTTCCGCCATATACGCATCCACGGGATACGTGGAGACACTGTTCTTGAGCATCTGGACAGCAAGTTCGGGATAGTCAATGAACGGATTACGGTTGCCCTGATAATCAGCCGCACCATCGTTACGCACCGCTTCCGTGAGCGAAGGAGGATCCTGCATATGCCATTTGAGGAGGATCTCAATCGACTCAAAGACACCGTTTGAGCCAAGCTTGCTGAGCAGTTGTGCGTTACCGTTATAGAGCCCGCTCTTGTGTCCACCTGCTTCGCCGTAAACGACATAGTCATAGGCAATTACACGCGCTGCGTCACCACGATAAGAACCGAGGTTCGAGGGGTTATAGTAACTGTTGTTGATCGAAATATTGTCCGGGTCGTACAGTTTCGCCTTTTCGCCGTACGCCACGTTTCCGCGGTCGCTGTTGATTTTGACGTTCGCGGGACGAACGGACTGCATGTCATAACCCATGGGAATCTTTTTGTCCGCACCTTTGGACTGCGGCCAAGTGTGTTCGCGGTTGTAGTTGTTGTTCGGATCCCAAGTCGCACTGAGGGTTGAGCCGTCATAATAACCTATTATGCGCGAACCTTTATTATTAAGGTCCACATCCACTTTGTCGTAATTGTACTTCAGTTTGTCATAGCTATAGCCGCTTTTGATTTTGGAAGTACTTCCCATCAACGCATTCAGGGAACCAAAGAGGTCGTTTCCTTCCTGGACAATCAGGTTGTCGTAGGTGTAACTTCCTGTGTAATAGGCAGCTTGCATGTCCGCAGAACTATAAGCAGCAAGTCCTTCATCACTGCCGGCATGTGCCTGCATATCAATCTGGGCAAAGCAGTACAAGCAACTAAGTGCCAAAAACAAAGATAATAAAGTTTTTTTCATACTAATATGTTTTTTTGATGTTTTTACAATTGTATTCGTATTAAGTTTCCCTCGGATTCTTGACGGCTTTATCACGTACGAATCACATACGAATCACATACGTTTGGCTGCTTCAGTTTTGCTATAGAGCAGCGGCGGTTTTGGCTGCCAAGCGAGCGTTATTAAGCACCAGTTGGATGTTAGACGCGAGGCTGTCGCCACCAGTGAGGTCTTTGACTTTGGCAAGCAAGAACGGTGTTGATTCTTTACCGCGGATGCCGAGTTTGACGGACTCGGCAATGGCTTGGTCGATGGCTTTGTTGATGACGTCCGCGGGCATAGCATACTCTTCAGGAATAGGATTCGTGACGAGCATACCGCCTTTGAGCCCCATGTCGAGTTTGGCTTTGAAGGCAGCCGCGATTTCTTCGGGCGAGTCGAGGCGATAATCCACCTTGAAGCCGCTGTGCGGAGTATAGAAGGCGGGCAGTTCTTCGGTACGATAGCCTATTACGGGCACACCTTTGGTTTCGAGGTATTCAAGCGTGAGACCGAGGTCAAGGATGGACTTGGCTCCAGCACAGACAACGAGAACAGGCGTCTGGGCGAGTTCTTCGAGGTCTGCGGAGATGTCCATGGTCGTTTCTGCGCCGCGGTGAACGCCGCCTATGCCACCCGTTGCGAAGACCTTTATGCCAGCCATAGCGGCAATAATCATCGTTGTGGTGACCGTTGTTGCACCGTCCGCTTTGCGGGCAATGAGTACGGGCAAATCACGGCGGGAAGCCTTCGTTACTTCGTGCCCCTTCTTGCCGAGGTATTCAATTTCTTCGGGTGTGCAGCCGGCTTTGAGTTTGCCACCGATAATGGCAATAGTAGCCGGAACAGCACCGTTTTCACGAATGGTTTGCTCCACTTTGAGGGCGGTTTCCACGTTCTGCGGATAAGGCATGCCGTGGGAGATGATGGTTGATTCGAGTGCCACAACGGGCTTACCTTCGTTGAGTGCCTGCTGCACTTCAGCCGATATTGAGAGGTATTTGTTCATATTTGGTAGTTGTCATTAATTTCGTAGGGTTATACAAAGCTTCAAATTCATCTTTAAGGTTCGGGTTAACGACGGACGCTACTTCAATCGTTGCCTTTGAGGCGAGCAGTCCGTATTTAGCGGCAAGCGGGAAATCCACTCCTTGCAGGAAAGCATACGCCACGCCTGACAGGAAAGCATCTCCGGCACCATTGGTATCGACAACCTGTTTAGGCGGAACAGGCGGGAATGAGACCTGAGTAGGCTCGACGAGTTCAAGTTGGAACGGTGTGCCCGAGCAGAAAACCCCTTCGCTACCCAGCGTGATATATATATTGCTTACGCCCAGTTCGTGAATGCGTTTACAGAGCGCAGGGAGATCTTTGCCGAGCTCCTGTCCGAGGATGTTCTGCGCCTCAATACGGTTGAGTTTGAGGGTGTGCAGATGGGGATTATGCGCCTGCGCAAGGGCATCCGTAATGCGGGAAGCTTTCTTGCGGGAAACCGTGTCCGCCATCATCGGGGCAGTACAGTTCTCCAGCAACCAGACCATTGTTTCGACGGGCAAGTTGGCATCAATGAGCACCAACTGCGAATTGTTGATTTGTTCCAGACGCGGAGCCAAAAACTCCGGCGTCAGGAACATTTCTATAATCTCGACATCCGCCGCTCCGGCTTGCGGTGTTGTTGATACACAGGAACATCGAACTGCGGGCACCTTTAGGCGTGTCGCTCAAATGCAGGTCGAAGCCAAGCCGTTTGCACTCTTTCTTCGCCACATCGCCCAAGTAATCGTCTCCGAAGAGGCTGATGAACTGGATATGCTCACCCAACAAGGCAAGGTTATGGGCGTAGTTTTTACCCACGCCTCCAATCCCCATCGTTATATGCGAGGGGTTGGAGTCGTGAGCGACGAATGCCGTTTTAGAAGCGGCGATGATGTCAATATTTGTTGCACCAATTACAGTAATCATCGATTAGAGCAGGTGATATGCAACGGTGAGACCAGCCATAACGATGGAAACCATCGACATGAGTTTGATGAGGATGTTGAGTGACGGACCGGATGTGTCCTTGAAGGGGTCACCTACAGTGTCACCAACCACGGTAGCTTTGTGGCAGTCAGAGCCCTTGCCGCCGAAGTGTCCTTCCTCAACGTATTTCTTCGCGTTATCCCAAGCACCACCGGCATTTGCCATGAAGACAGCCAATACGAAGCCTGTAGCCAAGCCGCCAATAAGCAGACCAAGCACACCTGCTACGCCGAGGATGAGACCGGTGAGAATAGGAACGACAATCGCGAGTATAGACGGGAGCAACATCTCATGCTGTGCGCCTTTGGTAGAGATTTCCACGCAGCGTGCATAGTCGGGATCAGCCTTACCTTCGAGGATGCCTTTGATGGTCTGGAACTGACGACGCACTTCCTCCACCATCTTCTGTGCGGCACGACCAACAGCGTTCATGGTGAGACCGCAGAAGAGGAATGCCATCATTGAGCCGATGAAGATACCGACAAGGACGATGGGGTTCATGAGGTTTACATTGTATGCGTCCATGAAGTCAACCAGAGTTGCTTTGGCAGCCTCTATACCGTTCGGCAATGCTTCGCCAGTACGGATGAGGGCAATCTTGATTTCCTCCACGTAGGAAGCCAAGAGAGCAAGAGCTGTCAATGCAGCAGAGCCAATCGCGAAACCTTTACCGGTAGCGGCGGTAGTGTTACCAAGCGCATCCAGAGCGTCCGTGCGCTGACGTACTTCTGCGGGCAGACCGGACATTTCTGCGTTACCACCGGCGTTGTCGGCGATAGGTCCGTATCAGTTGCGAGAGTTATACCAAGTGTTGAGAGCATACCTACGGCAGCTATACCAATACCATATAGACCCATAGAGAGGTTCTCTGGCGAGAACTCAACATGGAATCCGTTTGCGCAAAGATATGCGAGCACGATAGCTACGCCGACAGTTACAACAGGGATAGCGGTGGAAAGCATACCAAGACCAAGACCGCTGATGATAACGGTAGCCGGACCTGTTTGCGAACTCTCGGACACCTTCTGGGTCGGTTTATAGGATTGAGATGTGTAGTATTCGGTTGATTTACCGATGATTACGCCTGCAAGCAGACCGACAACGACTGACAGCGAAACCTGCCACCACTGGCTGCCTTCTGTACCAAACAGCCATGCAAAAATACCAAAGGTTACACCTGCGATAAGGAATGCAGCCGTGTTTGTACCGATAGCAAGTGCACGGAGCAACTCTTTCATACCTGCACCTTCTTTGGTCTTTACCATGAAGATACCGATGAGAGACAGCAATACGCCAAAGGCTGCAATCAGTGAGGGAGCAAGGACAGCTTTGAGCTGCATGCCTTCCACTGCGGAAGTAGCAAATGCGGAAGCACCAAGTGCCATTGTAGCGAGAATAGAGCCTGCATAAGACTCATAGAGGTCAGCACCCATACCGGCAACGTCACCGACGTTGTCACCTACGTTATCTGCGATTGTTGCAGGGTTACGCGGGTCATCTTCCGGAATGTTGTACTCGGTTTTACCAACGAGGTCAGCACCTACGTCAGCAGCTTTTGTGTAAATACCGCCGCCGACACGTGCGAACAATGCCTGTGTAGAAGCACCCATACCGAAGGTCAGCATGGTGGTGGTGATGGTGATGAGGTCACCCTCTGCGCCAACCAGTTCCAAGAGACCTGTGCCGTTGAGGATAAGGAACCATCCTGCCACGTCCAACAGTGCGAGACCAACAACGGTCAGACCCATTACAGCACCTGAACGGAACGCTACCTGAAGACCTGCATTGAGACTCTGACGAGCCGCATTGGCTGTACGTGCAGAAGCATAGGTCGCCGTCTTCATACCGAAGAAGCCTGCCAAGCCGGAGAAGAAACCACCGGTGAGGAAAGCAAACCAAACGACACCGTTCTGGAGTTTGAAGATTGCCATTACGGCAAAGATTACAGCCAGGACGACGAACACAATGGTTACAACCTTGTACTGCTGTTTGAGGTACGCCATCGCGCCCTTGCGGACGTGCGAAGCGATTGTTTTCATCAGCTCTGTGCCTTCGTCTTTACCGAGCATGTTGAACCCAGAGCGAGCACTGATGCCGCGAGAACGACATACATAAGTGATGTTAATTCCATACGCTTTGTGTTTTAAGTTATTAGATTATGTTAATTGGTTAATTATTTTATTGCTTCAGTGTGATAGTAATATTTCCGCCACTGCTTGATTTTATCCGACTCCATAGGCAGTGTTTGCTCTGTATCGAACACAGCTTTGGTCTTGTCTGCGGTATTCGGGGTGAATGTGAGCGCACTGCACAGCCCCGGAATTTCGGCCTCGTGCCAGCCGATCTCGTCTATGTAATAAAGGGAAAGCATCAGATACGTCTTACCATCCTGAATCTCGT
>CAJOFT010000033.1 GCA_905234025.1 Paludibacteraceae bacterium
AGCTGCGTGAATGCGCTTTCGACGAAAATGCACGTGGAAGTGTACCGCGACGGAAAGATTCATACGCAGGACTACGAGAAAGGCAAACCCTTGGCGCCCGTGCATGTGATTTCCGAATCGGAAGCTATTGGTAACTGGGAGCAGCGCAAGACCGGTACGTTCGTGCAGTTCTGGCCCGATGCAACCATCTTCACGGAGACCGTATATTCGTACGATATCCTTGCTAACCGTATGCGCGAACTGGCATACCTCAACGCAGGCGTAAAAATCGTGCTGAAAGACAAACGCGTGCGCATTCCGGAGGATGCGAAAGACGCGGAAGGCAATGCCCTGACCAGCATAAAAGGCTTCAAAGGCGAGGCGTTCTATTCCGAGAAAGGTCTGAGCGAGTTTGTACGCTATATTGACCAGAACCGTACGCCGCTCATCAGTGAAGTTATTCACCTGAGCACGGAGAAATTCGGCACGCCTGTCGAAGTGGCGATGATTTATAATACGGACTTTAATGAAAACGTACACTCGTACGTGAACAACATCAATACCATCGAAGGCGGTACGCACGTGGCGGGATTCCGCTCCGCGCTGACACGCGTAATGAAGAAATACGCGGAAGACAGCAAGCTGCTGGAGAAGGCCAAACTGAAAGACAAAGACGGCAATTCAACCATCGACCCGAACGACTTCCGTGAAGGTCTGACGGCGGTTATCAGCGTCAAAGTGGCGGAGCCGCAGTTCGAAGGTCAGACCAAGACCAAACTCGGTAACTCCGAAGTGGCAGGTATGGTAAGCGGTGCCGTAGCAGAAGCACTGACATACTATCTCGAAGAGCATCCGGACGATGCAAAACGCATTGTGGAGAAGGTAATTCTCGCGGCGCAGGCACGTATAGCGGCACGCAACGCCCGTCAGAGCGTGCTCCGCAAGAGCCCGCTGAGTGGAGGCGGTCTGCCTGGTAAACTGGCGGATTGCGCATCGAAAGACCCGACGGAATGTGAGTTGTTCCTCGTCGAGGGAGATTCCGCAGGCGGTACCGCCAAGACAGGTCGTGACCGCGTGCACCAGGCTATCCTGCCCTTGCGCGGTAAGATTCTGAACGTGGAGAAAGCAATGGAGCACAAAGTGTTCGAGAGCGAAGAAGTCCGCAACATCTTCACGGCGTTAGGCATCACATTCGGCACGGAAGATGACCCGAAAGCATTGAACCTCAGCAAGATCCGCTATCACAAAGTAATCATTATGGCGGATGCCGATGTGGACGGAGCCCATATCGCAACCCTGATTATGACACTCTTCTTCCGTCACATGAAAGAAGTGATTGAGCAGGGACACCTCTATATAGCAATGGCGCCGCTGTACCTATGCTCGAAAGGCAACTACAAAGAGTACTGCTGGACTGACCAGCAGCGCTTCGACTTCATTCAGAAATACGGTGCAGGCGACGAGAAGCAGATCAAGACGCAGCGCTACAAAGGTCTGGGTGAAATGTCGGACGAGCAGCTCTGGGAAACAACCATGGATCCCGCACGCCGTCTGCTCAAGAAAGTGACCATTGAAAATGCTGCCGAGGCAGACCGCACGATTGCCATGCTGATGGGTGACGATGTCGCTCCGCGTAAGGAGTTTATCGAGCAGAATGCAACCTACGCAAACATTGACGCATAATGAATATAGCGGTTTATTGCAGCGCGAAGGACATTATTCCCGGGGAATACCTGCTTTTGGGCGATGAGCTCGGGAAATGGCTGGCGGAGAACGGTCATACATTGGTGTATGGCGGTGCAACCGGCGGACTGATGACCCGCGTGAGCAATGCTGCTCGTGCCGCAGGTGGAGATGTAATAGGCGTAGTGCCGAAACGTATTATCGAAGCCGGACGGCTGGCACGGAACTGCACGAAGATACACAAGGTGGCGTCCATGAGCCGCCGGAAGCAGAAAATGCGTGAGATAGCAGACTGTTTTGTATGTCTTCCGGGCAGTTACGGCACGCTCGACGAAATGTACGACGTCATTGCCAGCGGAACGGTCGGCGAACACCGCAAACCGATAGTTATCCTTAATTACAAAGGATTCTATGAGGGACTGAAAGCCGAAGCTGCACACATGAAAGAATTACGATTCCTGCCTGAACAGGAGCATTATACTCCTCTGTTCGTGGACACATTGGATGAGGTAAAAGAATATATAAAAACACAAAGTTTATGAATCTGTTTTTTAAGAAATTAACCGGTCAGCTCCATTCAACCGAAAAACTGGAGCGCCGAATTATGGCGGAAGAAGAGCGTATTGCACGCTATCGCCAGGTAGAACAATCCGCTGAGTTGAAGGAATACCTTGAACTCAAGAAAATAGTGGAAAGTAAGGAATTCCAACAGAAGAAGTACAACTGGATTCACACCAAGTACAAATCAACTCCGACGCATGCCATCATCAGCGAGTACAAGAAACTGTTGCATGACAAGAACCTGCAGTTGTATCTGGAAATGGAGAACAGCCAGCGCCTGAAAGAGTTCCTTGAGTTCCGTGCATCGGAAAATTATGTGAAACTGTCAAGCCCGAAGGAAGTACGCAACTCGCTTGAACTCAAGCAGATGGCGGAGTTCGAGAAATCGAAGGAGTACAAATCGTACCTGACCTATCGCGATTCGAAACTGCCCGCACGCTTCAAAGCGCTGGTGGCGGAAGTCGCAACGGACGAGTACAAGAAACAGCATGCCTTCTGGAGCAACCCGAACCGATGGAAAACAACCGACGAGTATCAGCAGGAAGTGCGCTTCAAACGGCTGTCTGCTATGGCGGACATCGTCTTCTATTTGAAACAGGATCCGAACGAAATTGAGCGTGAGGAAGAATGGAAAGAAGTATTTACAGAGGAATTTGAATGGGTGAAACTGGCGGATTCGCCGTGGCGTGCAGGCTTTGCATACGATAACCCCAAACTGCTGAAGATTCACTCCTTCGCCAACGAGAAGCAGGCGAACAACGGCGGCAAGAACGTCGGAACGGTCGATGGCAGATTGCACCTCTTCACCAAGGAGGAGAAGCTTATTGCACCTGCTTGGGATGCCAAGAGAGGTTTTATAAACAAAGAGTTTGACTACACCTCGGATATCATCCAGACCGCAGAGAAGTTCCGTCAGCAAGGCGGATTGTTCATGGCAAAAGTGTGCGCGGAAGGACGTATTCACCATGCTTTGTGGCTCGGAACAGGCAAGAAACTGCCGATGGTAAGCCTTTTCCACTTCAACGGCAAACATATCACGGTCGGTAACTACGACGAGAAACGCTTTGACGGCGAAGTAATCCGTGGCATCAATCCGGGTACATACTATATCTATTCACTCCGCTGGACGGACAAAGAGCTGATCTGGTACGTGAATAATGTGGAGGTTTACCGCACGAACCGTAATATCCCGCAGGAGAAACTCTTCCTGGCCATTTCGTCATTCATTGACGAGCACCAGCGTGCTATGGAAGGACAAATCAACGTAGCTTGGATCCGCGTGTTTGCCAAACAGTAAATATGTCTGACAAGAAACACAAATCGTTCTTTCTCATTGCAGGACCGTGTGCCATTGAGAGCCGCGATATGGTCATGCAAACTGCCGAAACGCTGAAACGTGTCTGCGGGGATTTGGGAATAGATTTATTCTTCAAATCTTCGTATGACAAGGCGAATCGGACGTCCAACAGCGGTCGCGGTGTTGGAATGGAGACAGGTTTGAAAATCCTGCAAGAGGTCAAAGAGCAGTTCGGCTTGCCAATACTGACAGACGTACACGAGAGTTGGCAGTGCAAACCGGTGGCGGAAGTCGCTGACGTGCTGCAAATACCGGCATTTCTCAGCCGCCAGACGGATTTGTTGCAAGCCGCTGCTGCAACAGGAAAAATTGTGAACGTTAAGAAAGGACAGTTCATGGCGCCGTGGGACATGCGCGGTTGCATTGAGAAGATTCAAGCCGTGCGTGGAAACAAAGACGGTATTTGGCTGACGGAACGCGGTTCGTCATTCGGCTACGGACGCTTGGTCGTGGATATGACCTCGTTCGTGGAAATGCGGCAGTTCGGGTGTCCGATTGTCTTTGACGCAACACACAGTGTCCAACAACCCAGTACACAGGCAGGTGTGACCGGCGGCAACCGTGAGATGGTGCCCCACCTGATGCGCGCAGCCTTGGCAATCGGTATAGACGGAGTGTTCCTGGAGGTGCACCCGAAGCCGGAAAAGGCTATCTCCGATGCGGCGAATCAGGTGAGACTCAGTGAAGTAAAATCGATTTTACAACAAGCACAAGAATATGACTTGTTCGCAAAGAGCTAAACAGATATTTGATGAAGAAATAGAAGAGCTGCGCAAGTTGGGTGCAACTATCGGCGAGGAATTTGACCGTGCCGTCGAAATGATTTATGCCTGCAAAGGCAAAGTCGTGGTGATGGGTATCGGCAAAACCGGTATAATGGGGCACAAGATTGCCTCCTCACTCGCCTCCACTGGCACTTCGGCGGTGTTTATCAACGTGGCGGAAGCCGTGCACGGGGATCTCGGAATCGTTAACGGCACGGATATTGTATTACTGGTAAGCAATAGTGGCGCTTCCAACGAGATACTGAACGTCATAGATCCGGTGCGCAAACTTGGTTGCACGATTATCGCCATGACTGGTGACCGCTCGTCCAAACTGGCAAAGGAGGCAGACCTGGTTCTGTCTATCCATGTGGACAAGGAAGCCTGCCCGTTGGGACTCGCGCCGACCACCTCTACCACTGCCACTACATTGATGGGTGATGCACTCATGGTGTGCCTGATGGAGAAAAGACATTTCCGTGCAGAGAACTTTGCGGTCTATCATCCGGGAGGAGCGCTTGGACGCAAACTGCTCGGACGCGTGCAGAACTTTATGACCACCAACGTGCCGAAGGTAGCAATCACCTCCTCGTTCAAGGACGTTGTCAGTGAGATGTCTGACAAACACCTCGGAATGACAATGGTATATGACGGAGACAAGTGTCAGGGTATCATTACTGACGGTGACCTGCGCCGTGCCATTCAGAAGTACGACGACCTGCACATTACGGCGAAGGACATCATGACCCCGTCCTACAAGCATATCCATAAAAAGGCACTGCTCACGGACGCACTCGCCATCATGGACCAGTATAATATCACTACGCTTGCCGTCACCGAGAAGCCTGAGACGGAGGCGATAATAGGCATTATATCTATTCACCACATTATTGATTTTAATTGATTATGAACCAGCAAACCGTAGCATTGTACTGCAAAAACAACAAGCAGTTTTACGACGTTGAGCGAGGAAGTTCCATCCTTGAATTCTACAAGCAAACCGGCATTCAGTTGAAGTATCCGGTCATTGCGGCACGTGTTAATTACAAGGTGCAGGACCTGCGCTATATTGTCTATAAGCCGAAGGACGTGGAGTTCATCGATGCCAGTTGCGCAGACGGTATGCGGGTTTATGTACGTACGCTGTGCATGGTAATGGCGTGCGCGGTGAATGAACTTTATCCCGAGTGGTCACTGCGTATAGAGCACCCGATATCAAAGGGCTACTTCTGCACCTTGCGCGGACACGAAGGTGAAAAAATAGAACTGAATATTGGGATGATCAACGCCCTCAAGGAGCGGATGCGTCAGATCATCAACGAAGACAGGGAAATAAATGTCGAGGAGAAACAGACCAAAGTGGTCATGCAGCTCTTCCGCGAGCGTCCGGACTACGAATCGTCACTGCTGGAAACGCTGGGTAATCCCTACTGCCGCTTCTTCCGCATGGGCAATTTCATTGATTATTATAACGGCGTCTTGATGCCTTCGACTAGATATTTGGACATCTTTGACTTGCAGCCTTACTACAAGGACATGTTGCTGCGGATTCCCTGTCGTCAGGACCCGAGCCGGCTCGAAGATATCTGCGAGCAGGACAAGATGTTTGAAATCTTCAAAGAGTTTGTCGGCTGGAACAAACTATTACATATCCGCAACGTCGGCGAATTCAACAAGGCGTGCAAGAACAACCGTTCCTATGAGATGATCAAACTCAGCGAGGCGTTGCACGAAAAGAAAGTGGCACAGATTGCCGATATGATTGCTGCCCGTGACCCGCGTCCGAGGTTTGTGCTAATCTCAGGACCCTCTTCTTCAGGAAAAACAACCTTCTCCAAACGTCTGACCATCCAGCTGATGGTAAACGGCATACGTCCTGTTTCCATTTCGCTGGATAACTACTTCGTTAACCGTGACGACACGCCGCGCGACGAGAACGGTGATTGGGACTTCGAGCATATCAATGCCATTGACCTGCCGTTGCTGCAAGAGCATGTCAAAGCGCTGTTTGAAGGGAAGGAAGTAAGTCTTCCGACCTATAATTTCGAGACAGGCAAGCGCGAGTACAAAGGTAATACACTCAAGTTGGAGAAGGACACGATTGTGATTCTGGAAGGTCTGCACGCCCTTAATCCTGCTCTGCTGCCTAATATCCCGAAGTCAGCAGCGTTCCGTATCTTCGTGAGTCCTATGACAACGGTCAATCTCGATAACCACAACTGGATTCCGACAACCGACATTCGTCTCATCCGCCGCATTGTGCGTGACTACCGTTACCGCAATTACTCGGCACGCGAAACCATTGCACGCTGCCCGAGTGTACGCCGCGGTGAAGAGAAATGGATATATCCGTTCCAGGAGAATGCCGATGTGATGTTCAATTCCGCCCTGCTCTTTGAATTGGCAGTGCTTAAGCGTCACGCTGAGCCGATGCTGGCGGAGGTGCCGAAATATTGTGATGAGTACGGCGAAGCGCACAGAATGCTCAATTTCCTCAGTTACTTTGAGTCTATTCCGGAACGTGAAATTCCGCCTACTTCCTTCCTACGTGAGTTTGTCGGTGGCAGCTCGTTTAGATATTAAGAGAATGAGAAAAGTATTGGTTTTCATAGTATTATGCTGGTCTGCAACGCTGTTTGCAGAGGATAGTATTCCGGCGATAGACGCGCTTGCCGCGGATTCCCTTGCCGCGGATACGCTTGCTGTTGACACACTCGCTATGGACACGCTTGTTACCGATTCAGTGCAACAGCTCACCATCTTTGATGTCATGCCGAACGTGGTGCTCCATCAGGACTCGCTAGTGCGCCAACTGGTTATGGACAAGGTGTTCGGACGTGAGTTGCAGGATGTAGAAGTCGCGGGTTTCCGTGTGCAGATTTATTCCTCCAACCACCAGCAGATGGCAAAACAGGAGGCGATTCGCCTCGAAAAGGAAATGCAGGACAAGTTGGATGTGCCTGTGTACGTGAGTTATATGCCGCCGTTCTGGAAAGTCCGTATCGGTGATTTCGCCACCTACGAAGATGCACAGGAGTTCAAAAACGGCTTTATCCAACAATTCCCTGAACTGATGGGAGATACTTATGTTGTACGTGACCAAGTGATATTGAAACGATGAGTTTGCAAACATTTACAGAAAACAAAGAAACCACGAAAGAAATAGCCGCACACATCTCGGCTATTATTTCCCTGCTTGGTGAAGATGGCAGCCGTCAGGGCTTGGAGCGCACGCCCGAACGGGTGGGGAAGGCTTTCCAGTATCTGACCAAAGGCTATCACGAAGATGCGGATGCTATACTGCAATCTGCCTTGTTTGATTCGGACTACCGGCATATGGTGGTTGTAAAAGACATAGATTTCTATTCGCTCTGCGAACACCACATATTGCCGTTCTTCGGTAAAGTGCATATTGCGTATATCCCTAACGGAAAGCAAGTTACGGGGCTTAGTAAAATTGCCCGCGTGGTGGATGTATATGCCCGCCGTTTGCAGATTCAGGAACGTATGACGACCCAAATCAAGGATTGCATTCAGCGTACGCTCAATCCGTTGGGGGTCATGGTTGTTGTCGAGGCGGAACATCTCTGCATGAAAATGCGCGGCACAGAGAAGCAGAATAGTATCACTACCACGTCCGACTTTACAGGAGCGTTTAACCGTCCCGAGACCCGCGAGGAATTCCTCCGCTTGATCCGCTCGTAAACAATTACGAACCGGCCAAGAGCGTGATTTCCTGCAACCATAACCACAAAAGGGGGCTACCGAAAGGCAGCCCCTTATCTTATAGGGTCTTGGTTAATTAACCGAGTTTGTTAACGTAAACAGCTAATTTCGACTTCAGGTTAGCGGCTTTGTTGCGGTGGATGATGTTGCGCTTTGCCAGCTTGTCCAACAACGAACTAACCTTCGGCAGTGCTTGAGCGGCAGCTGCTTTGTCTGTAGTAGCACGCAGGTCGCGAACGGCGTTGCGAGCGGTTTTTGCATAATAGTGATTGTGTGCCTTGCGAGTTGCAGTTTGGCGGATACGTTTCAAAGATGATTTATGATTTGCCATCTTGTTAAATTATAAATTATAAATTTGAATTTTGAAATTATTTTTGTAGCCTATAGCAGAGTCGAACTGCTCTTTACAGAATGAAAATCTGTCGTCCTAGCCGATAGACGAATAGGCCATCTCGGGGCTTTTTTCTCAAAAGCGGCTGCAAAAGTACTACAAAAGTTTGGAATACACAAATTTTTTTGCAAAAAAAATGATTTTTTCTCAAATATATTGCTTATATCAACATTTTTTTGTACTTTTGCAGCCGATTTTGAACAAAAAACATGAAAAAACTACGTTACACCTTATTTATATTATGCGTGTGCGCGAGCGCATATGCACAAGAGGCTCCGGCTAAGCCTGATCTGGAAACGGCGGATAGCCAGTTCTTTGACCCGACCAAGAAAGAAGCACGCCATAGTGACTATACTTTTGGCATGGAATACCGTTTTGAAGTCGGGTATATCCAGAACAACCAGCGTTCTTTACGGGAAAATTATCCGGATATGTTCCTTCACGGCGGACGTCTTGGCGTGTCGTTTGATTTCCTGTTGCCGATTCATTTCAGCATCCAGACGGGCTTGTTCTTGGACGTGGCATATGGTGTTAACACCCAGCACTGGCGCTCACAAGACGCACCAACGGTGCAAATCGAGTACCTCAAGCACAAGATTCTTGAGGCGGAGTTGACCATCCCTGTCCGTATGTACTATAATATCCCGCTGTGGAAGAAGTTGGGCATGTTCTTCTTTACAGGTCCGCAGTTCGGAATTGGGCTCACGGAGTACGATTTCATGGAGGAACACCTGAGTGCAGGAACGAAAACGTGGGTCGAAGCGCAAGGCTATCACACCTCTTCCTACGACCGTCTCGCCGATAAGGAGCTGCACCGCATTAACGTCCAGTGGGGACTTGGTGGCGGCTTCGAATGGGATGTCTATCGCCTGCAAGCGGGCTACAACTTCGGGCTGAACAACATGGTACGCAAGAAAGTCATTGACAACCAACATATGTGGCAGTGGGGCTGGTTTGTCTCCTTCTGCTACAAATTCAAATAACAACTCTCTCATTTTCATTCGGGGTGTCGCAAGGCTGAGATAAAACCCGCTGAACTTGAGCAGGTAATGCTGCTAAAGAAAATGAAAAACTGCATTTTTTATCGGGCTCTTGGAGCTGTTTGTGCTTTGGCACAGGTCTCGTTCGTATTCGCACAGCCGGATTCGGACACGTTATTGATTCAAGGTCGTGACATTCCTGAAGTGAATGTTGTGGCACGTCTGGAACAGCCGACGGACACGCACAAGAAGCTGTCCGGCGAGGAACTGAACCGTGAGAACACGGGGCAGAACCTGCCGTTTTTATTGCAATCGACTCCTTCTTTGGTTGCAACAAGTGATGACGGACTCGGCATCGGTTATACCTATTTCCGTGTCCGCGGAACTGACCACACCCGCATTAACATGACCGTCAACGATGTCCCGCTGAATGATGCCGAGTCACAGACTGTCTTCTGGGTGAACATGACCGACATGGCATCTTCGCTCAGTTCGCTCAACGTTCAGCGCGGAGTTGGCACAAGCACCAACGGCTCATCGTCTTTCGGCGCGTCTATCAACATGACCACTTTGCCGACCCAGCAAATGCTCAATGACAGTGCTCCGGCGCATGTGCAGCTCCAGTTCAACGGCGGCATGTACAACACCTTTCGCGAAATGGTTAGCGCACAGGTGCAGCTCCCGAAGAACTTCCGCATTGAGGCACGTTTGAGCAAAGTCAATTCGGACGGATTCTTGTACCGTGCTTCGTCTGACCTCTTTTCCTATCACGGCTCGGTTGGCTATTACGGCAAAAACACCAACCTGACATTCTCTGCCTTTGGCGGCACGGAGAGAACATACATGGCTTGGGACGGCGTTTCTATGGAAGACCTGCAGACCGACCGCCGTTATAATCCTGCGGGCGAATACATTGACAAGGACGGCAATATTGCATACTATCCGAACCAGAACGACAACTACAAACAGCAGCATTTCCAGTTGCATCTGGCGCAGCGGCTTGCTCCGAAGTGGACGCTGAACGCCACGCTGCACTACACGCACGGAGGCGGTTATTATGAGCAGATCAAAGCTGACAAGAAATACTCGTCTTTTGGTCTGGAGAACTACCAACCCAATGATTCCACGGTCATCAAACGCTCGAACTTCATCCGCTACAAGTACCTCGACAATCACTACTACGGCGGCGTGTTCAGCGTCAATTACCGCTCCGAACCGGCAGACCTTACCATCGGCGGAGCGGGTAGCCACTATATGGGCGAGCACTGGGGACTGGTGACGGATGCCCTTTACCAAACCGTTTCCGTGCAGGAATATTACCGCAGCACCGGCACCAAAGCGGATGCCAACATCTACGCCAAAGCCAACTGGCGCGTCATCAATAAGGCGCAGCGCAGGCTGACGCTTTATGGCGACTTGCAGTACCGCTACATTTACTACCGCCTTGACGGCATCAATGATGAAGACTTGCAGCCGCTCACTGTCACGCGGCATTATCACTTCTTCAATCCGAAAGCAGGCGTAACCTACGAAGACCACGGTCACCAGGTATATTTCAACTTCGCCCTTGCCAACCGCGAACCGAGCCGCAAGAACTTTACCGAGGCAGGCGAACACGACATTCCGCGTCCCGAGCGGCTGTATGACTACGAACTCGGCTACACCTATTCCGGCAAGCGCTGGCACGCAGGCGTGAACCTCTATTTCATGGACTACAAGAACCAACTGGTGCTCACCGGCAAATACTCTGACACAGGCGCATACCTCACCCGCAATGTGGACAAGAGCTACCGTGCCGGAATCGAATTGACCGGCACGTGGCATCCGACTTCGTGGTTCCAGTGGGAAGCCAGCCTGACACTTTCGCGCAATAAAATCCTTGATTACACCGACTGGGTGTCTGTATATGATGCCAATTGGGAGGAAATCCGTCAGGACGAAATCAACTTCGGTAACGTAACCATCGCCTTCTCGCCGTCTGTGGTATTCAGCAACACGTTCACCTTCAACTATGCCGGCTTCCGCGCTGATATTCAGACACTTGCAGTCAGCAAACAATACCTCGACAACTCTATGTCCGAGGAGGCAATACTCAAACCTTACACTGTTACGAACATGACGCTGCACTACACCTTGCCTTTGCCTGCCAAATGGCCCGGCATCGAGCTGATGGCACAGGCAAACAACCTGTTCAACAGCGCCTACGAATCAAATGGAGGCAACTGGTTCTGCCAGTTTGAAGACGGTTCGCGCTACTACAGCCCGTGGTACTACGCGCAAGCCGGTATTAACGTTCACGCAGGATTTTGCGTACGATGGTAGTGCCCATCCACGCAAGGAAAACGGCACCTGTCGGAATCCATGCCCACAGATAGTCCGGCGAAAAGAAGTGCGCCCAGACAAGGTCAATCCATCCCAAATACACGAATAATGCCGCATGAACAGCTACGGTCAGATAGCCGAGGACGGTGGCTGTAAACGCACGGAAGTTGAATGCAAACCGTGCCGCACACGCCATCCACAGCGGTACGGTGGCAAACACGATCGTAGGCAGCCAGTACGAGGCAATGCCGAGCAGTACAGCCATTTGGTAATTCTCTCTTGACGAGGACTCATGCCGGTCTATATGGGTCACAATGAACAGCACCACCAGCAGCAGTGCTGCCACAAGAAATCCCCACCAGTAATTGGCTGGTGCCGCCCAACGGATAATAAACGGCACCCCGATACAACCGCCTACTGCCAGCAGCCAGAAGACTGCGGGCAGCGTGCGGCGTAATATGGTCCGTGTCTGATAAGTCATCCTTCACTCCTTAAAATCCCTTTCTGTCAAGCAGATGTTTCGGGTCTGCATCTTTGCCGCGGAACTCATGGTACAATTCGGCTGCGTCGCGTGTACCGCCTTGCTCCAACAGGTGACGGAACCGTTTGGCAACTTCCGGATTGAGGATGTCGCCGGTCTCTTTGAATGCAGCGAAAGCATCTGCATCCAACACTGCCGCCCAGGTGTAGGAGTAGTAACCTGCCTCATAACCGGTGGTGAAGATATGGTTGTAGAACGTCGAACGGTAGCGCACGATGATTTCCGGAATCATGTGCATCTTCGCCATCGAAGCTGCTTCGAACGCGTTCACGTCAATCGTGTCAATGCTTGTCAGCTCGTGGTAATCCATGTCTAAAATGCTGGCACTCAGCAGTTCCGTGGTCACGAATCCTTGGTTGAACTTGCCTGCGTTGTTGATTTTCTCAATCAACTCGTCCGGCATCACTTCGCCCGTCTGATAATGGAACGCGTACGTCTTCATGATCTCGGGTTCGTAGCAGTAGTTTTCCATGAACTGTGACGGCAGTTCGACGAAGTCGCGTGGCGTGTTCGTACCTGCCAGACTCTTGTAGTGTGCTTTGGAGAGCAGTCCGTGCAGCGCGTGTCCGAACTCATGGAATAGTGTCTCCACGTCATCCATGGACAGCAGCGACGGCGCATCTTTGGTCGGTTTGTTGAAATTGCCCACGTTGATAATCACCGGACGGTGGTCAACGCCTTCAGCATCCACATATTGCGGCAGAATATTGTTCATCCAGGCACCCGGACGTTTGCCGCCGCGTGGGAAATAATCGGTGTAAAGGATGCCTACTAACGATCCATCCGCTTCAGTCACTTTGAACACTTCCACTTCGGAATTGTAAACAGGCATGTCACTCAGCGGCTCGAAGTTGATGCCGTACAGTTTGTGTGCCAGTCCGAAAGCACCGCGGCGCACGTTGCCCAACTCGAAGTACGGCTTTACTTCTTCCTCGTCCAAGTCATATTTTGCTTTGCGCAGTTTCTCGGCGTAGAACCACCAGTCCCACGGCTCAAGTTTCGCACCCGGAATGTCTTGCTCCAACAACTGCTGCAGTTCGGCTGCTTCGCGTTTGGCGGCTGCTAAAGACGGCTCCCAGACGGATTGCAGGAATGCGTCCACGGTCTGATGGTCTTTTGCCATGCAGTCTGCGAGGATATAATCCGCAGGACAGTCATAGCCGAACATCTTTGCCTTTTCCAGACGCAGTTTCATCGTTTTGTTGATGACAGCTTTGTTGTCGTTGGCATTGTCATGGTTGCCGCGCGTGGTATAATCCATCAGCAGTTGTTTGCGCAGTTCGCGGTTCTCGCAGTATTGGAGTACCGGAGTGAAACTGGTGCGTTTGGGCACGAACAGCCATGCGTCCGGACGTCCTTCGGCTTCTGCCAGTTCTTTGGCGGCTGCTTTGGCTGATTCAGGCAGACCTGCCAATTCCGCCTCGTCGGTCACGAAGCGTTTCACGTCGTTGCTGTTGGTCTCTGCCACGACGTTTTGACCGAATTGCAGGGACAGCAACGCTAATTCCTGATTGATTTCTTTGAGCCGTTCTTTCTGCTCGGCAGGCAGGTTTGCACCGCTGTTCACGAAGTTCCTGTAGGTCTCTGTCAGCAACCGCATCTGTTCAGCCGTAAGTTTCTCACTTCCCGCAGCGTCAGCGGTCTCACTTCCCGCAACGTAGTGGTCATACACCGCTTTTATCCGTGCAAACAGTCCTTCGTTCAGCACGATTCCGTCCTGGAAGTCGGAGAGTAACGGAGCCACTTCGTTGGCGATGGCGTCCATTTCGTCGCTGCCGTCAGCTTCGAGGACGTTATAGAACACGCCGCTCACGCGTTCAAGGAGCATTCCGCTGCGGTCGAGTGCGGCAACGGTGTTTTCGAACGTCGGAGCTTCGGGGTTGTTGACGATGGCATCTATTTCCGCCTGGTTTTGGGCGATTGCTTCTTTGAATGCCGGCATGTAGTGGCAGTTCTTCACTTTGTCGAATGCCGGAACGCCGTAAGGCGTGTTTTGCTCCGTGAGCAAGGGGTTTTCAGTAGTGCAGGCCATAAGCAGCATACTTGCTAAAGTAATAATTCCAATCTTTTTCATATCTGTTTGTTTTGTATTTTATTGTCTGTGTTG
>CAJOFT010000034.1 GCA_905234025.1 Paludibacteraceae bacterium
GCCTTTGTACAGGAACATTACTGTAAAACGCCGGAAGAACGTCAGGCTCTTTTTGAATCATTAAGCCGTATATTTGAAAACTGTTTCGAATCGGCAGACAAACTGACAGTGGAACTGCTCCGTCCGACCCAGCTGACCAATGCAAGCGAGCCGCAGACACCTGACTGGATTATGTCTGCCTACAGTCCTATGGCACATTTCTCGGATGATATGTTTGCCAATAAATTGGCATTCATCACAATTCTTAATTTCCCGCACTATACATTGGAGGAAAAGAACACACTTGGTCGAAATTGGACACGTTTGGAGTGGGCAATGGCACGTATGGGCGATGTGTTCACAAGCCGTGTGCCTGCCAAAGTAAATTCACAAATCGCGCAAGCATTTGCCGATGCAGAGAACTATATTGCTGACTACAATATTTATATGGGATCACTCCGCACAGAAGATGGCCGCCAACTATGGTCGGATGACAAGATTCTGCTCAGTCATTGGAATCTACGCGATGAATTAAAGGCATTGTATGCCGATTCTGTTGCCGGACAGGAAAAGCAGGAAATGATTTACAAAGTTATGCAACGCATTGTATGTCAGGAGATTCCGCAAACCGCCATAAACAACGGCGCATATATTTGGAAACCTTATTCTGAAACAACGGGACCTGCTGAACCGTTTACCCGTTACGCACGGATTCTTGCCGTTGCACACGCATTTTTTGAACAAGACAAATACTGTCCGGCTTCGCCGAATGCAATTATCCGCAATTTTGAAGGAGAAGTAGAAATGCCTGCAGCTGAGTTGGACAGTCTCTTCCGTGCGCTCATCGGTTCACCGCAAGTACAGCAAGTTGCTTCCATAATCCGCCAGCGTCTTGGTCGCGATCTTCGCCCGTACGATATATGGTATGACGGCTTCAAGTCACGCGCTTCGCTCAATGAAGACAATCTTACAGCACTTACCAGCAAACTTTATCCTGACGCAGATGCTTTTGCCGCCTATATGCCACGTCTCTTGCAATGTATGGGTTTTGCAAAGGATGATGCCAAAGACATTGCTTCTCACATTGTCGTTGAACCGGCACGCGGTTCAGGGCATGCATGGCCTTGCCTCGGACGAAATGAACAAGCCCGTTTACGCACACGTATTCCAAAATCAGGAATGGATTACAAAGGTTACAATATTGCCATTCATGAGTTCGGACACACGGTGGAAGAAGTACTTGACATGTATCGTATTGACTACTATATGCTTTCCGGCGTTCCTAATACGGCATACACAGAAGCAAGTGCTTTTCTTTGGCAGCAACGTGATCTGCAATTACTTCCTACGCCAATGCAATCCGCCGATAAAAACAACGAAGTATTCGACCAGTTCTGGTCTATGTACGAAATTATGGGTGTCAGTCTTGTTGATATGGCTATGTGGCAGTGGATTTATGCACATCCCAATGCAACGGCAGAACAACTTTGCAAACAAACCGTACGCATCGCCAAAGAAATATGGAATCAATACTATGAACCCATTCTTGGCGAACATGACTGTGTATTATTAGCCATTTACAGCCATATGGTTAATTCGCCGATGTATCTGCCTAATTATCCTTTGGGACATATTGTACAATATCAGTTGGAAGAGCATTTGGCACAATTTACCAAACCTGAAGAATTTGCTGCAGAATATGAACGGATTTACCGGTTAGGACGGCTTACGCCTAAAGAATGGATGATCCAGGCTGTCGGTGCTCCACCATCGGTAACGCCTATTCTTAACGTAATAAAGCAAATTATAGCTGATTAGCCGGTTATCTTTTCAAAGCAAGAAAATCATAAGAATTTTCAAAAGGTTTTGTATAAAAAACCTTATGCTTTTTTATGTCACGGCGGATGAAATACATCTTGCCGGTTATGCCGTAATCCATCAATCCTGAATTATTAAGTTCCTCTATCAAAGGTAAATATTCTTCCGCCCAAAGAGCAATCGGAATAAGTAAAGCAAAACCTACTACTTCGCCGTCACAAATTTGGCGTTTTGAAGAATACAAATCTGATTTATAGGCAGAAATTAGTCTTTCAAACAATGAATGCATTTTTTCCCGGGAAGGATAGTATAAATTGGCTATAATTGCCAATACTTCCAATACAAGTGTTTTAAACCACGTATTCAGCCCCGGCTCAAGAAGAAACGGCAGAAGCAATTCGGGATTATCTTTGCAATATTTATAAAGAAAAGGTTGAATATATTCTCTTTCTAATCCGTCAAAATGAAATTTACGGAATTCTTCATTTTGACGAAGCACTTCCAATACTACAGGCAAAGTATCTTGTTGTGTTCCTGCTTGCAATAAACACATCATACAATTTCCTATAATATTGCTATTTGAAGACGTCCCTAATTGCCAATATATAAGATTGTGCAAATCATTACGAACATCAACTTCAGGCAAAGAAAGTATATATGCCAGTTCCTCTTTTGAAATTAACAGTGTTTTCTTGGAAAGTATATGTAATATATCCGGGTGATACAATGAAACATCTTTCGGATAAGGTTCACCGGAATATGTATATTCCATCAACGGTACATTTATACCATCCCAATTATCAAAGTCGTACTCCATCGTTTTTCTACACCTTATATAATATATATTGGATTTTTAAAAATTGAATGTTTATATATACATTGTAGAAATGTTGAAAAGTTTTGCAAGTTATTCTTTATAAGGCAGTAATGAATGTAAAAAACTTTTCAAAAGATGTTAATAGCGTTCAAATATAATGATTTTGAACAACTATTAACACCAATAATATACAAATTGTAGAAAACTTGTTTATAACCACTTTTTGATTCGGAAATATCCGAGTACAGCAAGTGTAAATGCAATCATCAGTCCGATTGCCCAAAGATATCCGTGAGTCCAGTGCAATTCAGGCATATTCTCAAAATTCATTCCATACATGCTTGCAATCAATGTAGGCGGCAGGAAGATGATGTTAATGACCGTGAATATTTTGATAATCTTGTTCTGTTCGATGTTAACCAAACCGAGGAAAGTATCTTGCAGGTAGTCAAGACGGTCAAAACCGAATCGTGTATAATCAAAAAGTGAGTTTATATCTTTGATAATCATTGTGAGTCGCGGTTGCAGTTCCTGAGGAAAGAAATCACATTTAAGGAAGTTGCTTATTACGCGCTGTTTGTCCATAATATTCTGACGGATGATGGTTACTTTTTCCTGTAAGTCCTTGATTTGCAACAGAAAATCTTCATCCACATGATCAGAAGCTTTGGTGATTTCATCGGATAGTTTGGTAATCATGTCAGTCGTATCCTCAATCAAGTCGGCATCCTTTTCAACACGTGTTTCCATCAATGCCACTAGTACATGAAATCCGGACGGAAAGTTCCGGGTGTTTACAAACATACGTTTGATTGTTTCGTTGAAACTTCCTAATTCGGCGTCATGCGATGTGACAAGAATATTGTTTTTGACAATAAAGTTAACCGGTTCTATTTCAAAATTCGAATGCAGGAAGTTACTGTTTGCAACAATCGAATCGTCTGTCTGAATATAACGGGATGACATCTCGATTTCTTCCATTTCTTCGTCTTCCTGAATGTCGATTTTGAGGAATCCTTCAAGCGTATCCTCAGTTTTGTCACTTACGTCCAACAAATCAATCCAGATAATGTCTTTTTTGTCAAGTTCCTTAAGTGCACCGATAGTTTTTGCAACTTTTATTTTATCGTTGTCTTTGTAAAATATTCTCAGTTCTGACATGGTTCCAATAGTTTTGTGAGGTTAATAAATTCTTCGACGGAAAGTTGTTCGGGTCGTTTGGTCAGGTAATTTTCAACTTTTGCCTCGTCGGTAATAATTTCGCGGAGCGAATTTCGGAGTTGTTTTCGTCGCTGGTTGAAAGCTGTTTTGACGACCGTTTTGAAAAGCCGCTCATCGCAGTCAAGTGATGTACGGCTGTTTCGTCGTAATCGTACCACTGCCGATTTGACTTTCGGCGGCGGATTGAACACATTTTCGTCAACGGTGAACAAATATTCTATATCATACCATGCCTGCAGCAGTACGCTGAGGATGCCGTATGCTTTTTTTCCCGGTTTGGAAGCGATACGCTCGGCTACTTCTTTCTGAATCATGCCTGAACAAACAGGAATACGGTCTTTATAGTCAAGAACCTTGAAAAAAATCTGACTGCTGATATTGTACGGGTAATTGCCTATAACGCCGAATGATCCGGACGGAAAAACAGTATCAAGGTCAAGTTTGAGAAAATCGCCTTCAATAAGGTGCAATTCCGGATACCATTCTTTCAAATATGCAACGGATTCGCGATCCAACTCGATAGCGGTGAGACTTATATTGGGATTTTTCAGCAGGAATTGTGTCAAAACACCCATCCCCGGTCCGATTTCAAGAACGGGAAAATGTGTATCCGGATTGGTCGGATGGATGGTTTCAGCAATCTTCTGGGCGACACCAAGGTCTTTCAAGAAGTGCTGACCCAGCGATTTCTTGGCGCGTACTTTTTGCATTTTGTTGGTGATAGTCGTCCATAAAATTTGGTTAATTAAAAAATTTGTTGTACCTTTGCGGCGTTTTTCCACAAAATCGCGGCAAAAGTACTGCTTTTATTTGAAATATGCAAAAAAAATGAACAAATTAGCGCATTTTATAACTAAAATAATAGATTTTTTCTATCGTCCCTTTGAAAAACTGGTTCCGGAGCAGCTTTTTCGCTATGCCATGTGCGGAGGAGGTAATATGGTTTTGGACTGGGTGCTCTATTTCCTTGTATATAATTTCGTTATCGGGCACGACCTTGTCTATTTGAATTTTCATCTCCTCCAGTCTCCAAATCTTCAAATCTGTCTCACGCCGCATATTGCCACATTGTGCATTGTATTTCCAATTACTTTGTTCACAGGTTTCTGGCTGAATAAATACGTAACGTTCATACATTCATCGTTGCATGGTTTCCGTCAACTGGTACGCTATATTTTGATTGTGGCAGTGAATTTGGCAATAAACTATTTCGGACTCAAGTTATGTGTCGAAGTTTGGGGCTGGTATCCGACGCCAAGTAAGATGTTTATCACCATTTTGACCGTATTTATATCGTTTTTCGGACAAAAATACTTTTCTTTTAGAAAATAATTTGGTTGTTTGCGAAAAAAGTTGTAATTTTGCGGGCGAAAAAAATTTTGACATAAAAATTATACTATATGAAGAAATTATTTGTTATGTTGGTAGCGGCATTAATATTGCCCAATTTGTATGCGAAAAAGCCGTTGACGCTCTTTCTTGTCGGCGATGAAACAATGGCGGAACTTACTCAGCCTGAGGATATTACGGATTCGGCAGCCGTAGGGTGGGGACAGATGTTGCCGAAGTTTCTGCCTGCTGATGCGGTAGTTGAGAACCATGCTGTGGATGGTGCTACCACGAAATCGTTTATGGACGAAGGTCAGTGGCAAGAGGTTATGGCACGTGTCAAACGTGGTAATACCCTTATGATTCAGTTCGGTCACCATGAATACGACGAGGAAGATTATCGTCACTATACCACATTGGAGTTCTTCGAGAACAATCTGCTCCAGATGATCAAGGAGGCGCAAAAGAAGCATTTGCGCATTGTTTTGCTGACTCCGACGGCAAAGAATTTTTTCAAGGACGATGTGCTGTATCCCCGTCACGGCGGTTATGCGGAAGGTGTGCGCAGGGTGGCTGCTCATACGCATTTGCCGTTGATTGACATAGACGCGCTGACGACCGCACTCATTGAGATTAAGGGTGCTGATGGTGCCGCCGTTTATTTTGCCGCAGGTGATACAATCCGTTTGAACGAAGAAGGTGCCAAAACGGTTGCCAAAATGGTTGTGCAAGCCGCAAAAGAACAGAAAATTAAAGGATTTTAACTGGCGTGCAACTCGGCGTATTTGAAATATCAACTGTAGTCATGTGTCTTTCCGGCGCACTGCTGGCGGCATTTGTCTATGAGGTCTATTTCTATTGCCGGTATATGGTTATACGGCGCAAAACCGTGGATTTTCCCGAACAGAAACCTCCTGTAACGGTAGTGGTTTGTGCTCGGAATGAAGGATATAATCTCCGTCAGTACGTCCAAAGTCTGCTCACGCAGGATTATCCGGAATACGAAGTAATCATAGTAAACGACGGTTCAGAGGATAACACACAGGCGGTCATTGACGATTATGTTTTGTCCGATTCCCGTGTCCGGACAACATTTGTGCCGCGAGGTGCAAGGGTGGGAAGTACAAAGAAACTGGGGCTTACTTTGGCTGCCAAAGCTGCTAAATACGACTATCTGCTTCTCACGGATGCTGATTGTCGTCCGGAATCAAATCACTGGATTTCAGCGATGATGGCGGGGTTTGAAAAGCCGGAAACGGAAGTTGTGATTGGCTATGGAGCGTATTTCCGCGAGCAGACGATGCTGAACAGCATCATCCAGTATGAGACGCTTTTTAACGGACTGCATTATATTGGAGCTGCGGCTACTGGAAAACCATATATGGGTGTCGGCAGAAATCTTGCCTACCGCAAGCAGATGTTCTTTGAACACCGCGGATTCAGCGACCAGATGACTTCACTTGCCGGAGATGACGATTTGTTTGTCAACAAGGTTGCTACGTCTGCTAACACGGTGCCGGTTACTACCAGGGAAAGCATCACTTGGTCGGTGCCGAAGAAAACGTGGAAAGAATGGTGGCAGCAGAAGCGGAGGCATTTGTCCGTTTCTCCGGAATACAAACCGTCCACGAAGCACCACCTTATACATGAGCCGGTGACGCGGGGTGTGTTCTACGGACTGGTCATTGCGCTGATGGTAATTGGCGAACCGCTTTCAATGTGCCTGGCGTTCCTCCTGCTTCTGATTCGGCTGTTGATGCAGGTGACGGTACTTGATTTGGGCGCAAGGCGGCTCGGTCAACCATCTGTCGGACTTGAATTGATGTGGTACGACATTATCTTGCCGCTCGTCACGCTTGCCGCCATGATCGGCAAGAAAAAGAATAAATGGTGAACAATTATAAACAATCATAAACTATCATAAACAATCCCAAACAATCAATCACTATGGCAGAACAACAGTTAAACATCAAACTCACGCCTGAAGTGGCGGAAGGAACATACTCCAACTTGGCAATTATTTCCCATTCTTCGTCCGAATTCCTGATAGATTTCGTACGTATGGTGCCGGGTATTAAAGATGCCAATGTCAAATCGCGGATTATCCTTGCTCCGGAGCACGCAAAACGCCTGCTTTTCGCCTTGCAGGACAATCTTGCCAAGTATGAGAACCAGTACGGCAACATCCAGATTGCCGGTACGCCTGCCAAAGGCAGTACAATCCCGATGTCATTTGGCGGAGGCGAAGCATAATCTTCAAATAACAAATCTTAAATTATACTATTATGAGAACATTTCCAGCAAGTCAATTGATTATCAATGCAGACGGCAGTGCATTCCATCTGCATCTCAAACCCGAGTTCCTCGCTGACAAGATTATTCTCGTTGGCGACCAAGACCGTGTCAACATCGTTGCATCCTTCTTCGATGAAGGCAGTATTGAATGTGACGTACAGAGCCGTGAATTCCATACTATTACTGGCAAGTACAAAGGCAAACGCATTTCTTGTATTTCTACCGGTATAGGAACGGACAACTGCGACATCGTGATGAACGAAATAGACTCGCTTGCCAACATCAACTACGAAACCCGCGAGGAAAAACCCGAACCGCGCCACCTTGAGATTATCCGTATCGGAACCTGCGGTGGTATGCAGGAGGATATCCCTCTGGGTACTTTCCTCGTAAGCCAGAAATCCATTGGATTTGACGGCGTTTTGGCGTTCTACCATGACCGTGACAAAATCGCTGACGTCGGCTTCGAAGAAGCGTTGGTGGACTTCATCGGTTATCCGAAGAAAGCTGCTCGTCCGTATGTGGTGGCTGCTAATCCTGAACTCGTTGACCGCATTGCGAAGGACGATATGATGCGTGGCTGCACCATTGCTGCCAACGGTTTCTATGGTCCGCAGGGACGTGTACTCCGTGTACCTATCGCTGTGCCGGACATCAACGAGAAGATTTCCGATTTCCGTTACGAAGGACAACGCATTACCAACTACGAGATGGAAGGTAGCTGCATTGCCGGTTTGGCATTACATATGGGGCACAAGGCTATGACTGTTTGCTGCGTTATTGCACAGCGCAAGGCTGAGGCTGCCAACACGGATTATAAACCGCGCGTGAAAGAACTGATTAAAACCGTTCTGGAGCGCTTCTAAACGATAAAAACAAATGGGGCAGGGTACTACATTCCCTGCCCCGAAACATACATATGAAGAAACAGTTAGTAATCGCCTGCGCAGCGGTAAGTTTGCTGTGCGCCTGTCAAAAACAAACATTCCGGTACACCGTGGATAAGTTCTATGACCTTGAAATATTGCGTTATGACGTGCCCGGCTTCAATGATCTGACGCTTCAGCAGAAGACGCTTGTTTATTACCTCAGCGAAGCGGCTTTATGGGGTCGTGACATTCTGTATGACCAGAACGGCAGATATAATCTCACCATCCGCCGTACGCTGGAGAATCTGTATCTCAACTATCCGTACGCCAAAGATACGGAAGAGTTTGCCGCCTTTGAGCGTTATCTCAAGCGCGTCTGGTTCTCCAACGGCATCCATCATCATTACAGCGAGGACAAATTTCTGCCGGAGTTCACGCAGGAGTGGTTTGAGGCTGCTTGCGCGAAAGCCGGTGTCGCGTATGACAAGGAAATCCTTCCTGTCATGTTAGATCCCGCAGTTATGCCTAAGCGCATGACGCAGCAGGACGGTGTGGATCTCGTCGCCAATTCCGCAGGCAATTACTACGGCGAAGGCGTTACTCAGGCGGAAGCGGAAGCGTGGTACGATGCGCATAAGGACAATTCCGACGAACCTCTGTGGATTGGCTTGAACAGCCAGCTTGTCAAGAACGAGAACGGCGAAATAGTGGAGCGCGTCTATAAAGTTGGTGGTCTCTACGGCGAAGCGCTGGAGAAGGTCGTTTACTGGCTCCGCAAGGCGTACGATGTCGCTGAAACGGACGAACAGCGTGCTGCTATTGCCAAGATGATTGAGTTCAACGAAACAGGCGACCTCAAAGCCTTCAACGAATACTGCATCGCTTGGGTCAAAGACCTCAATTCACGCGTGGATTATGTCAACGGCTTCACGGAAACATACTCTGACCCGCTGGGTATAACCGGCACGTGGGAGTCCATGGTCAATTTCAAAGACCTCGAAGCCACCAAGCGCACACAGCTCATCTCTGACAATGCCCAGTGGTTTGAGGACAATTCACCTACGGACACGCTCTATAAGAAAGAGGAAGTCAAAGGCGTTACTGCCAAGGTCATTACCGCTGCTATGCTTGCCGGAGATTGCTATCCCGCAACGCCTATTGGCATCAACCTTCCTAACGCCAGCTGGATCCGTAAAGAATACGGCTCCAAGTCCGTCACCATTGACAACCTCATGCACGCGTACAACGAGGCTGCCAAAGGCAACGGCTTCAACGAGGAGTTTATGATTGACGATGCTATCCGTGAGCTCTACAACGAATACGGTGCCATGTGTGGCGATCTGCATACTGACCTTCACGAATGTGTAGGTCATGGCAGCGGCAAACTCATGCCCGGAGTGGGGAAAGACGCCCTGAAGGAGCACGCTTCAACGATTGAGGAAGCCCGTGCGGATCTCTTCGGTTTGTATTATCTCGCAGACCCGAAACTGGTTGAACTTGGTCTGTTGCCGAACATGGATGCTTGTAAAGCCGGTTACTACCAACAGATGATGAACGGTGCCATGACGCAGCTTGTCCGCATTGAGCCCGGTAAGGATATTGAGGAGGCGCATATGCGTAACCGCCAACTCATTGCCAATTGGGTGCTTGACCATGTCGCACCGACTGCTCCCGAAGTGGCTATCATCGAGCGTGACGGCAAACATTTCCTGCAAATCAACGATTATCAGGGACTGCGCCGCTTGTTTGGCAAACTGCTTGCAGAGATTCAGCGCATCACTTCCGAAGGCGATTATCCGGCTGCCAAGGAGATGGTCGAGAAGTACGCCGTAAAGGTCAATCCTGACCTGCACAAGGAAGTCCTTGAACGCTATGCCAAACTCAATCTTGCGCCGTATAAAGGCTTCGTTAATCCCGTTTATACGCCTGTTTGTGACCGCGATGGCAACATTACGGACGTGAAGATTGACTTCACCGAAGGTTACATAGACCAGCATCTCCGTTACAGCCGCGATTACAGTCCCCTGCCAAATATCAACTAAATCTCAAATTTGAAACTTGAAATCCAAAACTTGAAATCATAAATTTGAAATCCAAAATATTACCTCTTGCCTTCATGCTGTTGCTGGCTGTGTCCGCTTGGTCGCAGTCGGTAACGCGTGTTTCCGGCGTCACGATGGACCATACTACCGGCGAACCCTTGCCTTTCGTGCAAATCATGTTCGACGGCTCAACCATCGGCACCACATCGGACTTGGACGGCAACTTCACCCTTTCCAACACACGCGGACTGATTTCCGTCAGTTTCCGTTCTGTGGGTTACAAGACGAAGATAATGACCGTCAAGCCCGGCAAGAACAACGAACTCTTTGTTGTGATGGAGCCGGAAACATATGCGTTGGCGGATGTGATTGTCAAGCCCGAAAAGACCCGCGAACGCTATCGCCGCAAAGGTAATCCCGCTGTCGAACTCATCAAGAACGTCATTGCCAACAAGGACAAGAACCGCGTGGAGTCGCAGGAGTCTTATATGGTCGAGACCTACGAGAAACTGGCAATGGCGATTGAGCCGTTCGACTACGATTTGGACAAGAACAAGTTCTGGCGTGATTTCAAGTTCCTCGAATCCTACGTGGACACGATGATGCTGGAGCGTGGCGTGCTGGTCGTGGACAGCGGCAAAGTGCAGGTGGACAGCATTCAAATCGGCGAAGATTCCATTCAGGTCAATGTCGATAGCGTGGTCATTCTCCGCAACGAAGATGCCGCCAAGCAGGAACAGACGACTATCCTCACCATGTCACTCCGTGAAACGATGGCGGAGGAATATTTCTCCGGATTCCCGCGAAAAGAGCGCAAAATCATCACCGCCAAACGCTGGGAAGGACTGGACGAACTCTTCGACAACGGTGGTATGTCCACCAATATCCAGGCGATGTTCCAGCCTGTGAACATCCTCCAGAACGATGTCAATTTGCTCCTGAACCGCTTCGTCAGCCCGTTGTCATCGTCATTAGCCGTGTCCTTCTACCACTATTACATCATGGACACGATCATCATTGAGGACACGCCATGTATAGACCTTGCTTTTGTGCCCGTCAACAGCCAGTCCTTTGGCTTCACCGGTCACTTGTACATCGTCAATGATTCCTCATATGCCCTCAAACGCTATGCGATTAACATTCCGCCGTCCATCAACATGAACTGGGTCAGCCACCTTTCCATTTCCCAGACTTTCTACCAGTTGCCGAACGGCTTGTGGGCACCCGAGGATGTCAATACGCATGTCCGTTTTGCCATCAAGAAACGCTCCAAACACAATATTTACGCCCGTCAGACGCGCCATTTTGACAAGTATCAGTTCGGCATCACCATTCCTGACAGTCTCTTCTACATGTCCGGAAACACCATTACCCGTCCCGGAGCGGACAAACGTTCCGTGGAAGAGTGGGAAACGCTGCGGCCAATCAAACTCACCGGCAAGGAAACGCTCGTGGACAGTCTCGAAACCGAACTCATGCGTGTGCCGAAGTTCCGTTTCATCGTCAATACGGTCGAAGACCTCATTCAGGAGTTTATCCCGACAACACGTGTCCGAAACGCTTCCAAATGGGACTTCGGACCTATATTCAACACCTTCTCCTACAACGAACAGGAAGGTTGCCGTTTCCGTGTAGGAGGCATGACCACGGCGAACGCGCATCCGAGGTGGTTCTTCAGCGGCTACGTCGCATATGGCATCAACGACAAGATGCCGAAGGGGGGATTCAACATCATTCATTCCTTCCACGACAAACCCTACCATCCTTATGAAAGCCTGCGTCACAACCTCATTTTCTCCTTTACGTATGACATCGAAGAACTTGGTCAGACGTATCGCGTCTTGGACCGTGACCACATCTTCATGTCCATCAAGTTCAACTTCGACCCGAAGCCGATGCAGTACATTGCCAAGCTGCGGCTCAAGTACGAGAAGGAGTACGCCAACCAGTTCTCCATCATTACGTGGTTTGACTTCATGCACAACCAGCCGAACGGCACTTCCGGAGCGGATAATCCCAAATGGGCTGCACCGCGTTTCGGAGAGGACAGAAAAGGCAAGAATGCACTGCTCCTGACCTACATGAAGCGTTCCGAGGACGGCACTTATACCGAAACGCCTTTCTACCACGATGCCATGTGGACTTTCCAGTTGCGCTATTCGCCCGGAGGCTACATCTACAACGACCGCCAGGGTATCGAATCGCCTTTCAACCTCTGGAAAGATGCGCCTGTCTTCCGCTTCACCAACGAAATGGGATATATTCTGGAAGACCGTTACTTCTACAACCGCATCCAGTTCACCGCGGAGAAACGTTTCTGGCTGTCGGCGTTCGGACACTTGGACATTATCGGTGACGTCGGTTATATTGCCACGGCAAAAGCGCCATATACCAAACTCTTTGTGCCTGTCAGCAACCAGTCCATTCTGATGGACCCGAAAGCTTTCTCACTCATGCAGCCGATGGAGTTCCTCATGGACCGTTATATCTCCGTGCACGCAACCTATTACCTCAAAGGCTGGCTCTTCAACCGTATTCCGGGCATCAAGCACCTCAAGCTCCGTGAGATTGTTTCCTTCCATGCTTTGGCAGGGTATCTCGGCGACCGCAACAATCCCTACAAGACAGACGGATTGTATGATTTCCCTGTCTCGCACATCGAGAACGGACAGAACGTCTATGCCCGCACGGACTTTGCCATGCACAATTCCGACGGTGACATCAAGTACAGTTACATGCCATATATGGAGATTACAGCCGGTATAGAGAACATTTTCAAGCTCTTCCGTGTGGAGTATGTCCGTCGTCTCACGCACTTGTATGCGCCCGGAACGGGTGCCAAACTTGGTCCCTGGCAGCGCAACGGTATCCGCATCACCGTCCGCGTCTCTATATAAAATGACAAAATGTGTAAATGAGAAAATGAGTAAATGAAAAAATGAGAAAATGAATAAATTATGAACATCCTCTCCACTCCCATTCCCGGTCTTCTCGTCATCGAGCCCAAAGTCTTTACGGACGCTCGCGGTTATTTTGTTGAAACCTACAACGAACAGCGTTATTTTGACGCCGGTATAACGGCGCGGTTTGTGCAGGACAATCAGTCTTGTTCCTGTTTCGGAGTGGTGCGCGGCTTGCATTTCCAGCGTCCGCCGTTCACGCAGGCGAAGCTTGTATGTTGTACGCGGGGAAGGGTGTTGGATGTTGCGGTTGATTTGCGCAAGGACAGTCCGACTTTTGGCAAGTGGTTTTCCGTCGAGCTCAACGAGGACAATCACCGTCAGTTCTTTATTCCGAAGGGTTTTGCGCATGGTTTCTCGGTACTTTCCGAAACGGCTATTTTCACGTATAAGTGTGATGAGTTTTATCATCCCGAAGCGGATGGAGGAATCTTGCTTTCCGATCCGGCACTGAACATTGACTGGCAACTCCCTGCCGAACTCATGATCCTCTCCGAGAAGGACAAGCATCACCCGCTCTTGGCAGACTTCGACAATCCCTTCTGATTACTTGAATTGTCCTGCTCGACCGGCTAATTCCGGTTGTTTTGTATGTCTGTTTTCCGGCATTTTATGCCGGTTGTTCCTTTCGCGCTCATCGTGCACTTCGCTCGCATTTTTGCGGGCGGATGTAGTTGTATACACCATACACCGTACACCTGAATTTCACCTAATCCTGCACGAATGATATACGAAGGATATACGAATGATAAACGAATCGTAAACAACGCATAAGTATAAGAGCACCGTAAGAGAAGCGTAAGAGAAACATAAGCAAAACGCGATTTTTTCCCAAAAACACCACTTTTATTTGCACAATCCCCAAAAATGTAGTACCTTTGCACCCGCTTTCCGAATCATTCATTGCATTAAATGAATAAATGAGAAAATGTGAAAATAAGAAAATCCCATATTGCCCTCTTGCTTTGCGCGCTTCTCTGCCTTTCCTGTTCGCATCGTGCGCTCCATGAAGCCCAATCCGTTGTTGCCGAAGCGGACAGTCTCCGCACGGTCGGGCAGGCATATACCACCTTGAAGCACTGGCAAACCATCCGTCCCGACGATTATGCCCGTGCCTGCTACTATTATGGTCGTCTTCTCCGTTCTGCCGAGCACTATCCCGAAGCCATAACCTGCTTCATCAACGCCACCCACTCCCGTTCCACGGATTACCACATCCTCGGACGTGCCTATTCCAATATGGGCTCCCTTTGTCATTTGGCAGACGAATTTTCGCTTTCTTATGACATGTACAACAATTCCTCGCAAATGTTCCTCCGTGCAGGTGACTCCTTATTATATTACTATGCTCTCAACGAAATGGCATATGAATTAGCAGAGCAAGGGAAATACGAAGAGACGTTGCAATTATTATGGCAGATTGAAAAAGAGTGTGAAGATAGTAATGTGCTGGAAAAGGTTATAGAAACAAAATCCGAAATGTATAGAAATGTAGAAAGATATGATTCGGCAATTTATTATGCAAATCAGTTACATGTCTTGAATCGAAACGACCAAGTGGGGCCTATTGTAAAAGCACATTCTTATTCCAGATTGGGGATGAAGGATTCCGCTATTTTATATGCAAATAACATTTTGTCGGATTCATGTTCCTCTTATCAGAATCGGTTTAATGCATTGTATATACTTTCCCATAATGATTCAACACTCAATCAAGACGAAATACGTGCTATTGCTTCCGAGCGGGAGGATATCCGTTATTATGAGTATGAACCCACTAAAAACCATCTGCTGACTGCAATTCAACTTTTGAAACTTGACCTGCACCGCACACCCGACAGACGTTGGTTGTATGTATTGGTTGGTTTTATGATGTTAGTGGGTGGAGGACTGGGATTATTGTATACATATAGAAGGTCGCGGCGCATAAAAAAAGATGCCGATGGAATGCGTGCAACATTGGAGAAAAAATGTGAAGCGATAGTGCAACTATCTGACAAACAACAGACAAGTACAATATATTGGAATGATTATTCTGCGCTA
>CAJOFT010000035.1 GCA_905234025.1 Paludibacteraceae bacterium
ATTGGGAGACCATTACAAAGGATGACTATACCGTAGAGCCGAATACGGATGGAACGGTAGCTGTTACATTCACTGGCTCGCAAGATATGGACGCTCGCGCTTGCACGCTTTTGAAAGTGGAAGTGCGCGACGATGAGGACGTTTCCAAGGTGCTCGCAACCACCGAATACAAGATTCCGATTGTGGTGAAAGCAGGTGAGCATATGACAACAGATGATCTGTTCAAGAACCAGGGCGACAAGTGCGCTACCTGCGACGTGGCGATTCTTGGTAGCGCAACACTCACCAAAGCTACTGATGGTGCAACCAACGACATGCCGGAAGTACGTGACATCTACGTCTATGGTGGCGGTCAACTGGTTATTCCTGATGGCACGCACTACAGAGCGCACGACCTGATTCTGCGCATGCAAATGGCAGATGACAAAGTGAATGTCAATGTGCCGAATGTCAAGGCGGAAGGATCACTGACCAACCAGTACGGCGGTGCTATCCGTCAGCAGGTACGTGTCGGAACGTCCCGCTTCTACCAGTTTGCAGTACCTTATCCGGTTCGTCTGGAGGATGTTACCTTCAGCGACGGACAGCCTGCTGTCTATGGCGAAGACTTTATGATTCGCTACTATGACGGCGAGACACGTGCGCAGAACTTGGGCAAGGCTTCCAACTGGAGGAACTACGAAGGCACAATGCTCCAACCCGGTGTCGGTTACACTCTGGCGGTTGCCAAGAAGGCTGGACACGAGCAGCGCGAGTTAATCTTCCCGATGGCGGATGCTTCCTTGGCAGAAGGCGAACCTGCAACCAAGGCAACAACAATCCACGCTTGGGGTGACAACACCATCCGCGCTAACCACCGCGGCTGGAACTTCCTCTCCAACCCGTACCTGACAACCTATGCGGAGAACAACATTGACACAGACGCCGGCGGCATGCTTACTACCGGTCGCTTGGTCGCAGATCCGGAGCATCCGGGATGGTGGATAAGTGATAACGGTACTGTTCCATACGTAACGCTCATTAATGGCCCGCGCACGGACTATGACCAAGAATTAGTTTCGCTATCCGAGTTGCCGCCGTTCACCACCTTCTTCATCCAGGCGGGTGACGATGACCATAACTCCGGCGAAGAGTTCACGCTCACCTTCGACCGTGCACACCGCAAGTCTGCGGCGCCTGCTTCGCTCCGTACACGCGACAAAACATCAGTGACCCGCTTCGGAGTACTGCTCACCGGCAACAACGCCAAAGACAACTGTGGTATGGTTATCGGCGACAACTACTCGGCGGCTTATGACATGCAGGCAGACTTGAGCAAGGAGTTCGGTTCGGCTTATTCGCTCAAGCTTTACACCTTGCAGGAGGATGCGATGCAGATGGCGTTCCTCGCAACACACCCCGACAGCCTGAAGAAACCTGTTCCGGTGGGTGTACGGCTGCCTGCAAATGCAGAATATACTTTCTCGATTGACAGACGTTACAACCTCGGCGCATTCGCTCATATCTACCTGACGGACAATGTGACCGGCAAGCATGTCGATTTGTTGGAGGATACTTATTCATTCTCTGGCACTCGCAGTCAGAACGATGCACGCTTCAGTCTCTTCGTGGAAATGATACAAGAGACGCCAACAAGCGTTGACAACCTCCTCAACGGCATTTACGTAGTTGGCAGGAAAGGTTCGCTGATGCTGACTGGATTGCCTTCCGAGTCGGATATTTATATCTACGACATGGCAGGCCGTCTCGTCATGACGCAGCACACCACCAATCAGACCTCCGTTGTCTGTCCTGCTGTGGCTGGTGTTTACCAGATTCGTGTCGTCTCCAACGGAGCGAAGGCATTGTTAAGAACGATCGTATATTAATTTCAAATCTTTATGGCTATGCAACTAACAAATTTGAGAAATATATACGAGATCTTCGTAGAACGTCAGCGCAAACGCAGACGCAATGCCTATTTCATCATAGGTCTTTTGGCGGTGGGGTATTGCTTGATGACTTATTTCGTGGTCACCAGACCCAAGCCGGATTATGAGCAGATGGTTGTTCCTCAAATAAAAGCAGAGCCGTCCGAGACGGCTTCTGCTTCATCGACTCCAGTTTTCAAACCATCGACCTATCATCGCTCCACGGCATATTCAGGACACTCGGTTTCCGTGCCGGCAATGTCCATGCGTTCCGTGAATAATCATAGCGGTAGCGGCGCGGCTGTAAAGGTTTATTCCACCTCTTCTGCCGCTCCGAAATCGGTAGGCAGTGGTGCTGCCGCAACCGGCGGAGGTTCCTCTTCGGGAACGGTTGTCTCAACTGCTTATGCCCGTGCGTCAGCAGGGCAGTCCACTTCTGCTATACTATCTCCGTCCTTGCCCAGACTGAGCAGACGCAGCCTCACGGCGGACAATATTGTGAAAGCCGAGCAGCAGGTTATTGACCAGAACGGTCCGCGTGCTGTATCTTCACGTATCAGACGGGACGGCTGGGATGATTACGGTCAGGACGACGAGCCCTTCCTTGACCCGATTGGTGAAGGCATGTGGCTGCTTGTTGCACTGGCTGCGGCTTATGCAATGTTCATTCTTTACCGCCGCAAACAACGCGTATGAAGAAATCACAGATCGTACTCATAATCGCACTGGTTGTCCTCCTTGCCGGAGCAATCCTGACCTTTACGCCCTATAAGGACTATGCCAATTATGTCCTTGTTGCCGGACTGCTTCTGGTCTTCATTCGCGGCTCTATCCGCATCCGCGAAAAAGATGACAAAGAAAAAAATGAGATTAACGAACAAAAATAGGAGAAAATTGATTAAAATACATTAAAAAAATCGACCGATTTTCAAGCAGAAATCCAAAATTTTTCGAAGCCGCCATCAAGCCGCCAAGAAGCCGATTTCAAATTTTCTGAAAATAAAGAACGAAATTTTAATGTATTTTAATAAAAAATCGCTCAAATAAATCGCCCAATCGCCAAATCGTAAATCGCTAAATCGTAAATGAAAAAATGTGTAAATAACAACATTCTTATTCCCGAAATGGCTGACCTTCTCCGTGAGGGCAAGGAAGTACGTTTTACCCCGACCGGAGTCAGTATGCGCCCGTTTATCGAGGGTGGAAAAGATGTTGTTGTTTTGCGCAAACTGCCTGCTGTCAGGGTAGGGGACATTGCTTTGGCAGAACTTCATCTTCCAGCCCCCAACCTCCAACCTCCAACAGCGCAGCGGTCTAACGTCTCATTTGTACTGCACCGCGTAATCGCGGTTAAGGACGAGGCAGTAACCCTCATGGGAGACGGTAATATCGGCAGCACGGAGCATTGTACGACGGCGGACGTGTTGGGTACCGTTATCCGTATTGAGAACGCTCACGGACGCCGCAAACCCATTACACGGGGCAGATTATGGTACCATATCCGTCCCTGCCGCAGAATACTGCTCAAAATATATAGAAAATCAGGAAAAATATTAGGCTTCCTCGGCTGACTAATCCACTGGGGACTCCTATAAAAACAATACAACAATGAAAACAAAAAAAGGCTTCAAACTCCGCCAGCTCGGCGATGAATGGATACTCATCGGAGAAGGAATCGAACAGATTAACTTCAACAAGATGATCACCATGAACGAAACCGCTGCTTTCCTCTGGACGAAAGCGGTGGAACATAAAGGACAGAACCTCACGGCACAAGACCTCTCGCAATGGCTTCTTGACGAATATGAGGTGACACCTGAACAGGCGCTTACCGACGCACAACTCACCATTGACAACTGGCTCGAAATAGGCATTGCCGAATAAGCCTGTCCCGCAATATCCCGTGATGTTGTCTTCGCTGCTCAAACACAACAAATGGCTGCTTGCCTGTCTATGGTGGCTGTTAGGGCTGATGATTGTCTTCTCGGCGTTTGTCACCGACCCTGACGACCGTCACGGTTTGTTGCTCTATAACACCCTCTTTACCATCCTCTTTCCCGCGCTGTTCCTCCTGATAACAGGGCGTCTGCGCCGGTGGGGACTGGTTGCGTTCTTCCTGCTGGTACTTCCTCCGAGTCTCATTGAGACGGGCTGGTTCTGTATGGACAGGAGCATTCTTATACGTAATCAGTTCTGGGTAATATTTGCTACCAATCCCGCAGAAGCGTCCGGTTTGTTGTCTATGGTACAGCCGTGGCAGTGGCTGTTGCTCTTTGTTTATCTGGATATTTGCGTAGCCTTGCTTGTCTTTGCACTCAAAGAGTCCGTGGACAATGATACCGTTCTATGTACGTGTTCTGACCGCAGGCGGCTTGCTATTTCCCTTGCAGGGGCTTTTATGGTGGGCATATTGTGTCTCCTTCCTTGTGTACGCAATAATGTTCCGTGTGTGGATTTCTACAGCAGTTACCACGGTTATCGCGGCGAGGTGCGTAAGGCGGAGAACTTCCTGCTGAACCGTCAGAATCTTTCCGGCGAGGTGCAAGACAACTTTCAGGACAGTACGGCGACCATCGTTGTGGTTATCGGCGAAAGTCTCAACCGCAGCCACTGTTCCCTCTATGGCTACTGCCGTCCCACTACACCGCGCTTGGATGCCCGTAATGACGTAATCGTGTACCGTAATATTGTCTCGCCTGACTTTATGACGCAGACCGTTCTCCAGCAACTGCTTACGTTCGCCAATGACGAGAATCCAGACGCACGATGGAACTGTCCGACCTTGCCCGAACTCCTCAACGCTGGGGGCTGGCACACCTACTGGTTTGATCCCTACGAGGGCAAGAACAACACTTCCAAGACCATTCCGACAGGCTTCTCTTCCATTGCAAAACTGTGCACAACCTATCACCTATGCGATGAAACGGAGCAGTACGATGGCAACTATCTCAACCACCTTCAAACCATTCTGGCAGATACTTTGACGGCACGCAAAGCGATATTTTTCCATCTTATCGGCAATCATTTCCCGTATGAACGCCGTTATCCTGAACAGTTCGGATTCTTTGAGAGCAGCGACATCTGTTCCCCTTACCGTGACCGGCTTTCCGAACAGCAGATGGAGACAATTAATGCGTATGACAATGCCGTGCGCTATAACGACTGGCTGATTGATAGTGTGCTCAATGTCCTGTGCACGCAGAACGGCTGTTGTGCGATGATTTATTTCCCCGACCATGGTGAGGAAGTCTATGACCTTGATTTCTACGCAGGTCGTTCCTTCAATCACATTACCCGCAGCCTTTATGAGATACCTCTGCTCCTTTGGCAGAATGAGGAATATAGTTGGGCGAATCCCCTGTATATCAACGTGGACGTTCCCTATTGCACGGGTGATATGATTCATTCCCTGCTGGATCTCTTTGCCGTCTCATATGCCTTGCAAGACCCTTCTCGCAGCCTCTTCCGTTCCTCCTTCCTTCCTCGTCCCCGTCCGACAGACAATAAATAAAAAAGCCCCGAAAGAAGGGCTTGTGATGTGGAGTATAGCGGACTCGAAAATTGCGCTATACGCAATAATCGTGCCCTTGTGGCTAAGAACCGCGGGAGAGGGCGCTCTTTATACTCAAAGAGACTGCGGTTAAGCAGTCTCTTCGTGGAGTATAGCGGACTCGAACCGCTCACCTCAACACTGCCAGTGTTGCGCTCTAGCCAGATGAGCTAATACCCCTTTTTCTCAAAATCGGCTGCAAAATTATACTTTTATTTTGACATATACAAATTTTTTTGTAATTTTGCAGCAAATTTATGAATTTTATGACAAATAAAGAGATTTATACCGGATGGGTGCAGACGCAAAACCGTCTTCCGCTCTTCATGCAGCCGTGGTGGCTTGACGCCGTTTGTGCCGGAAAAGAGTGGGACGTGATTCTGGTCTTTGCAGATAATTCCGAGACCGATGTGGTGGCGGCAATGCCTTATCTGCTTCGCAAAAAATGGTGGATGAAGTGGATAGCCATGCCCCAACAGACTCAAATCGGTGGAATGTGGTTAGACGAAAACCGCGAGTTCTCACCCGATGAGCTGGCTTCTGTCTGTCAGCAGATTGCCGACCGCCTCGCCCAAGCCAAGCTCGACTATTACTATCAGCAGTTCCCTGTTGGCAGCCCTTGTCCGGAGCAGTTCAAATCTCTTGGCTTCAAAGTCAAGGAACGTGTCACGTACCGCATTGATGACCTTTCCGACCTTGACAAGGTGATTGACGCCTTCTCCAAGAACAAGAAACGTCAGTTGCAGAAAGCCCTTTCGCTTCACGCGGAAAGCAATATCACGGCAGAAGAGTTCTATACCCTTCATCAGTCATGGCTTGCGGCGCAGAAGAAGCATATCTCTTATTCCCGTGAGTTCCTGCTGGTATTGGAGCAGAAACTGCGCAAGAACCGTCAGAGCCAAATTCTCACCATTTGCAATCCTGACCATGAACCCTATGCGGCAGCTTTGCTTTGTTGGGACAAGGTGCGCATGTATTATCTTATACCTTGTTTCAATCCCGCTTACAAGGAATCCGGCGCTTCCGCTATGCTTGTGCTGGAAGCTCTCAAACTCGCCCGTGAGAAAGGTGTCACTTTTGATTTCGAGGGCAGCATGATCCGCTCCGTGGCACAGCATTACAAGCAATTCGGCTCTATACCTGCCACGTATTACAGTGTCGAGAAATATTACAACTGGACCTTCCGCTTCGCAATGGCTTGGAACTGGCTCCGCACCTGCAAATACAGATAAATGACCGTTCTCTTCGCACAAGGCATACACAGCAAAAAAGATGACCGTGTCTTCTACCACCAGAAAACCACGCTTGAAAAGCAAGGCATCAAGGTGGAAATCCGCTCTTTCTTTGGCGACGATATGCCTTTCTGCAAGCACATCCGTCATATCCGGCGCGAAATAACCGCCTGCAAACCCGATGTAGTTGTCTGCGATACACCCAAGACTGTTCTTGCGGCGTCCGGAACCGGCGCACGGGTCATATATGATGTTACGGAATGGTACCCCGGACATGTTGCTCTTGGCAGACAGAATGTCTTTACACCCTTCAAATGGTGCGCGATGGTACTCCTTAATTGGCTTGCAGGTTGCAAGACGGACAGATTTATTTTCGGCGAAACGGACAAAGGCAAACCTTTCCGGTTCTGCTTCCCGTGGAAGCGCTATGTCTATATGCCTTATTATCCTTCCAAACGTTTCTTTCTACAGTCTCAGATTAAGCCTGTTGGCAAGCAGTGCAACCTGTTCTATGCAGGACCGCAAACTGCCGGAAAAGGATGGACGCGGGTACAGGAAACGCTCCGTCTGTGCCGCCACCTGCGTCCTGATATAGACTGGCAGCTCATTGCCATAAGCCCCGACCAATATTTGCCGTTGCCGGAATTCTGCAACTCGCTTGGCAATGTGCATTTTGCTTTGGACTTGCGCGACATTGACAAAGAAACAACCCGTTGTCTGCCAATCAAACTGTTCTATTATATGGCATCGGGTTGCGTACCTGTCTATAGCGACCTGAAAGCCATCCGTCAGGGCGTGCCGGAGATTGAAACCTGCGCACGGCTTGTTACCACTGCCCAGCAGGCGGCGAAAGCCATCATCGACTGTCTCAATTCCGATACATATTGTGCGACCGCGGAAGCCGGACGGACGCTATTTGAACAAAAATACAATTGGGAAACCATTGAAGACCGCCTGACTGCTATTGTTGCATGAGCAGTTCCCGGTCATATTTCTTCGCTAAAGAGAGTAACCACCCGTATTGTACCGCGTTCACCGCGGCACTCGCAATGGCATAGCCGCCTATTGCAAGGGCGAAATCCTGTTGCCACAAACCTATTCCAAGCCCGATTATACGGCAAACGCCTGACGTTATTTCAAACGCCAGCCCAATCTTCTGCTTGAAGAAAATATCTTTCAGACACCCTACGGGAGCAATCAGCAACGCCACTGTCACCCACGGCAGCATCCAGCGTATCAGTTCGCCTGACTCACGCCATTGGGAACCCACTAACCATTCGGTTAGCCACGGCAGTATAAAATACAACCCTGCAAAGCACGGCAGACATACTGCCAGTGTCAAGGGCAGCAATTTGGCTAACTTGCCGTATATCGGCATTTTGTCATTCACCCAACTTGAAATCCGTTGGAAAAACACCTGATTCATGGACTTTGCGATAACGTTTATCGGCGTAAATGCCAGTAGAAACGCCATTGCCCATAATCCCACATTGCCTTTTCCGAACAACGGGGTCAGTACAAATACCGGCAACTGGTTGAACACGAAATTCGCCAAGCCCTGCGGCAAAGAAAACTTTGGGAAGTTCCTGTATTCTTTGGCGGCTGCGCGTATATTGCCCCATGCTGTTTTCTCCCACTTGCTCCGCAAAGTTTTCCATGCCAGCGAGACTGACAGTCCCAAGGAACACCACTGTGCCAGTACGGATGCCAAAGGAAGACCGATAGCCGTCTTTCCTGCCAAACCGAAACCAACCTTGCCTGCTGCTGAAAGTACGGACTGCGAGACCTGATAACCTGAAACACGCGTGTATTGCTGGTGACGTAAATACCAGTAGTTCAGTATATTCCATAATCCCGCGCTCAGGACATAAAGCGGCAGCATCCAATAGTACACCTTCAATTCCGGTGTACGGAATAATCCGGCTATGGGACCGGCAAAAGGAACCGTCAGGGCGACAATTGCGGTCACAGCTGCCAATATCAATCCGCACAGCATGGTTACACTGCCTGCTGTCTTTTCCTCTTTCGGTAACACTATGGCATATTGGTATTCCGAGGTGCCCAAAAGTACGGCTACCCCGCCGATGCTCATAAACAAACTCAGCACTCCGAAATCGTCCGGACTGTACAAACGACCCAACAACGGATATACCAATATTCCGATTGCTTGAGCGACTGCATTTGCACTCAACAATTTCGCACTATCACGCACAAATTTGTTCATTTTGACCGCAAAATTACTGCTTTTTTGCCAAAACTCCAACGATTCTGTTAATTTTTTGCAAAAAAATTTGTACATTCCATAAAAAAGCAGTAAATTTGCAGGCTGAAAATAATACCAACACACAATATGCAAGTAAAAAAGTCACAAAAAGCCAGTCTGGAGGACAAGAAATTGACCTATGTTCTGTTAGGTTTTGTCTTCGTTCTCAGTTTATGCTATGTCGCACTTGAGTGGACTGAAAAAGAGGTCACCAAGTACGAAGTTACGGACATGGATTTCCAGTTCGAGGAGGAAATAGAAATCCAGCAAACCTCGCAGGATGTTACTCCTCCGCCTCCACCACCACCTGTACAGGAAGTTGAGGTGCTCAACGTCGTTGAAGACGATGTCGAGACGGAGACCATTGAAATCAACACCGAGGATGACAAGGATGTGGAAGTGATTATCCAGGCGCCCGTAGAGGTCAAGGAAGAAGAAGAGGAGGAAGAAGTAGTCTTCGTTGTCGTAGAAAAGATGCCGGAATTCCCCGGTGGACAACAGGCACTGTTCAAATATCTCTCCGAGAACGTCAAATATCCTGTTATTGCGCAGGAGAACGGAATCCAAGGTCGTGTAATCTGCCAGTTTGTGGTGAACAAAGACGGTAAGATTGTTGACGTTGAGGTTGTTCGTTCCGGTGGAGATCCTTCGCTTGACAAGGAAGCTGTCCGCGTTATCAAATCCATGCCGCCATGGAAGCCCGGTCAACAGCGTGGTAAAGCCGTGCGTGTGAAATACACGGTACCGGTTAACTTCCGTCTCCAATAATGGAATTAGCACATCTGAATATAGGTTATTGCAAGGGTGTCGGTACCAAACGTGCCGACACTCTTCGTAAAGAGCTCAATATCGAAACGGCTCTTGACATGTTGCGCGTATATCCTTATAAATATACGGATCGCAGCCGCTTTTACAAAATCCACGAAATCGAGGATGAGGACACTGCTGTCCAGATTGTCGGCGAAGTCATTGAATGGCACACCATCGGAATCGGCAAAGGGCAGCGGCTCAGTGCCACGTTTACCGACGGAAACCATTCCATTGAATTGGTCTGGTTCCGCGGGGTGCAGTATGTCAAATTGGAGAAACACACGCCTTATCTTCTCTTCGGCAAACCCTCGCGTTTCAATCACCAGTACAATTTCGTGCATCCCGAACTGACGCCGATGTCCAAGGTCACGCCACAAATGACGCAGGGCTTGGAGCCGGATTACAACACGACGGACAAGATGAAAGCCTGCGGTCTCAATTCCAAAGGCGTGCGCACGATTATAGCCGGACTGATACCGCAACTGAGAAACGGTGTCCCTGAAACAATGGGACAGGACGTGCTCGACCGTTATCATCTTATGGGGCTGACCGAAGCGTTGCTCAATATCCATTTTCCGCCGGATACACCGACCATGCAGCGGGCGCGCGAAAGGCTTAAGTTCGAGGAACTGTTCTTTATACAGCTCCAAATCCTCAAGAAAAAGAAACGCCACGAACTCAACAAAGGATTCCTTATGCCGATGGTCGGAAGGCGGTTCAACCGTTTCTACCGCGAGTGTCTGCCCTTCGAACTGACCAACGCACAGAAGCGCGTCATACGTGAGATTCAGGGCGATATGAAGTCAGGTCGCCAGATGAACCGGCTTCTGCAAGGAGACGTGGGCAGCGGCAAAACGCTTGTTGCGTTGCTATGTTCTCTCCTCGCGGCCGATAACGGTTACCAGACCTGTATTATGGTACCCACGGAGATTCTTGCGAACCAGCACTTCCAAACCCTCACTTCCTTAGTGCCTCCCGATATTGTGACCATTGCGTTGCTAACCGGCTCCACGACCCGCAAACAGCGTGAACCGCTCCATGAAGCGTTGCGGGACGGCCGGGTAAACATTCTTATCGGAACGCATGCGCTCATTGAAGAAGAAGTACAGTTTGCCAATCTCGGACTGGTCATTATTGACGAACAGCACCGTTTTGGTGTTGCCCAGCGCGCCAAACTATGGAACAAGAATACGCAACCTCCGCATATCTTGGTTATGACGGCTACGCCTATTCCGCGTACGCTTGCCATGACGGTCTATGGCGACTTGCAGGTATCCGTCATTGACGAACTCCCGCCCGGACGCAAACCTGTGCACACCATCCATTATTCCATACAACGCAAAGCGTCCGTCAATCAGTTCATTGCCAAACAAATAGAGCAGGGCAGACAGATATACGTTGTCTTTCCGCTTATCAAAGAGAACGAGAAACTGGATCTTCTTGATTTGCAGAATGGCTTCAACGAACTATGCGAGACCTTTCCGCAGTACCGTATTTCCATGGTACACGGGCAGATGAAAGTCAAGGACAAGGACGAGCAGATGCAGCGTTTCGTTTCCGGTCAGACGCAGATATTGGTTGCTACAACCGTCATAGAGGTCGGTGTCAATGTCCCCAATGCGACAGTGATGATCATTGAGAACGCCGAGCGTTTCGGACTTTCCCAACTGCACCAGCTCCGTGGTCGTGTAGGGCGCGGCGCTGACCAGTCTTACTGTATTCTTCTCACCAAAATGGAACTCACGTCTGACACCCGCAAACGTATGGAGATAATGGTTGCGACCAATGACGGATTCCGTATAGCCGAAGCCGATCTCCAGCTTCGCGGTCCCGGTGATATGGACGGCACCCTTCAGTCCGGCACGCCGTTTGATTTGAAGATAGCCAATTTGTCCACGGACGGACAGATTCTTGAATTGGCGCGCAAAGCCGCGTCCGACATCCTTGATGCCGACCCTGAATTATCTGACGAATTCAATCGGATTTACAAACGCCAACTCGACATTCTCCGCCAGTCTGCTGAAAACTGGTCTGAAATTTCCTGATTACCATGCAGAAGCAGGGTCTCCGCCTGTTCCGCTCCAATTCAGTCCGAGATTGTTATATATCGTGAAACCTCCGCTCGCGGCGACAGGCTGCATGACCTGTATTTCGCACCAGCCGCTTATAGGCTGCTCATACTTCCGTTTCATAACCGTTCTCCTGTCACTGAATATTTCACGCCGTTCCGCTCAATGACGAGCACGCCGTGCTCAAGCCGTTTCACGCATGTTCCTTCCTGCTTGACGCTTGGCATGTCCGTTGTAGTGCCGCCGAAACTCAGGCGCATGGCACTCCGTGCTCCCGCAGGCACACCGCTTATATCGAAGTAAGCGCGCAGACCGCCAATCTCACCGCCGGTTGAGTAAAACAGTTGATTGCCGGCACCTACATACAACAGGTTCCCGTTATCCGGAAGTACAGTCGGGCTGTATATGCCGATGAACTGCACGCCGTTGTATTGCACGTTCGACACATCCGCACGCAGGGTGACATTCTGTACGCTGAACGAGGTCTTGGCTTCATTTACCTGTATCAGATACGGCACGCCGGCTGCTGTTTCTGTCTCTTGATTGAACACTAATTCCAATTCGTTTGCGGACACGTTGGCATCCGTCAGCGCCTGTATATCGCATGTCCCGAAAGCCGCACTTATTTGTGCTGCATTCATGGCAAACGGCAGACACAACGAGTTATAACCGCCAACATTCAGCGTCCGGCTCACTTCCACATCCGCAACCAAACCGTCATACTTTGCCAGCATGGTGTTGTTCTCTGTGTCGTCAGCAAGTTCAATCGGTGTCACCACGATTTCCTTCATGTTCTTGAAATAGTTTGCATCCGCAAAACTTGCCTGTGCGCTGCTGGACAGCACCTTCACCGAAATGTTTCCCAGTGTCACGCCGGTAAAGGCACTTGTTGAAATAGACGTTGGTGCTGCTGCACCATAAGCGGTTATTTGTGCTAACTTGCTACAGTTTTTGAAAGCGGTTGTTTTAATCTCAGTTATACTACTTGGCAAACTCACAGATGCCAATTTTGTGCAACCTTCGAATACCGATATACGCAAAATTGTCTCGCCGCATTTCGGGGCAATGTCGACAGAAACCGGCCCTGTACAACTCTGAAACGCGCCGCCGGAAATAGTCGTTACCGATGCAGGTATGGATACTGATGTAATACCTGTATATTCAAAGAAGCCACTGGCGACTTTTGTCACCTGATAGGTTTTGTCATTATATTCCACTTCACTTGGAATGACTATGTCTCCTGTGGTTACAGTTTTTCCGGCTCCCTGTACTGATACTTCAGCCGGTTCTTCCGTGAGTACGGTATATGACAGATTCCCAACGGTAAATGTAGTTGCCTGGCACACCGTTCCGAACAGCATGCCGATAATAGCCAAGAAGCTGAATAATACTTGCCTCATATACAGGAAACTTTAACCCAGATACGTCATCAGGACGTGGGAACGGACGCCTTTCTTGAGTTTTTCAATCGCCTTTTCCTTAATTTGGCGCACGCGCTCGCGCGTGAGGTTGAGTTCCTCGCCGATCTCTTCCAGCGTCTTTTCGCCTACGCCAATGCCGAAGAACTTGCGGAGTATGTCCGCTTCGCGCGGCGTGAGAGTTGACAAGGCGCGTTCAATCTCGGTCTTGAGTGATTCGCTGATAAGACCGCGATCTGCATTGGGGGAATCCTCATTCACCATCACGTCAATCAGGCTGTTGTCTTCGCCCTCGACAAACGGTGCATCTACGGATACATGGCGTCCGGAGATCTTCATAATCTCGGCGATTTTGTCAACAGGGATGTCCAGCAACTCAGCCAGTTCCTCTGCGGATGGCTTGCGTTCATGTTCCTGTTCGAAACGTTGGAACGCCTTGCTGATTTTGTTCATCGAGCCCACTTGGTTCAAGGGCAGACGTACGATACGGGATTGCTCTGCCAACGCTTGCAGAATGGACTGGCGAATCCACCACACGGCATAGGAGATGAACTTGAATCCGCGTGTTTCGTCGAATTTCTCGGCGGCTTTAATCAGACCGAGGTTCCCTTCATTGATAAGGTCAGGCAGGCTCAATCCCTGATTCTGGTACTGCTTGGCAACGGATACGACAAAGCGCAGGTTGGCTTTCGTCAGTTTCTCCAGTGCGGCACGGTCACCGTTACGGATACGTCCGGCGAGTTCGACTTCTTCTTCTACGGTTACAAGGTCTTCGCGACCGATTTCCTGAAGGTATTTGTCTAACGAAGCCGATTCGCGGTTCGTGATGGATTTTGTAATTTTAAGTTGGCGCATGTATCTTGTCCATTGAAAATGTTTGTGATCCGGGGGGGATTCGAACCCCCGACCCACAGCTTAGAAGGCTGTTGCTCTATCCAACTGAGCTACCGGACCGATTTTATGCTGCTTCTTTGGCATAGAACCGAAAAAACGCGCAAAATTACAACAAAAATTTGGAATAAACAAGGATTTGTGGCAAAAAAAA
>CAJOFT010000036.1 GCA_905234025.1 Paludibacteraceae bacterium
TTCGCTGTAATCAGCTGGGAAGGCAATGCGCCGAGCTACAACATCATCATTGCTGATGTTGAGAAAGACGATCCCGAGACGATCTTCAAAGATAATATCGTTGATCAGGCTACCGTAACAACCAACAGCTACATCTGCGACAAACTGGAGGCGTTCCACAGCTGGAACCGTCCGTACTATGTATATGTACAGGCTGTTGACGGAGAAAAGAAACTCGACTGGTCATATCGCTACCCGTTCGTAACGATTGCCAGCCCCGAGGAGATGCCGATGAGCTTCAATATGGATCAGGACAGCAAGTCGTATTTCCTGAACGGTGATGCTTCACGACTCTTCCCTGATCGCGTGAACATCTTCTCGAACGATGCGGGTAAGCCCTATCTCTATACCACAAACCCGCACGCCGGTTCATTGTCAACTCTCTATATGAGCAAGGACTGTGGTAATGACACATGGGTAACATTCCCGCCGATTGAGAATCTCAAAGAGAAACAGCTGACATTCTTCCTGAGTGGTAACACCACCTTCGAACAGGCACATGCCGTCGTTGGTGTAATGTCTAACCCGATGGATATCAAGACCCTCACTCCGGTGGCAGAGTTCACGCTCACCAAGCAGGGTTATGCACGCTGCTTCGTGAACTTCTCCGAATACACTGGCAATGACAGCATCGTCGCTATTGTCTGGGCGGACGTAGCATCCGGAAAGAACACCAACAACTACATTGACGATGTCGTATTTGACGAGATTGCCAAGTGCTTGCCGGTGGTTAACGTACAAACGGAGGCTACTGTGGACTCGATTACCGTCTCTTGGGACAAGAGTGCGGCTACACAGTGGGAGTTCTTACTGTCAAAGAAAGAGTTTGCTGAAGATGAGTTGGATAACTTTGCCGAGTTGAAAAACAACAAGTCGGTTGTATTTGCTGACACGCTCGAATGGAGTGCAGAAGGCAACCCGACCTTCGGTGTGGGTGGACTCGACTGGGTAACACCTTATTATTTGTACGTGCGCACGTTGTGCGGAGACGAACGTGCATGGTGGATTGACATGAGGGTTAAAACCGCATGCCCCGAAGCTTATCCGTTCCCCTTCAAAGATAACTTTGAGAAATACGAAGTATCCGCTAAAGAAGCCGGCTGCTGGACATTGATTGACTACATCGGTACCGGTTATCCGCTGATTGGATCGCCGACAACAGGTGCTACGAGTGGCAAGCAGTTGGAGTTGTGGTCATCAAGTACTACGCACCGTTGTATCGCTGTTCTGCCGAAGGTGGAAGGAAATTTGAGCAATATGTTCCTGCGATTGGATGCACGTTCCTACAGTACTACCACAAAGAGCGTCCTCTATATCGGTCAGATGGCGGACATCAAAGATACTACTACTTTCATCGCTCTGGATACCATCTATATGCCTGGTGGAGAAACCTTCACGAAGGTTCGTATGGACTTGTCGCAATACAATCTGCAGTATGACAATATTGTACTCACGTCAGGTCTGGCTGGAACACTGGAGATGAACAGTGATATATACATTGACAATGTGGAACTCAAGTCGAACACTTGTATTGAGGCGTGGAACTTCAAGGCTACTGATATCGAAGCTAACTCGATTGATGTGGCTTGGGAAGGTAGATCTACCGACGACAAGTGGGAAATCAAGGTGCTGAGCAAATATGCCGAGTTGAAGGATAACAAGATTGCTCCGTACGACGCAGCAAAAGTGGCTGTTGTAAATGACTCCGTCATCACCGGCAAGAACTTCCATGTGGAAGGTCTGGATGTCCGCACCCTGTACTACTTCTACGTGCGCACCCTCTGCGAGGACAGCTTATGGATGGTGGACAGCGTGAAGTCCGGCTGCGTGAAACTCAATCCCAATATGCCGAACAAGCAGACCTTCGAGGATTACAAGAGCGGTGCAGGCAATGTGCCTGATTGCTGGACAGTCGGTAATGCGTACGGAGCAGACGCAAGCACCGGTAACATTCCGTATGTTTACTCTAGTGCGACATACGCAAGTTCCGGTACCATGACTCTCCGTATCAATGAATCTACGGCGCAGTGTCCTGCATTTGCGGCATCTCCCGAAATTGAAACGAGGGATATGGCGGAACTGGCAGTATCATTCTCCTTCTATGCTTCCACATCCTATTGGGGCGTATTCGGTGTAATGACTGACCCGACAGATATCAGCACATTCGTAGCGTTGGATTCGTTGAAGGGACAGGCTAAAAAGGTTCCTGTCACGATTGACTTGAGCGAATACAAGGATACTATTCCTGCTTTGGCACGTTACTTCGCTTGGAGAGGACGCTATGCGGCGGCTGACTTGTTCTATATCGACGACGTTTCGATTATTACAATGAAGTGCCCGATGGCGAAACCGTCTATCTCCGACCTCGAAGGAGATCGGGTACGCGTTCGCAGCGGACTCGGTGCTGACACTGATTATGAATGGGCTGTCCTTGTTACGAACGAAGCCGTTTCGGTTGACTCCTTGGCGGATGCTAAATATGTAGTGCCTGATTCCATCATCGTTTATCAGGATACGCTTGATGTAGCTTCCAAGGTGATTACCGGTCTGGAAGACAAGACCCTGTATTACGTTTACGTGGCTACCGTTTGCGAAGAAGGATTCCCGTTGTGGCAGGAACTGTCATTCAGAACGCCGTGTATTTCCGTTGCGCCGGAAGGTATGGGAACCATCACCTTCTCGGAAGCGGAAGGCTATGTGTCCGGTTCCAGTGCAACGCGCTATCTGCCGTGCTGGACTGTCGGTAACAAGTCCGGTAATGCAGGCGCGACATCGACGTATATCCCCTATATCAATAATGCGGCAGCGTTCATGCACAATGGCAACAAGTACCTCTACATGTACTCATACGTGCCTTCGTCTGCAACATCAACGCCGTATGACGGAGCGTACGCTATCATGCCGCAACTGGCTGTTGAGGATATCACGAAGTATCAGGTGAACTTCTGGGCACGTACAACGTCCTCCACGGGTGCTAACTATAATGACAACCTGATTATTGGTGTCATTACCGACCCGACAGACCTCAACACTTTCGTTGTCGTTGATACGCTTGCACTGAGTCATACCGCATACGAACCCTTCTCTATCTCGTTGGAAGAGTACCAGGGTGACTACCAGGGTAACAAGGGTAAGTACATCATGTTCCTTGTTGAGAATGGTTCGCGCATGTACGGATATGCTTACATCTCTGAAATATCTGTTTCGGCTATTCCGACTTGCCGTCCGGTGAAGGAATTCACCGTGGACAGCGTGGCAGACGCTTCTGCAATAATTAGCTGGAAAGGATATACGGAGACGTACCGCATACTGCTTGCTGACAAAGAACTCAGTGATGCAGAGAAACCGACTTATGACAAATGGTTGGTTGACTCCATTGTGACACATGCTGATTCTGTACTCATTGAGGGCTTGAAGCCTGGGACCGTCCACTTCCTCTATGCACAGGGAATCTGCGGAGAAGGAGACAGCACAACCATCTCAATGGCATGTGCGAGATTTGCTACATTATGCCCCGAGGATGGTTTCAATGTTCCTTACACGCAGGACTTCAACGCTTATGCAACCAACGCCAAAGTCGTTGACTGCTGGCAGTTCGAGGATTATCTTGCAACTACGAAGACTTATCCTCAGGTAATGAACCCGACCTCCGGTGCGGTGGACGGCAAGCAATTGGAGCTGTGGTCTTCAAGTACTTCACACCGTTGCGTGGCTATTATGCCGGAAATGAAAGGTAATCTGGCTGACTATATGCTCAGCTTTGATGCCCGTTCGTATGGTGCTTCCGCCAAGTCGGTGCTCTATATCGGTACAATGAATGACGTGCTTGACTCCGCTGCGGGCTTTGCACCGTTCGATACACTCTATATGGACGGCGGTAATGAGTTCTCCCACAGAGATATTGTTCTGGCGGACTACGCTGAAAAACTAATACACCGCCGCATCGCCTTCTCGTCCGGTCTGGCTGAGACACTGGAGATGGCAAGTGACATGTACCTGAACAATGTGAAGATCGGTATGCCGCCTTCGTGCTTCGCACCGACGATTGCCGTTAATCACACTTCCATGTATGGTGTAACTATCGATATTACACCTGCGAGGGAAGAAAACAGTCTCTGGGATGTAGTGATTATTCCTGATTCCGTATATTCAAAGAAAGACTTTGACATAGCGGCTTATCTCGATACGACAACCACTATCATCAGAACCAACAATAAGACTTTCGAATTCACTGGCAAGCAACCGGGAATCGTATATCAGATATTTGCACGTACTGTTTGTGCTACTGATGTACCCGGTGAAAGTGAACCCGGTGAAAGTGAATTGAGCGCATGGACGGGCAGACCGCTTACTGCACGTACGAAGTACTATTACAAGGATAGCTACACCTTCGGATTCGAGAAGAGTGAAGGTTGGGAGCGCAGTCTGTATTCCACATCGGATTCTTATTATCTGCATCCGGCTCTTGAGGTCGGTATGGGAGACGGTGGCTCGGCTACTACAACCTATTCGTACTATCCGTATGGCATGGAGAGCACTTCGTCTGCTGTTTATTCATGGGGTAACAAGCCTGCTTCTGGCAAGGCGGATGATCCGTGGCCTGATGGCAAGGGTGGTCTCCGTTGGAATGCAACGGCTTCCTATTATGGCGGTTATATTATCTTCCCTGCTATTGCAGAGCCGAAGGATCGTTCGTTCGAGTTTGACCTGCGTAACTGCTATCTGAGCTTCAGTACGATGAAACCGAGTACTCCGAATGAGAACCTCAAACTGGAGATCGGTACGATTGACCAGTCCGGGGACTTCGAGACGTATGAGGTAATCGCTAATATCTTTATGCCGAAGACGAATGCTGATCTCGTTGCCAAGGCGGAAAATAACTACCTCTTCAAGAAATACACGTTGGATATTGACGGAGAGACTTTGGCTTCGAAGCAGATTGTCATCCGTATGCCGAAACAGGACGCTTCGGTTTATGCGCACATTGACAACGTGAAACTGGATGCTCCAAAGGGCTACGGTTTGGTATCTCTTGATAAGATCAGTGCAGGTCCTGATTCCGCTATTGTTACGTGGAATAATGTTGGTGGTCTGTGGAACCTGTATATTACCCATTATGACGCGAAGGCCAAGAAGACAGATACGATTGATTCTTATCTGAATCTGAGCGGTGTAACTTCACAACTTATCAAGGAACTGACGCCGCAGACGACCTATACGGCAATACTTGTAGCTGTGAATGCGCCTGCAGGAACGAAGTACGAAGTAAGCACTTCGAAGGAATTCCGTACACCTTGTCTGCCGATTGGCCCGAATGCCAATGGTGAGTTCTTCTGGAACTTCAACGAACCTTCCGAATGGGAGCGCTCCGATATGTTGGCAGGCGGTACCGCAGCGAATACTACGGATACCTGCTATTGGAAGCCCGAGTGCTTCACGGTAGGTACAACCTATACCGGTACGCCCTCGACAACTACGGTTGCTTATAACTGGCTCATCCAACGTAAGGGCTACGCTTATTCCAGTGCACCGACTTCCTTGAGTACATCGGCAACCTCCACGGCTCGCTACGAGTATGGTCGTGGTGACAGTCCGGCATTGCGTGTTTACACTACGTCAACCTATATGACGCCGTATATCGTGCTGCCCGAACTGAACTGTGGTCTTGACACGATGATGATTGAGTTCTACGGACGTTGCTTCTGCAACTACGCAAGCGACTACGGTACAGCTGCTTCGCAGAACAAGATGGTTTCTACGACTTATCTTGGTGCAAGCTACAGCAAGTCCATCGTTGTCGGTACACTTACCGACCCGCATGACTTCTCAACCTTGCAGGTAATTGATACGCTGACGTACGATGCTTATACCAGCACGACAGCGGACCTTGTAACCAAAGACCCCGCCAAGCTGCGTTACTGGCAGAAGTTGCAGACTCCGCTGTCTGAAGCCAAGGGCAAGTATATTGTGCTCTTCCAGCCTGCTTACGGTCTGTTCTTCCTGGACGACCTGAGCATCAAGCCGATTGGTGACAATATCTTTGCTCCGGGTAAAGCAGTTACAGGTACTGTAACGACTACCACTGCCGAGTTCAGCTGGCAGGTTAAGCATTCGACCTTCCCGTCTATCGTGGTTGTAACTGACCAGGACGGCAAGACGGAGGTTCTCCGTGACACCATTGTAGGCACAAGCTACAAGGCTGAAGGTCTGAAACCCGGTACCGCATATCAATGGTATATGTACCAGACGAATCCTGCCGGAACTGCGAAGAGTACAGAGACTCCGCGTCTTGAGTTCAATACCGAGTGCGTTGCGGTTAATCCGAACTACACTTGCGGCTTTGAGTTATCGGACGGTTGGAGACTGATTCCTGGTCAGACCTCACTGACCTACAAGCAGACTCAGTGCTGGGTATATGGCAACGCGGGAACGGCTGCATGGTCATCCACATATGAGGCATACAACTATGCTTCGTCGGGTACCGTTTCACGTAACCACACGAAGGATGGTGCATACGGTATCTGGATGTATGCTTATAGCACGACCCACCAGCCGTACATTGCTATGCCGGCTATGGATCTGGATGCCCTTGATACCTTGCAGGTTAACTTCTGGATGCGTCCCGCATATCACAACCCGGGAACCGGCAAGATCTCATCTCAATACACGTTGGGTACTACAGCTGCTACGGCAGAGTACTACTACGCGAAAGCGATTATCGTAGGTACGATGACCGATCCGCACGATGCTTCAACCTTCGTGCCCATTGATACCATCAACTACGAGGGTACCTTGTCAACTACGGATGAGGCTAACGAGGCGAACGACTATCTCTTCCAACTGAAGAAAGTCAGTCTTGCAGGTGCAACAGGTCAATATGTAACCTTCATGACCACCTTGTATGCGAAGGGTGCGGAGAACAAGTCCACCTACGACTACATGGGCTTGGATGATATCTACTTCACTCCGATTCAGACCTGTACCGATCCTGTTAACCTGAGTGTTTCGGAGATTGGTACCGACAGTGCTGTCCTCTCTTGGGATGCCGGCGAATTGAGTCAGAAGTACTATCTCGAAATAGCAACCGAGCCGTCGTATGAGATGGATAAGATCATCTATGCGGACACGGTAGAAGCGAAGACCTTCACTATCCGCGGTCTCTCGACTCATACACAATATGTATGGCACGTGAAGAGTATCTGCGGTGAGGAAGGCGAATCCGAATTCTCGGCTAACAGTGTCTTCACGACCCTGCGTGTACCGTTCTTCCTGGAAGACTTCCGTAACACGGCTCTTGACGAGGATTGGCAGTTCGGTACGAACCCCGCTATCAGCGTTATTGATTCGCTGGATGTAGAACTCAATGGAACGAACAACACGTCCTATGGTTGGAAGCGTGTAACGACCAGTGTAGGTATTGCTGGTGCTCACTATGCAATTCCGTTCTACACGTCTTCGAACACGACAACGACCTATCGTTACTACTGGATGGTAACGCCGACCGTTGTACTGCCTGAAGACAAGGCTGCTCACCTCTCTGCGAATGTGGCGTTCACGAAGTGCTCGTCATACACACCGGCTGAAGGTGCTCCGGATGCAGGTGTTGTTGCAGACGACTGGGCAGTGATGGTAGTTATCTCTGACGATGGTGGTAAGACCTGGAAGAAAGAGAACATCAAGGCGCTCATCGCCGGTCAGGCTCTGTACCAGATTCCTGCTACGTCCACGAACTTGCGCGTTGACTTGAGCGAGTACGCAGGCAAGCCGATCAAGGTTGGTTTCTACCGTGAAGCAGTTACCTACAAGTCTGCTAACGCGGCTCTGCACCTCGGTAGCGTCCGTATCAACTACTTCGACGAGTTCAAGGTGGATACGACCTTATGCCAGTACGAAGATATAGATGCATACGACTTCGTTATTGACGGTGACAAGATTGAAGCAGGTGACCATCTCTGGACACGTACCGAATGGGCAGGTGAGAACGATGCGAAGGAAGGTGCTATTGATACCATCTACACGCTGACCGCTCACTACACCGAGGTACCTGAGACCATCATCAAGGATACCATCTGCGAAGGTGATTCCTATACGGATTACAACTTCTCCGGTCCGAGCAGAACAGGTATATACTCGAAGAAACTCCAGGCAGTCAATGCTTGCGACAGTGTCGTTCGTCTGCACCTGTATGTACGTCCGAGAGAGTACACGAACCTTGACTTCGCTATCTGCCAAGGTCAGGAACTTGTATTCACCGACAAGTTCATCGGTCAGAAACTCGACCGTACGGGTGTCTATGTTGACACGATTGTATCAAGCCACGGCTGCGACAGCGTCATCACGCTCAACCTGACCGTAGTGGATGCATTCGAGAGCGAGTTCAATGCGGCTATCTGCGCAGGCACTCCGTATTACTGGGAGGCTGCCGGCAAGACCTACACCGAGGCAGGTGACTACACCGAGACGCTGCAAACCGCTTCGGGTTGCGACAGTATCGTAACGTTGCACTTGTCATACAACAAGGTTTACAACGAGGCGACTACCGTAACCATCTGCGAAGGCACGTCTTACAAGTTCGGTGACAAGGAACTGAATGCTCCGGGTGAATATGTATACACCTTCGAGTCTGTACTCGGTTGCGACAGTACCGTGACGCTCACGCTTGAGATTTCCGACATGTACCGTGATTCCATCAAGGCGGAGATCTTCGATGACGAGGTTTATACCTTCTATGGCGTGGATTACGCTACCGAGGGCACTTACGACATCATGCGTCCGGGTCTGAACGGCGACTGCGACAGTCTGCGTGTACTCGTACTCACGGTTGTTCCGAGACCCGAGGCAATCGATAACGTGAACATCAGCGAACTTGTACTCCGTCCGACCATCCTCAATGCCGGTCAGACCGTACATGCCGACTACAACTTCACGGCAGCCGATCTCGCTGACCTCAAGGTAGAGGTTTATGACATCGTAGGCCGCAACGTAGAGGCACGTATGTACAAGCAAGAACCTGTAATAATCGACGCATTCCATACCGCAGGCGTTTACACCGTCCGGATTACTTCCGGCACCGGTCTGAACCTTGTCGGCAGAGTGATTGTACGATAGTTCAGAGACGCAAGACCGTATTGCGCGGTCTTGCTCTTGTCCTAAAAGAAGAAGCTCGCATTTGCGGGCTTCTTCTTTTGTGTATGTATTCTTCTTTTTGCCAATGCAGGAGAAGTAACCGTGCCTTCATGACCGAAGTCCCATAGAAGTCCTTGCAAAGCCCTGTCTCGTCTCCTTTGACCTCTGTGGTACCTTTGGTGTTTGTTTGGCTGACTTCTGGTCGACCTTTGGGCGACCTTTTGGCGACCTTTGGGGAAAGCAGGGTGAAACGAGGTAAAAAACGCCCGCAAAAATGCGGGCGAAATGCACGAAGTAATGTGTAGCCGAATAACAAGCGGAAGTGTCAAAATGTATATAAAAAAGCGGTTTTATTGAAAAAATGACAGAAAAGTTTGCATAATTGCAAAAAAAGCAGTACCTTTGCCGCCTAAATTATGTACTTATGCGTGTGCGCGTACGTATAATATTGATTATTAGTCTGTTAAGTGTTTTGGGGTCTCCTTTAGCCTTCGGGTTTACAAAGCTGGCACCTGAAATGCACCATTTCATGTGGGCAAGTGTGGACTTCGGTTACTCGTCATTGCTGAACAATGCCGAGTCGGTTTCCAATCCGCACGGATTCTCTCCGTCCATAGCAGGCGGTTACAGGCTGTACTTCAATGACCTGCTGTTCCAGACGGGATTGAGTCTGCGGTACGGTTACTATGCACACCAGATTCCCAATGACCACTTGCGGCTTGACATGTTAGATACCGAAGGCGATCCGTTTGTCATGCATGCGCTGGTGAACGACTGCAAGGACATTACGCACTTCCTGGAGGTCGGGCTTCCGCTCTACCTCGGCATGGATATAAAGAAATACTATTTCCTTGCCGGTATAACACCTGCGGTAGTGGTGCTCGACCGCGCCAAATCCACGGCTTTGCTGACGACCTACGGCGAATATGACGAGTTCATGGACGATTTCGTTTCGATGCACAACCATGCGTTCGTTGATGACGAGCCGATAACGGGTGAGTGGCAGAGTTTGCCGTACAGCATGTCGCTGACGGGACATGTAGAGTTCGGTCTCAGACTGGATGAGTTCAATAATACGCCCGGATTCCAGGCGTACAAGGACAAGATACGGTACTATATTGCGCTGTTTGCCGATGCAGGCGGTCTGCTCAGTTTCTCGGGCAAGAGCGAGGAAAGCGAGCATCTGCTGCACTTCACCGAGACTGCGGACGAAGGACTGAAGTTCCATGTAACGCCGGCGTTGCTGAGTACCGAGATGCAGAACGCGACCATTACGCCGCTTACCGTAGGCGTGAAGTTTACGTGTATGTTTGCTTTGCCGGATGAACCGAGGCGGAAGATTTATGACACCAGCAACCGCAAAGTGGAACGTAACAACACCCAAGCAATCAGATAATTGATAATTATATTTTTATGAAGAAGATATTACGGATATTGGCAATATGCCTCTTGATACTGAGTAACGGTGCTACGGTGACTACCGCCGTGGCTGCTACGCCCATGACACAGGCACAGAAGGACAAAGCTAAAGCCCAGGCGCAGCGTGAGAAAGAGAAAGCAAAAGCGGCAAAGGAAAAAGAAAAAGCCAAAGCCAAAGCTGCAAAAGAGAAAGCGAAAGCGCAGGCGCAAAAGGAAAAGGAGAAAGCAAAAGCGCAGCAGCAGAAGGAAAAAGCCCAACAGCAGAAGGAAAAAGCCCAGGCAAAATCTGCGGCAAGCAGCAGTTCCAAACCCGCAGATTCCGCCAACAACCAGCCGAAGATGTCTGAGGAAGAGGCTTATCAGAAGAAAGTAGCCGAAGTGGAGAAGTACAATGCGAAAGTGGCGGCGTACATGTCGCGCGACATTGCGCACCGTATAGGAATATGGGGACAAGCCGGTTATTCGGCACTCTTCCCTGCAGGCTTCAACTATGAGCCGGAGAAGGAACTTGGTTTCCAGACCTCCGCGAAAGGCGGCGTAGGCGGCGGCGTAGGATTAGGCTATCAGTTGCGATACAAACGATTCCTGTTTACGACCGGTGCGGAGATAGAGTTCTTTACCTCGGCGAACCGCATCTTCGGAGAAAGTGAAGACAACTCGCTGCTGACCAGAACATTCGGCATGCAACCGTATGCGGACAAGATGACCTATCAGTACCGCTTTACGGACATGACAGACCATATCATGACGGGCTTCGTGCAGATTCCTGTATTGGCAGGTATGGAGTTCTGGAAGAACCGGATGTACTTCCTTGCCGGTGCGAAACTTGGATTGAACGTGATAGGCACATCCGTTGTCAATACGCGTATGACCACCACTATTGATGACAAGGAACTGGTTGCGCCGCTGGCGGATATGTACACCCACTCGCTGGTGACGGACCAGGAGTTCACGTCGGATGTGGCAAAAGCCCAATTAGGCTTCAACCTCGGCGTGAGCGCGGAAATAGGCGTGAACATCGAGAATCTGATCAAGAAGAAAGAAGAAAAACCGCGTAGCAAAAACGAGCCGAAGAAGTTCAGCGACTGGCTGCGTTACCGCGTGGGACTGTTTGCCGAATACGGAGTGCTGAACGTGCTGAAGCCGAGTGCTTTGGGCAGCAATGACATGCCGGCGGACTTCTCCACCGTGTTGCAAGGCGGTGATCCTGTCAACAACCTGGGTTTCACTTCGTCGCTGATGACCAGTTCGGCAGCTTCTGCGAAAATCAATCCGTTCCTTGTGGGCGTGAAAGTCGCCGTGTTCTATGAGTTGCCGCGCAAGCAGATGAAGCCGATGCGTATGCCGACAGAACCTACTCCGCGTATCGTTGCCCGTGTGCAGAATACGGAAGACGGAGCAGGCGTAGCCGGTACGAAAGTGACGCTGACCAATTCCGAGGGCAAGGGTACGTCCCTGACCACGAACTCAACCGGTTACATTGTTACCCGCCGTGCGCGCGGCGAATACGATGTGAAGGCGGAAAAGCCGGGCTTCTATCCGTCCGAGACCATCCATTATACGCACAAACGCGACTTGGCTGATACGCTTACGATCCGTCTGCGTCCTGAGCCGAAGCCTGTTGTTTACACGCTGTGCGGCTATGCGTATGCAGGCGACACGCGCCGTCCTGTTGCGGCAACCGTGCGCGTGGGTGATGCAGAGGACAAACACGACCTGTACGAAGGCGAAGCGGCTGATGACGGTCTGTTCGTGACCGAGCTGCTGGGCGGTCAGTACGTGGCGCACCTGCGCTATCCGGGCTATATGCCGCTGGATGACACCATCCACTTCGAGAAAGACACGCTGCGCTTCTACATGACAAAGATTAAAGAAGGAATCCGCGTGAAGATCCACAACCTGTTCTTTGCGACGAACAAGACTTATATCCTGCCTGCTTCCGCACAAGCGATGGAAGATTTGGCAACCTTCCTCTCCGAGAACGAGGGCGTAACCATCCGAATCACCGGTCACACGGATAATGTAGGTACGGACGAAGCCAACCAGAAACTGTCCGAAGGTCGTGCGAATGCCGTCAAGAAAGACCTTATCAAGCGCGGTATAGACCCCGAACGTATCGAAACCGAGGGTAAGGGTGAATCCGAGCCTGTGGCAGACAACGATACCGAGGAAGGACGTGCACTCAACCGCCGTGTAGAATTCATGATTACGGCGACCAACGGTGCTGATATCCAACAAGTTAAATAATTAGTAATTTGAAGAAAGTATTATACATATTGCTGATGGCGTTTATGCCGGTGATGCTGTTTGCACAAGCGAATACCATGCCGTATGTATGCAGTTTTGAGGAATCCGAGGACTTAAGTGACTGGGTGCTCAATCCGCAAACTCCGTCGGCTGCCGACAAATGGATATACGGCTCCGCCACCTACAGCGACGGCAAACGCAGTCTCTATATCTCCGACACCGGAAGTGACCCACATTTCGGTACGAGTCCGAATATAGCCGTGGCGTACCTGCGGTTCAAGTTCCCCGATGCGGAGAAACAGAAGAACTATGACCTCAGTTTTGACTGGAAATGTATCGGTGTAACCGGTGCTTCCGCGTTGTACGTGATGGTTTGTCCCGAGCGCTTCCTGCTTACGGAGACACAAGGTGCCGAGGGATATTATCTTGGCAATATCGCTTCCGAAACGGAGGGCATACTCTCAAAGCCGACGATAAACGTATGTTCGCGTATGGGACTGGCTCGGGATTCTGCGCTGCTGAACGTCTCGCAGTGGCATAATACATCGTTGAGCGACGATATAAAGGTAAGTTCCAGAAATTCCAAGAACGAGATATTTGCCATTGTCTTTATCTGGGTGAACAATAACCGCGATGAAGGGTCACAGGCAATGGGTGCCTGTATCGACAATATCCAGATTTCTTCTGCCACACTGAAGAAGCCGACGAACCTGATGGTAGAGCCGAATTGCGATGACTCGACGTTGAAGGTGACGTGGCAGAGCCAGGGAAACAACTTCGTGGTAGAATACCGTTCTATCGGTACGACTACATGGCGTCGCGCAGACGATATCGTGGAAGGAGCACAGTACTTTGAGAAAGACGGTTTGGACTGCACGTACTACCTGACCCGTATTATCGAAGGTTCGTATGACGTACGTGTCAAGAGCGCTCTCGGCAGTGACACCAGTGCCTACTCGGCGTTCAACAATGTGATAATGTACTGCCCATACAACCATTGTATCAACTTCCTGGAACTGGATAATCCGTATCTGACGTGTACGTATGGCTACATTGAAGGACACAACGGCGGTACGCCTTATGACAACGTCGGGTATGTCAATGACCCGCTTGACCGCAAAATGAGCCGTCATACGATAATGATGGATCCGAACGAGTTGGACCCGAATACGGACACGATCATGCTCTGTGTACCTCCCGGCGAACTCGGGTCGGTGCGTCTCGGTAACTGGAATACGCAGTATGAGGCGGAATCGATGACCTATACGTTCTCGGTGGATTCGTTCAATGCCAGTATTCTGCTGATCAAGTATGCGATTGTACTCAACAAACCGAATGACGGTTGCGGTGATCCGGGATTCAAGATGGAACTCTTTGACGAACACAACAACCCGATAACTATTCATCGGCAGTTGCTTCCGGCGACTGGAATGAGACCAAAGAAAAACACGGATTGGATATCTGTGTATGGAAAGACTGGACAACGGTTGGTATCAACCTCTTGCAGTTTGCCGGTCAGAACATCAAGGTGCGCTTTACCACGCGTGACTGCGGTGGTGGCGGACACTTCGGTTACGGCTACTTCTGTCTGGATTGCGCTTCGGCGTATATCGAGACTGAGAACTGCGGTGCCGATGCGAAAGTGATTTGCAATGCGCCGGACGGCTTCTCTTACGAGTGGACGGATGAGGATGGTACCGTTGTTGGTCATGACCGGCAATTGGAGGCGGATGCGGGCTATCATGTATATACCTGCCGCGTCAGCTTCATTGAGGATCCGACCTGTTATTTCGAGGTCAGCACTGTTTCCGCACCGCGGTTCCCTGTGCCGGCATATACGTTCAAAATCAAGCCGGAAGAGTGTTCCAACCGTGTGTACTTTACCAACAAGTCGCACATTATGAACAAGTACTACGGCTACGAATTGCACACCGCCGAGATATGCAGTGACCAGGAATGGACATTTACCCGCTTCAGTGACGGCAAAGTGAACAAGACCTCCAACTACGGTCCGATGTACGTGGCTCCTGCCGAAGGTGATACGCTGCTTGTTCGGTTGCGCGTGTTCACGGGTGACAACAATGCCTGCGACAGTACCATGGACAGTATTATTGTCGTGCCAAGTATTGTCAATACGGACAGTGTCGAGTACAAAGAACTTTGTGAAGGGGACGGATATCTGTTCTCCGGCAGATTCTATGCGGCGGAGAAAGATACCGTGTTGGCGGACACGACTGCCAACTTTGCGGGATGTGACTCCATATACACCCTCACGCTCAAGGTGCATCAGAAGACACCGGAGCAGTTCCGATACGATTCGATATGTTCCGACTCGTCCATTGTCATCGGTGACAAGGAGTTCAATGAACCGGGAGTACATACCGTCTTTATGCGTAACCAGTACGGTTGTGACAGTATTGTGACAACGAACCTGACAGTCAACCAGCTGATTGCAGCCGATGTGACCTCGGACATGCCGATGATAACCTGCGCTGACGGCGAAAACCTTGTGGTTGATTTCCGTATCCTGGACGGTCAGTATGACAGTATAAGTCTCGTATATAACGACGCGGCTCATCAGGCTGGCTTCAAGGACGTTATGACGGACGAGACAGGTCTGACCTCGCTGACGATTCCATATACGGAGACAACGCTTCCGGGACAATATAAGGCGGAGTTGGAGTTCCACCAGTTCTGTTGCGGTGTGACCTCGTTCACGATACCGTTTGAGATTCACTATCGTAGCAGTGTAGTGCAGCAGAAGTGGAACGACGTGCTTGCCGTGACGAGTCCGAAGTACAATGGCGGTTATACGTTTACGGCTTATCAGTGGTACAAGAATGATGAACCTATTCCGGGTGCTACAGGCTCTTACCTCTATGAACCGTTGGATACGGCTGCGACGTATTATGTGGTGCTTACCCGTGCGGACAGTGTTTCCGTAGAAACTTGTCCGATTACGCCGACCATACACCACGATATCACAAAGTTCCCGACACTTGTCAAGACCTCGCAGGAGATTGACGTACGTCTCAGCGAGCCCATGCGGATACGTATCATTACGCAGACGGGGCAAGTATATTCAGACAAACAATTCGGCGAAGGTGCTGCAACCATTATCGCACCTGCTATCGCCGGCGCATACGTAGTAGATATGATTAAGCTCAATAACGAGCATCAGGCACAATATTTGATTGTTGGACATTAATGCTTTGAGACTATGAAGAAACTATACACTTTGATTATTCTTTTGGTGGCAAGTTGCGGTGCCGTCATGGCGCAGAATACCCGCAACCGTTACTATTGTGATTTTGAGAACGAAGCCGACCGTGCGCGCTGGAAACTGACGCCAACGGTTAGCGCGTCCATAGATGAGCAGATAACAAACCGATGGTATCTCGGCGTGCCGGGTAACAACGGTATCGGCGGCAAATACGGTCTGTATATCTCCGATGACGGCGGAACTTCGGCGCACTATGTGAACAAGGGTTGTATGGTGTTTGCATACGACACGGTCACCCTTGATCCGCTTACTTCCGGAGATTACCAGATTTCTTTTGAGTACCGTGCGGTAGGTAATGTGTATTCTGCCTTTGACGGTTTGTATGTGTTCTGGATTCCTGTGATTGACCCTGATACCGGAGATTCTATCAAGGTTTATTCCAATTCGTTCAGTTCAGGAGAACTTCCTAAAGAGTATGTGGATTATGTTGTAACTTTGCAGCCGACTGCCGGAATAAAGTTTGCTCCCGCCACTCAGACGTGGAAACAGTTTACCGCCCGACTCAAAAACTCCCGTGTGAACGGCAAAAAGCATTATCTTGCTTTTGCATGGATTAACGGCTCTTTGATGGAGCAGCAACCACCTGCCTGTATCGATAACATCGAAGTTTCCGACACCCGTCCCTGTGCGGCACCGACGAACTTCAGCGTCACGAAGAACGGCGGACAGTGCGACCTCGCTTGGCGCGGTGAAGCCGACAAGTATGAGGTTTCCGCGTATTCCTATGATGCCGACCGCTGGTTCGGACCGGTGGAAGTGACCGGTAAATCCTATTCCTTTGGCGGACTTCCTGCCGGCAAGACGGATTTTATTGTGCGTGCGAAATGTGCGGATGACCTGTACAGTCTGAAAAATATCGTCAATATGCTCATTTATAATCCGGATGAGATGTGTGTCGATTATTTGAACCTTGATATGGCAAAATGCTACACCGGTACAGGGTTTAACAACACTACAACTTTCAATAGTTATGTATTGGACAAGCAGGACTTTGGACCTACCAGTCCTGATAGCCGTCATACGGTACACTTTGACAAGACAGAAACCGAGCCGCGCTCGGGCGGTATGCTGAAGACCGTTCCGGACGGAGAGTTGGCATCCGTGCGTCTGGGTAACTGGCTCAACGGTAACCAGACGGAACGTATCGAATACTCCTTTATGGTAGATACGATGTCATATCCGGTGCTATTGCTTAAGTATGCCCCGCTGTTGGAGGCTCCGAGCCATTCGGATACGATATTATGGTAGGCGGTGTAACTATCGGTTCCTGCGGACAGGCAGACTTTAATGCCAATAATGTGCTGATGGGAACGGGGACGAACAAACAGTTGCGTCCGGAAGCTGCCGCACAGGGTTGGCATCTTACGCCTAAAGCCATTGCGCAAGCTAATGGAGAGGATGTCATATGGAAAGAATGGACAACGGTCGGAGTCAACCTCAAGAACCCTGCTTACGAGGGCAAGAAACTGACGGTGCGGCTTTCGACGTTTGACTGCGCATTTACAGCTCACTGCGGTTATGCCTACTTTACGCTCGGTTGCTCGGACGGCAAACTCAAAGACATGCAGTGCGGTGCCATCAACCCGAAGTTTACAGCACCGGACGGATTCGTTTACCGTTGGTTCTATGCGGCGGACGAGGTTCACCGTATGCCTGACGGAATGATGCCGGAGCAGTATGTCCGCGGACATGAACAGGTCTTTGAAGCCGGATATCACGATGATAACCTCTATGCCGTGGATTGTATGTTCGTGCAGGATTCCGCCTGCTACTTTACGTTGTATGCTTCGACCCTTGCCACCAATCCGATTCCTGTCATGGAATGCAAACAAACCAAGATGGATTGCGAGGAAAAGACCTATACGTACCATTTGGACGCTTCGAAGAGCTATGTGCAGGAGATAGACCACGTTACTAATGACACCCTTATCAGCAAACGCCATAAGATTGAGTTCTTCGAGTGGCACTTCGGAGAGGGCAAGGTTAATTATAACAAGGAAGTGGACCATGTATTCCAGGCCTTTGAGGACAGAGATACTACGTATGAAGTGACCCTCACCACGCGCTTTATGACCTGCGAACGCACGGATACGTTCCATCTCTTTATGCCGCGTGTCACCAATTATGTGGACACGACGCATGTTTACCTTTGCGATGCAGACAAGCAATCCGGCGTGGGTTACATGTGGCACGGGAAACGTTATACCGATTATAAGTTTGACTCGATATTTATTCCGTCCGAGACTTCGTGCGACACGATTTACTATCTCGACTTGCGCGAGCCGAAGCGGGATACGCTTAACAAACTGATATTTGACTATGAGACTTACGTGTTCCACGGAACATCGTACAATCAGACCGGTACGTACTACTATGTTTCCCCGTCTTGTGACTCGGCATCCGTGTTGAACCTCTTTATCTATGAGACGCTCAAGGCACACTTGTTGGACACCGTTTATCCGATTTGTGCGGGAGACAACAATGTGGTTCTGGATTATGAGATTACGAAAGGCACGTCCTTCAAGTATTCCAACCGCTTCAAGGATGCGGATATATTCGAGCCCGTGGTGCGTGCGCCGTTAGCAACGGTTTCAGGAAAGGGTAGTGTTACTATTCCTGTTCCGACGGACTTGTATCCCAACCGTTATCAGGGTTGGCTTACTTTGCACGATACTTTGCCCGAACAGGATGTGGAGATGGCATATACTCTCGTAGTCAATTATCCCGTATCCGTGCTTACACAGCGTTGGAACGATGTACTTGCCGTGAAGAACAGCGAGTATAACGGCGGTTATACCTTCATCCTGTATCAGTGGTATAAAAACGGTCAGCCTATTGAAGGTGCGACCGGATCGTACCTCTATCTGCCGCAGGGATTGGATTTCTCAGCATCCTATTCTGCAGAATTGACCCGTGTGTCCGACCATGTGAAATTGTTTACATGTGCCATAACGCCGGAAAAAATGCCGGAGAATAATCGCGACATCCCGACACTTGTGCCGAAAGGTACTCCGTTGGAATTGGAAGGTCAAGGAGTCGCCCGTTGGTATAATGCTTTGGGGCTCTGTGTTTCCGAGCAACCGTACAATGACTCGCCGGTTACCACACCTGCTACAGCAGGCTCGTTCATTTTGCAACTTGATACACGGACATATCACCTGGTGGTTTGGTAACGGATACCAATCAGCACCGGATCATGGTCAGAGTAGCGGAAAAGAAGATTCTTTTTCGCTGCTTTTGTCAATTGGGAGCCCTTGAAGTTATATTTGCTGTAATACACTGCGGAATAGTAATAGTCGGTGTTCCAGTGAATATGCTTCACGGCGGTAATCTGCGGTGCCATCGTCGGCGATGCAAACACGCGGTCCAAACTGCCGCATTCGCCTTTGTAACTGTATGAATAGCTAAGGCTGTCACCTGCGAGCATGTCTTCATAACCTGCCTGCACGATGGTCTGTATCGGTTCTTCGTAGCGATAGCAGTTGAAATCGCCCAACACCAACAAGTCGGGATCGGTATAGATGCTGTCTGCGTACGCCTGGCGGATATTGCCCAACATGGCATTGATGTTGTTCATCCGCTTCTGGTTGGCGATGTCGGGCGCACCGCGTTTGCTGCGCGGGTGGTTGAGCGAGACCACAAACCGTTCGCCCGTTTGCAGATCTTCAAAGCCTTGCAACAGGAACCTGTAGGCATAGATGCTCGGCGCATCGTAGGCACTGCGCAGTTCGCCGTAGGGTTTCAGGCGGTCGCTGCGGTAGATGAAGCCTACAGAGATGGTATCTCCGTCCGTTCCGCTTGTGCGGATATAATCGTAATGTGCTTTTTTTGCGATTTCATTCATCGCTTCCGCCAGTTCAGCCGGTGCGGCACAGCCTTTCTCCAATTCGCACAGGGCATAGAGATCTGCATCAAAGCGAGTGAGCGCGGATGCCACTTTCAGCCGTTGCAAGGCGTGTTGCTGCGGCGTGGTGCGCTTCGAAGCGTAACCGCCGAGGTGTACAAAATAGTTCTGAATGTTCGCGCAGCACACTACCATATCCGGCTTTCCCAAATCCGGCACACGCTTGGAAGGCTTGTAGTTTTTGAATTTAGGCTGTTGCCCTGTCTGCAAGTGGCGTTCCCCCATTACGTATGCCTCCAAATTGCGTATTGTTGCACCTAAATTGAGATAATACGGCGCCTTGCATACCAGTTTGATGCTTTGCTGCCGGTTGTACTCCACCAACTGCCAATAGCGTGTGCTGTCTCTTTTGTCAAGACCGATAGCCCGTTCTTCCGGCACGTACAGCCGTTCCGGCGCGAGCAGGATGGAATCATAGAACGTGCCGCACACAATTAACGGCGTCGTAATGCGGATGCGTTGTCCCTGATACGAAGCCCAACCGTTTGTGCGCAGGTCTTCCAGTGTCACGCGTTCCGTTGCCAGAGAACAGGCAACAACCAGTGAGAAAAGAATAGTAAGTCGTGTTTTCATGGATATAGAATTAAGTACAGGTTTCTAATGGAAAAACAGGTAGGCAAGCAGAATGGCGGCAAGGATGCCGCAGAAATCCGCTATGAGTCCGCAAAGTACGGCATAGCGTGTGTTCTTGATGCTTACGCTGCCGAAATAAACGGCGAGAATATAGAATGTCGTATCTGTCGAGCCTTGCACAATACTTGCGAGACGTCCGACAAACGAGTCTGCGCCATATTGCATCATTGCGTCCACCATCAGACCGCGTGCACCGCTACCACTCAAGGGACGCATGAACGCCGTTGGCAATGCCGGCACAAAGTCCGTATTCAAGCCCATCCACGCAAAGCAGAGACCCAAGCCGCGCACTAACAGATCCATTGCGCCCGAAGCACGGAACATGCCTACTGCTACAAGTATGGCGATGAGGTAAGGGATTATGCCCACAGCCGTTTTGAAGCCGTCTTTGGCGCCGTCAATGAAAGCATCATAGACATTGATTTTCTTTACCATTCCAGCAACCACGAACCAGACAATCACCGCAAGCAGCAGCACGGACGCAAGAATGGCAGACCATTTGCTGACAGTTTCCTGCGGCAGGGAAAGCGCTCCCCAGATAATCAAGCCTACAAAAACGGTCAGACCGCCAAGCGTGCCGAGAATGACTTTGTCAAACAGATTGATCTTCTGGATGGCCGCCACGGAAATCAAACCTGCCATCGCTGCAAAATACGTAGCCAGCAGTATCGGAAGGAACACATCGGCAGGATTTGCGGCGCCAAGTTGTGCACGGTATGTCATAATCGAAACCGGTACAAGCGTCAGTCCGCTGGTAACCAGCACGAGGAACATAATCATCGAATTGGAGGCTTTGGTCTTGTCAGGATTGGATTCCTGCAATTCTTTCATCGCCTGCAATCCCAATGGCGTGGCGGCATTGTCAATACCCAGCATCGTTGCTGAGATGTTCATCAGCATGGAACCGAATGCCGGATGTCCTTTCGGCAACTCGGGGAAAATGCGCGTGAAGAAAGGGCTGACGAGCCGCGAAAAACGGTTGATGACTCCGGCTTGCTCGCCGATTTTCATAATTCCCATCCATAATGCCAACACGCCCGTCAGACCGAGACTGATTTCAAAACCCGACTTCGCAGACGCAAATGTCGAGTTCAGAATGGCGTTGAAGATGTCTGTCTGCCCGAAGGCAAAACACTGCACCAAGCCGACAATAACGGCAATTAAAATGAGTGCAATCCAAATGTAGTTCAAAATCATGCTGCAAAAGTAGTTTTTTTTTTTGATATATGCAAAAAAAGTAGTAATTTTGTGCGTTTTTTTAGTTTATGGGGCACATAATACGTGTGGCAGGATTCAGAATTCCGGCGTGGTTAAGGCATCAGCTGACCAGTTGGAACACCGGCGGAGAGGGCATTCACTCGCCGTATCTCTTTCATCTTGTCCGGCATATCATCAGCGATGACAACCGCTATTATTGCTGGGCGGACATAGAAGAACGGCGTGAAGCCATGTTGCGGGCACCGAAACTGATAAACGTGCGCGATTACGGTTCGCGCGGACAAGGCAAAGACGAGGAAAGGCTGGTATGTGATATTGCGAAGACCTCGCTTGAAAGCGCAAAGAACGGACAGCTGTTCTTCCGTATTGTGAACTGGCTGAGCCATGAGAAAGGTGCACCGTTGCGGATTATGGAGCTTGGCACGAACCTCGGCATAACGACCGCCTATCTTGCCATGCCGGACAGCAGGAACAAGGTGCTGACGTTTGAAGGAAGCGGAGCACTGGTTGAACTGGCGGAACTGAACTGGCGGAAACTTGGCATAAAAAACATTGAAGCCGTGCAGGGAAATATTGATGACACCTTAAATACATACGCGCGCGTAGAGACGGATGTGGTGTATATGGATGCAAACCACCGCAAAGAACCGACAGTACGGTATTTTGAGGCATTGCTGCCCTGTATGGGAGAAAAAAGCGTCGTGATAATTGATGACATACACCACAGCCGCGAAATGGAGGAGGCGTGGGAACTACTCAAAAACTATTCCGACGTGACTACAACAATGGACTTTTTTGACTTTGGAATACTATTCTTTGACAAACATTACCTGAAAAAACATTATAAACTGCGGATATGAAGATTTACACGAAAACAGGAGACAAGGGGCAGACTTCGCTTGCCAACGGACAACGTGTGCCCAAAACGGACTTGCGCATAGAGGCTTACGGCACTTCGGACGAACTGAACAGTTTCGTCGGTATGTTGCGGGTGACGATAGACGAACTGGTGAAAGGTTTCAATTTCAAAGTGAACACGTACAAGTTCATCATTCCCGGAACGGAGCTGCAAGAGCATCTGACGTGGATCCAGAGCCGTCTGTTTGACTTGGGCGCGTGTCTGGCGGGTGCAGATATGCATATCGGCGATGAGGCAATAGCGCGTTTGGAGACGTGGATGGATCAGATGCAGACAGAGCTGGAACCGCTCCGGGCATTCGTGCTGCCGGCTGGAAACGAAGGCGCCTGCCGATGCCATGTATGCCGGACAGTGACAAGACGGTTGGAACGTTGCATGCTTGCTTGTGAAAAACCTGAAGAGTGGCATAATGAACTTGTGTTCGTCAACCGGTTGAGCGATTACTTTTTTACGCTTGCCCGATACATTATGACCATAACGGGTGAAAAAGAAGAAATTTGGCAAAAAGAATGATTTTTTTGATAAAAAATGGCTTTTGTAAAGTCAAAGTAGCAGAAAAATGATAAAAAAATGAAAATAATGCAAAAAATGTTTGCACGTTTCAATTTAAAAGTGTAATTTTGCACGCTAATTTGGAAAAGTTATGTATTGGACGTTAGAATTGGCATCAAAAATAGAGGATGCACCATGGCCTGCAACCAAGGAGGAATTGCTTGATTATGCGAACAGAATCGGCGCTCCGATGGAGGTGATAGAGAACCTTCAGGAGATAGAGGACGAGGACGAAGTATATGAGAGTATAGAGGATATATGGCCGGATTATCCGACGAAAGAGGATTTCTTCTTCGATGAGGAAGAATATTGATGATTGACGATTGGACGATTGACAATTAGACGATTGTGAAACGATATGTTGTTCTGTTATTTGTGTTGATAGGTGGAGCTGTAGCCGTTATGGCGCAGTTTGACCCGCAGATAGGACAATATATGTATATGCCGACAGCCTATAATCCCGCAGCGGCGGGAGAAGGCGACTTGATGAAGGTGGCGGGTATGCATCGTATGCAGTATGCGAATATTACTAATGCACCGATGACTACGTATTTCAGTTTCAGTTCGCCGTTTGTAATAGGCAAAACCAAACACGGAGCAGGAATACGGTTCATGAATGACAAGTACGGACTGTTTACGAACCAGACGCTGCATGCACAATACGCTTACCGGCACAAGCTCGGGAAAGGATACTTGAGCGGCGGAGTGGATTTGGGATTCGTGAACGTGGGCTTCAAAGGTGACAGCGTGAACTTGGATCAGTTGTCGGAGTCGGATTATTTTGATACAAACGACGAGGCAATTCCCAAGGGAAGCAAGTCTGGAATGACATTTGACATGGCGGTTGGTATCTATTACACCACCGGAATATGGTGGGTAGGCGCAAGTTACAGCCACCTTACACAGCCGACCGTGGAGTGGGACGAGTATTCGGAAGTGCATTTGCGCGGCACGATGTACATTGCCGGCGGATACAATTTCCGGCTGAAGCACCACAAAGAATGGCAATTGCGACCCTCGATGATGGTAATGACGGATTTTGCGTCGTGGGACATCAACATGAGTTTGCTGTGCGAATACAAAGACCGCTACAGATGGGGATTGGGCTACCGGATTGCAGGAAGCGTGAACGTGCTGTTGGGGATAGATATTGTATCGGGGCTGACACTGGGCTATACCTGCGAACTGCCGCACAACAACCTGCTGTTGGAAAGTTACGGAACACATGAGTTGTATCTGGCATACGGATTCAACATCCTGAAACCGAAACGGACAAACAAGTACAAAAGTGTACGTTATTTGTAAGAAGCTATCCTCTCGGTAACGTCAGGGTAACCTCTCGGTCAAAAAAGAACGAAAAAAGATATAAAAAAACAAAATATGATGAAAATCAGTAGAGTTTTATTTGTAATTGCGTTAGTGACGCTATTTACGGCTTGTAACAAACCGGCAGGAGAGCTGGTGGGTGTTGCCAATAGTGTTAAATTCAAGGAGGCCAATCCTTACGGAATGGTTTTCATACGCAAGGGATCATTCATGATGGGAGCAAACACCCAGTCTGCCATTTTTGAACAGCAGGACAATGTCTATATGGCAACTGTTGAGGCGTTCTGGATGGACGAGACCGAAATCACGAACAACGAATACAAGCAGTTCGTGTACTATGTGCGCGACTCCATTGCGCTGACCCGTCTGGTGGATGCCGGTTTGACGGATTATGCCATCCAGCCGAAGGACGAAGACTTTGACGAGGAGAACTATCGTCTGAACTGGAAACGCAAAATTCCGTGGAACAGCAAGGAAGAAGAGGAAACCGAAGCCTTGCAGCCGATGTATTTCCCTGATACAAAGAGAATTAACACCAATTTGTTGACGTTCCGTTACAGTTGGACAAACTATGACCAGGCGGTTCTCTCCGAGAACAAGTTCGATGTGGCGCGCGGTTGCTATCCTCCGAATGCGGTGTCACGTGTCGATACGGCATGGATTGACGAGAACGGCGCTATTCAGGAAGCAACGATTGTACGTCCGCTCCGCAGCCCGAAAGACCTGCTGACAAACAAGATTATCTGCGTTTATCCCGACACGATGGTTTGGGTGCGCGATTTCCAATATTCATACAACGACCCGTTGATGCAGAAGTATTTCTCGCATGACGGATTCCTGGAGTATCCGGTAGTAGGTGTAACCTGGGAACAGGCGCACGCATTCTGCTACTGGCGTACCAATTTCTTCCAGGAGCATACTCATGCCAATGCACAGGAGTATCGTCTTCCGACTGAGGCTGAGTGGGAATATGCTGCACGTGGCGGCCGTAAGATGGCGATGTATCCATGGGGCGGTAATTATGCGCGTGACGCCAAAGGTTGCTTCTTCGCAAACTTCAAGCCGTACCGTGGTGCCTACAATGATGATACCGGTACAACCACTTGCCGTGTGGCACAGTATCGTCCGAATGATTTCGGTCTGTTCGACATGGCTGGTAATGTGGCAGAGTGGACGTCTTCGGCTTTCCAGCCCGTGGCAAACACCAACGTACACGACTTGAATCCGAACTACTGCTACATGGCACGTATTGACGATCCCGACATCCTCAAAAAGAAAGTGGTGAAAGGCGGTAGCTGGAAAGACATCAGTTACTTCCTCCAGTGCGGTGTCCGCGTCTACGAGTATCAATATCAGAGCCGTCCGTATATCGGATTCCGTTGCGTACGGTCGTATATTGGCGATTAATTGAAAGAAAAAAATAACTTAATATCTAACTTATAAAAACATTATTTTTATGGCAAAACAAGAGTCTGGATTCATTCACTGGTATGAGTCCTATAAAGGAAAGAAAATTACCGGTATGGTTTATTCGATTGGTGCATCAGTCGTAATTATCGGTGCGTTGTTCAAGATTATGCACTTCCCGGGCGCAGGTCCCGTGCTGATGACCGGTATGATTACCGAGGCATTCCTCTTCATGATCGGTTGCTTCGATAAACCGCACGTTGATTTCCACTGGGAGAATGTGTTCCCGCAGTTGATTGGTTACGGTGCAGAGCCCGAGTATTTGGAAGAGGTTCAGCGTCGTCCCCGTCCGACACTGCTTGGCGCAGGTGTTGAAGGCGGTGTTGCTCCGGCTGCTGAAGCCAAGAAGAGCGCAGGTGCTCCCGGTCTGTCGGATTCAGAGATGGCTTCTCTCAAAGACGGTATTGAAGGTCTTGCAAAGACTGCCGTTCAATTGCAGGAGCTCGGCAAAGTGGCAACCGCAGGTGCCAAACTTGGTGAGAAGATGGAAGCTGCCAGTGAAGCTGCAGGCAAGTTCGCCGCTTCTTCGGATGCAGTAAGCAGAAAGAATGACGAACTGGCAGTGGCATACGGCTCAATCGTTGCTGACATGCAGGGTGTCGTAGAAGGCACAAAGGCTTATCACAAGAACGTGGAAGGCCTTGGCGCAAAGATCGGTTCGCTCAATTCCGTATATGAACTGCAACTCAACGCATTGCAGGCACAAGTGGATGCTTACAAAGCCCAGACGGCACAAATCAATGCCGCTTCTGACAGCGTGAAAGCAATGGCTGCTGACGCACAGAAGGTTCAGGCTGCTATGGCTGAAGCTGTAAAAGCACATGCTGATTACGAGGCTGCAAGCAAACAGTTGGCTAAACAGGTAGCTGATCTGAACAAGGTTTACGGTAACATGCTCAATGCTGTAGCATAAGCCGGTTTTATAATAATCTGATTTCTTAATTCTAAAACAATTAAGCAATGGGAGGAGCAAAAAACTGTCCGGAAACCCCGAGACAACGAATGATAGGTATGATGTATCTGGTGCTCACCGCCATGTTGGCGTTGAACGTCAGTGCAGCCATCCTGAATGGTTACTTGCAGGTGGATGAGAGTCTGCACGCGACCATTGAAACCACCGAAGGTGGTAACCGACTGGAATATGACCGCTTCGCCAATGCCCTGAGCCAAAATAAGGAAAAAACTCAGGAATGGTATGACAAAGCGATGCGTGTCAAAGAGGAGTCGGACGAATTGTATCAGTACATCGCTGATTTCAAAAACGCCATCGTCAAACTCGCTGACGGCAGCAAGGCAAAAGAGAACGCCACTGTCCGTGAAATCGGCAAGAAGGACGATACGAACGTGCCGCAACAATATGGTATCAACGAAGGTCATGCGGCTGAGTTGAAGGCGAAAATCGGCGAATACCGCGAGTTCCTGAAAGAGGTTTCCGGTAACGATGCAACGGTAAACCACGATATCGAGGCGATGTTTGCTACGGCAGACGGTGTGAACGCTGAGGGCAAACCCATTTCTTGGGAGCAGACCATCTTCGAGGAAATGCCTGTCTGCGCGTCCATTACCGTATTGACGAAGATTCAGAACGATATCCGTACATACGAAGGCAAAACGGTGCAATTCTTGTACAGCAAGACTGACGCCAGTGACGTACGTGTGAACAAAATGGGTGCGTACATTATTCCGCGTTCGGAGTATGTGATTCGTGGCAGCAAGTACAGTGCCAAGATTATTCTGGCAGGTATTGACTCGACCAAGACACCTCAATATTTCATTGAAGGTCAGCAGATTAACGACGAAGGTATTTACGAAGTAATTGCTTCCGGTACGGGCGAAAAACGGTATAAGGGTCAAATTGCTTACCAGCACTTGGGCGAAACCGTTTATCTGCCGTTCGAAGGACGTTATATGGTGGGTGAACCTACTGCAACAATTTCGAACACAGACTTGAACATCATGTACCGTGGTTACAACAACCCGTTCAGTATTTCTGTTCCGGGTGTGCCTGCTGAGAAGGTGCAAGTCCGTTGCCAGGGTGCCGCTATTTCCAAGTCCGGTGCGAACTGGATTATCAAACCGGGTGCTGGCAGTGCTGACAAACTGACGATTGAAGTGCTTGCTGACGTGGACGGAAAGACGGCTGTTATGGGTTCCCACGTTTACCGTGTAAAGAACCTGCCGAAACCGAATGCTTATTTCGAGGTTGGTGGTCAGGTAACGGAAGAGACCAAGATTGCACGTAAGGCGTTGATGAGTCCTTCCAACAAGATAGTCGCTTCTTATGGTGCGGACGGTCTTATTCAGGCGAAGTTTACGATTACCGGTTTCCAGGTGAAGTTGCCGACTGGAGCATCCTTCAATATCAAGGGTGACAAGTTGGACGCAAAGTCTATCGACGCTATCGGCAAACTCAAACAGGGTAACATGGTGAACATTATTTATATCAAGGCAGTTGGACCCGATGGCAAAGAGGTTCAGTTGCGTAGTTTGCCTATCGAACTTAATTAAAAGCAAATTATATGAGAAAAGTATTTTTGGTAGCATGCCTGTTGTTAGGAATTTCTGTTGCCAATGCGCAGCACTACGTAAATCCTTTCTTTGACAAGCAGGGTTCGGCGCGTATTTCCGTTCAGGAATATTCTCCTGCGAGGGACACAATTATCCAGACGTTCCATCGTAATGAGGACGTTATATGGTCGCGTTACGTCTATCGCATTATCGACTTGCGCCAAAAACAGAACTACCAGTTGTATTTCCCTGCGCAGCCGGACGATCCGGATTACCGTTCGCTGTTCCGCGTGATCGTGGACGCTATCGTGCAAGGTCTTCCGGTTTATGTCAAATCGAGTGACGTAGGAGACATCAAACCCTATTTTGATGTTCCTCCAATGGGGCGTGAGATGATTCCGTCAATTCTGAATACAGACCGTGACGGATCTATGGGTGACGGTAATATTGCCACTTCGGACTATATGCTGCTGAACTATGACTCGACAACGAACGTAATGAAGTTCAACAGTTACGCATATGCCGGATTTGTGCGCAACCAGTACAAATATCTCATTCAGGAGATCGTGTTCTTTGACCGTCACACGTCCCGCATGCACACGAAGATTATCGGCATCGCACCGTTGTGGGCAGATAATGTGGACTATTTTGACGAAATGCCCGTCATGGACGCATTGTACGGTCAGATCCTGTTCTGGATCGCGTTTGACGAGTTGCGTCCGTATCTGGCACAGCAGTTCGTTATTCCTTCCCAGAACGAGACCAAGCGCGTGACTTTTGACGAGTTCTTCCAGAAGCGTCTCTATTCGACCTATCTCGTCGGTGAAGGTAATATGTACAACCGTATGCTTCCCGATGCACAGTATGGCTATAATGCGAAGGATGTCAAGCGCGAGCAGGCTCGTATCGAAGCCGAGTTGCTTGATTTCGAGCAGGACCTTTGGGAATACTAATCGTGTTTCACAAATTGTAGAGACGCTAAATTTAGCGTCTCTCTTTTTCTTTTGACAAGCATTAAAATTGATACAGCCTTGAGTAATTCGCGTCATTTTTTCAATATGTACCTGACCGCTACCATCAGCGTGGCGATGGTCTTGTTTCTTATCGGCTTGGAATGTGTGTTATTGCTTTCCACGAAGTCGCT